>NZ_RAPV01000001.1:303499-606998 GCF_003610295.1 Paraburkholderia sp. BL23I1N1
TGCGCCGGCCGGCGAGTTCGATCCGGCGCGGATGCGGGCGTTCTGGAGCGACGGCTGGCAGGGCGTGAACTATGCCAAGGGCGTTTGGCACCATCCGTTGCTCGCGCTCGATCAGGTGAGCGACTTTGTGGCAGTGGATCGTGGCGGCGAGCAGCCCAACTGCGACGAATTGCCGTTGGCCGAGCCGTGGCGGCTGCTGTTCGAAGCGGAAGCGAGCGTCGAATTGGCGGAATAGGCGGGCGTAGGCGGGAGTCCCAACGCGGCGGCCATACGCACATGGGAGGAGGCGCAGGCGCGAGCCTCCCAACGCAGCCGCAGCGCCGCATGCATAAGAAAACCCGGCCGATTTTCATCGGCCGGGTTTTTTCGTTGCTCACCGAGCCGCGCACCCCGACGCGGCCGGCATCGCACTCATTCAGCCTAGTGTTTTGTCAGGCCTCAAATGTCGGATATAGCCTGGACAGTTTGATGCGGGCATCGTCGGTGGTGAACTGCCAGTTGATCCTGGCCTTAAGCTGATCTCGTCGAGCCTGCCAGGCGGCCACCTCGCGGCGCACCGTGTCGATGTTGTCGATGCGCCGGTCGAGGCACTGCTTGATCATCACATTGAGTTCGATCTCGGCCATGTTCAGCCAACTGCCATGTTTGGGCGTGTAGACAAATTCAAACCGGTCCCACAGCGCTTTGGCCTGCGATGGCGGGAAGGTTTCGTAGGGCGCGGCGGCCGTGTGGGTGTTCAGGTTGTCCATCACGAGGGTGATTCGTTGCGCATCCGGGTAAGGCCTGGGCAATGTCCTGTACGAAGCGGGACCATTGCACCCTGGTCCGGGAGTCGGTGGCTTTCGTCAGACGCAGTCCGGCAAGGGGTTCCGATGCCATGAAGACATTGCACACGCCACAGCGCTCGTACTCATAGTCCTCCCGCGCAGGACGCCCTGGTGCCGCTTTGATCGGTTCGCGGGTCTGGCGAATCAACTGCCGCGGCGTCTCGTCCATGCACACCACGGGGCCCGTCGCGTCGTAGGGCCGGTGGTACACATCGAGCACGTTTTCCATGGCCGCCACGAACTCCGCGTTCGCTTTGGGCGGGATAATCCAGCCTATCTTGCGCCACGGCTTGAGTTCGTTTTTTTGAGCGCACGCCGCACCGTTTCGTGCGAGAGACTATCCACGTACTCCAGCTCTACGGCACGCTGCGCCAATCGCCGCAGCGACCAGTTCGCCTGGCCCTCGGGAGGCTCGCCGCAGCTCAGCGCAATCAGGCGGGCCTCAAGCTCGCCGTCAATCTTGCTGTCGTAGACCCTTTGGCCCGGCGGCCTGACAAGCGCGGCTTCGTAGCCTTCCTCCACGAAACGTTTCTTCACCCGGTCAATCTTGCGCGCGCTCACGTGCAACACCGCTGCGACCTCTTGCCCGGAGCGACGGCAGCGCCCTGAAGAGGTGTCGCAATTCAACAGAATGAGAGCGTTGATTACCTTCTGGGACTGGTGCGAACCTTTGCTCACAATCGCTTCGAGTTGCTCTCTTTCTTTCGCCGTCAGGGTAACGATGTATTTTTCCATTCCCCGATTTTCGCGCAGCGTGCTCGTGGTTACAACGTCTTTCCCCGGCCCCATATTTACCGACAGTTCACGGAAGTCACGACACTAGTGCTTACGATGCGGGCAATTCTCCTTGGTGCACGCGCCGTACAGCGCCAGCGCATGTTCCTGCAGCTTGAAGCCGCGTTCCTTCGCGATGGATTGCTGACGGCTCTCGATTTCGGAGTCGAAAAATTCTTCGACGAGCCCGCAATCGAGGCAAACGAGGTGGTCGTGATGCGACCCTTCGTTCAGTTCGAACACGGCTTTGCCCGATTCGAAATTGCTGCGCGAGAGCAGACCGGCCTGCTCGAACTGCGTCAGCACGCGATACACGGTTGCGAGGCCGATATCGAGTTCTTCGTGCAGCAGGTTGCGGTAGACGTCTTCTGCGGTCAAATGGCGCACCGGGCTATGCTGGAAAATCTCAAGGATTTTGAGGCGCGGAAGGGTCGCCTTGAGCCCGATATTCTTGAGATCGGTTGGATTGGTCATGACAAGGGATCCCTAGAGTACAATGCTGGGCTCTCATAGTAATGTGTTTTTGCCGTTCTGGTCATCTTCGATGGAATGAAACTCGCGCGCTCGTCAGCGGGCTCGCACGGTGAGTGAAATGATTTCAAATTCTCAATTGATCTACCGGGGGAGCCGCATGCGGGGTACCTTGATCGCTGTTGCGACTGTCGCGGTTCTTGCCGGATGTTCCACGTACGACAGCCTGACGCAGCGTGTTGCCCAAAGCATTACGCCGTATCGTATTACGGTGGTGCAAGGCAATTTCGTCTCGAAAGAAGCGGCGGCGCAGATGCAGGTCGGTTTGTCGCGCGCGCAGGTGAAGCAGTTGCTCGGCACGCCGCTTTTGACCGATATGTTCCACGCAGACCGCTGGGACTACGTGTTCTATTTCAAACGCGGCTCGACTAGCGTTGTGCAACAGCGCGACTTCGTAGTCATATTCGCGGGCGACCGCGTCGCGAGCTGGTCGGGCGGCGACGATCTGCCTTCCAACCTCGAGTTGCTGGCGGAAATCGACGGCGACAAGGCCGGCAAGAAGAAGGCCGCCGTGCCGAACGTGGCAAGCGCCGCAACGGGCGCCAGCGCGCCGGTGGCGGCAGCGCCGGCTACTGTTGACACCACGCGTTCGCCGTCGGTGGACGCGGCCGCCGCAGCAGCGGCCATCCCGTCGACAGACGCCAACGCCGAAGCCGCGCAGGCCGCGAATCGGCTGACCAATGCGGTGCAATCGCCGTCGGGCAATCAGCGATCGTCGGTGCGCTCTACCGCACCGACCGCCAACGGTGGCGGGATTCCGTCGCAAGGTCCAACGGCCGCCGGGCAGCCACAGTTCCAGTTCCACCGTCCGCCGCCGCCGCAGGTTCCCGGCACGCAGGAGAATCCGGTGGGACCCACGGGCCCGCAAAGCAGCAACGGCGGCCCGACGCACAACGCGCCGTTGACGTCTTCTTCGTCCACTACGGGAACGGGCGGCTAAGCTCGCTGTCCTTCTCTTAGGGCGGTTAAGACGGGCGCTGCGACGGAATGCACCGTGAGCAGCGCCCGTCAGCCTTTCTGCTGTGCTGGTTGTAGTTGTTGTTCCTGTATGCGCGGCGCCCGGGTGTGCTGCCCGGCGCCGCTTTTGCCCGCGTTTGCCGCGTTTTACCCCTTTCGAACCCTCGTAGCCATGAAAATTGCCATTGCTGGCGCATCGGGCCGTATGGGCCGGATGCTCATCGAAACCGTCCTCAACGATTCCGGCGCAACGCTGTCCGGCGCGCTCGACCGTGCGGGCGCCCCGCAACTCGGTCAGGACGCCGGCGCGTTTCTCGGCAAACAGACGGGCGTGCTGCTGACGGACGATATCGAGCGCGTATTCGCCGAATCCGACTATCTGATCGACTTCACGCGCCCCGAAGGCACGCTGATGCATCTGGAAGCCGCGCAGCGCCACAACGTCAAAATGGTGATCGGCACGACTGGCTTCGACAACGAACAGAAAGCGCAACTGCGCGCCGCGGCGGACAAGGTCGCGATCATGTTTTCGTCGAACATGAGCGTGGGCGTCAATGTCACGCTGAAGCTGCTCGAATACGCCGCGAAGCATTTCGCGACCGGCTATGACATCGAAATCATCGAGGCGCATCACCGTCACAAGGTCGACGCGCCGTCTGGCACCGCGCTGACCATGGGCGAAGTCATGGCCCACGCGCTTGGCCGCAATCTCGACGACTGCGCGGTCTACAGCCGCGAAGGCGTGACCGGCGAACGCGACCCGTCCACGATCGGCTTCTCGGCGATCCGCGGCGGCGACATCGTCGGCGACCATACAGTGCTGTTTGCAGGCATTGGCGAGCGTATCGAAATCACGCACAAATCGGCGAGCCGCCTGTCGTATGCGCAAGGCGCGCTGCGTGCCGTGCGTTTCCTCGAAAGTCACGAGACGGGATTTTTCGACATGCAGGACGTGCTCGGCCTGCGTTGAGCGTGTCACGGGGCCGGTTGTGGCCCCGCTTTGCTCGTTTGTAGCGCCCCTGTAGTCATTTTCCAACGGCGAGGCCAGATGGCAGGCAGCAGCGGCATCATCCACTACCTGGAAACTAGCGACGCGATCACGCATGGCGTCGCCTATGTGCTGCTGGCGATGTCGATTGCGAGCTGGTGCTTTCTGATCGTCAAAAGCTGGATCCTCACGCGCGCCAAACGTCAGGCCACGCCGGCGATTGCGCAGTTCTGGCAGGCATCGACGCTGTCGGACGGCGTCGCGGCATTGAGGCGCATGGACCGCGAGCGCGTGTTCACGCCACTCGCCGAGGCCGCGCTGCACGCCGCCGAAGTGGACATTCCCGGCGCGCTGCTCGCCCGCGTGGAGCGCAGCGAGCGGGTGTTACGAGCGCTGCGTCAAGCGCTCAACGCGTCGCAGCGGCGGCTCGAGTTCGGCCAGGTGCTGCTGGCCTCGGTGGGCAGCACGGCGCCGTTCGTGGGCCTGCTCGGCACGGTATGGGGCATCTATCACGCGCTCGGCAGTATCGCGGCGAGCGGTCAGGCGCAGATCGAAAACGTCGCGGGTCCGGTCGGCGAGGCGCTGATCATGACCGCCTTCGGCCTCGTGGTCGCGATTCCAGCGGTGCTCGCCTATAACGTGTTCGGGCGCATGGTGCGGCAGTTGTCGGAAGAACTCGACGGCTTCGCTCACGATTTGCACGCCTATGTGTGCGCGCCAGCGGATCAGCCCCGGCCCCAGCCTCAGCAAGTCCACGCCCGAACCCAACAGGCGCACGGCTGAGACCGGAAAAAAGAGGGAGGCGACATGGCATTCGGCGGACTCGAGAAAAAGCAGACGGCCGCGCCGATGGCCGAGATCAACATGACGCCGTTGATCGACGTGATGCTCGTGCTGCTGGTGATTTTTATCATTACCGCGCCTTTATTTACGCACGCGATCCGGCTGGATTTGCCCAAAGTCGCGGCCGCGCCCGCACGGCAAACGCCGCAAACCATTTCTCTTTCAATCGATGCCGCCGGCAAGCTGTACTGGAACGGCAGCGTCATCACGCTGCAGCAGATGCGCACGCGATTCGTGGAAGCGGGTAAAGAGGTCGACCAGCCGGAAATCCAGCTCAGCGCCGAGCGTTCCACGCGTTACGAGGTGATCGCGCAGGTGATGGGTGCGGCGCAACAGGCCGGGCTCGAGCGAATCGGCTTCGTCACCGATTCGCCGCCGCCGGGGGCGAAACCGTAGCGACGGCATCCGGCGGCACCGTGCTCCCGCTCAGGCGCAACCCCGTCGCCCCCGCACACCACGCCACGCGGCGCACCCGTCCGCGAACGGTATAATCAGCCCTTTCCCCCGCCGAAGGGGAAACGACGCCATTTCATCCAGCAGAGCACCAAAGCGGGCGGTGCGAAAGCACCGAACCCAGCGATCTCATCACACCATGCACGAAAAATACGTTCCCTCCGACGTCGAAGCCGCCGCGCAAGGGCAATGGCGCGCCATCGACGCGTACAAGACGTCGGAAACTACTGATAAGCCCAAGTTCTATTGCGTTTCGATGCTGCCGTACCCGTCGGGCAAGCTGCACATGGGGCACGTGCGCAACTACACGATCAACGACGTGATGTACCGCTATCTGCGGATGAACGGCTACAACGTGCTGATGCCGATGGGTTGGGACGCGTTCGGCATGCCGGCGGAAAACGCGGCGATGGCCAACAACGTGCCGCCCGCGAAATGGACCTACGACAACATCGCTTACATGAAGAAGCAGATGCAGTCGATGGGCCTCGCGATCGACTGGTCGCGCGAAGTCGCCACCTGCAGCCCCGATTACTACAAGTGGAACCAGTGGCTATTCCTGAAGATGCTCGAAAAGGGCATCGCGTACAAGAAAACCGGCACCGTCAACTGGGACCCGGTCGATCAGACCGTGCTTGCCAACGAGCAGGTGATCGACGGCCGCGGCTGGCGTTCGGGCGCGCTGATCGAAAAGCGCGAAATCCCGATGTACTACATGCGCATCACGCAGTACGCGGATGAACTGCTGAACGACCTCGAAGGCCTCGGCTGGCCCGAGCGCGTCAAGATCATGCAGCAGAACTGGATCGGCAAGAGCTTCGGCGTGAACTTCGGTTTCCCGTATGAAATCGACGGCGAACAGAAGCTGCTGCGCGTGTTTACCACGCGTGCAGACACGATCATGGGCGTGACTTTCTGCGCGGTTGCCGCCGAGCATCCGCTCGCCACGCGTCTCGCCAAAGACAAGCCGGAACTGCAAGCCTTCATCGAGGAATGCAAGCGCGGCGGTGTGGCTGAAGCCGACGTCGCGACGATGGAAAAGAAGGGCATGGGCACCGGCTTCTACGTCACGCATCCGCTGACGCAGGTACAGGTCGAAGTGTGGATCGGCAATTACGTGCTGATGAGCTACGGCGAAGGCGCCGTGATGGGCGTGCCCGCGCACGACGAGCGCGACTTCGCGTTCGTGAAGAAATACGGTCTGCCGATCAAGCAGGTGGTGGCGATTGAAGGCAAGGAATTCTCCACCGAAGCCTGGCAAGAATGGTATGGCGAGAAGGAAGGCGGCGTCTGCATCAACAGTGGCAAGTACGATGGTCTGAACTACACGCAGGCGGTCGACGCGATCGCCGCCGATCTGAAAGAACTCGGTCTCGGCGACAAGCAGATCACGTGGCGTTTGCGTGACTGGGGCGTGTCGCGCCAGCGTTACTGGGGCACGCCGATTCCGATCATCCACTGCCCGTCGTGCGGCGACGTGCCGGTGCCGGAAAAAGATCTGCCGGTTGTGCTGCCGGAAGACCTCGTGCCGGATGGCACGGGCAATCCGCTCGCGAAGTCCGAAGCATTCGTGAATTGCACGTGCCCGACCTGCGGCGGCGCGGCAAAGCGCGAAACCGACACGATGGACACCTTCGTCGATTCGTCCTGGTACTTCTACCGCTATGCGTCGCCGGATGCGAAGACCATGGTCGACGAGCGCACCGATTACTGGGCGCCGATGGATCAATACATCGGCGGTATCGAGCACGCGATTCTGCACCTCTTGTATTCGCGCTTCTGGGCGAAGGTAATGCGAGACATGGGTCTGGTCGAGTTCGGCGAGCCGGCCAAGAACCTGCTGACGCAGGGCATGGTGCTCAACGAAACCTATTACCGCGAAAACGAAGCGGGTAAGAAGACCTGGTACAACCCGGCTGACGTTACTGTCTCGTTCGACGACAAGGGTCGCCCGGTCGGCGCCGTGCTGAACTCGGACGGGCAGCCGGTGGTGCTCGGAGGCGTCGAGAAAATGTCGAAGTCGAAGAACAACGGCGTCGATCCGCAATTGCTGATCGATCAACACGGCGCCGACACCGCGCGTCTGTTCGTCATGTTCGCCGCACCGCCCGAGCAGCAGCTCGAATGGTCCGGTTCGGGCGTGGAAGGCGCGAGCCGCTTCCTGCGTCGCGTGTGGAGCTTCGGTCACGCGAACGAAGCAGCGCTGCGCACGGGTGGCAAGTTCGACGCCGCGCAACTTGGCGAAGTCGACAAGGTGCTGCGCCGCGAGATCTACAACGTGCTGAAGCAAGCCGACTTCGACTACCAGCGTTTGCAGTACAACACGGTGGTGTCGGCGGCGATGAAGATGCTCAACGCGCTCGACAGCGCGAAGGGCGCGCAACCGGCGGTGCTGCGCGAGACGTACAGCGTGCTGCTGCGCGTGCTGTATCCGGTCGTGCCGCACCAGACGTTCCAGTTGTGGCAGGAACTCGGTTACGCCGACGAATTCGGCTCGCTGCTCGACGCCGCATGGCCGAAGGTCGACGAACAGGCACTCGAACAAGCCGAAATCGAGCTCGTGCTGCAGGTGAACGGCAAGGTACGCGGCGCGCTCACGGTGGCGAAAGACGCCACACGTGAAGCGATCGAAAAGCTCGCCGCCGCGCATGAAGCGGTCGAGAAGTTCAGCGAAGGCAAGGCGCCGAAGAAGATCGTCGTGGTGCCGGGCCGTCTCGTGAACGTGGTCGTTTGACCGCGCACGGGAACATGACAGCAGGCAGGACGCCGTCGCGCGTGGCGGCGCTTGTCTCTCGCTGCGGAATTTACTGCGAACCAGGAGCCAATGTGACTCGCAGATCGTTATTGACGCTGGTGTGCAGCGTGCTGATGTTGTCCGCCTGCGGCTTCCAGCTGCGCGGCCAGCAGGATTACGCATTCAAACGACTCTATATCTCCGGCGGTTCGGCTGCGGCCGGCGCGCGGCTGACCCGTCTCGTGCAGGGCGGCAGCGACACGGTGGTGGTGACGTCCGTCGCGAATGCCGACGCAACGTTGCAGATCACCGAAGGCCGCGGCACCAGTACGCTCACGCTGAACTCGCTTGGCGTCGTCGAAGAATATGCGTTGAATCTTTCGATGAACTACACGCTGGTCGGCAAGGACGGCACGGTGCTGATTCCGCCGAGCGCGATTGCGCTGAACCGCGCGATGACCTATAGCGACCAGTACTCGCAGGCCAAGTCGGCTGAAGCCGACATTCTGTTCGCGGACATGGAAAACGACGCGATCGACCAGCTTTCGCGCCGTCTGTCGCTGGTGCGCTCGCTGCATCCGGCGCCGGGTGAGCAGGTGCCGTCGGTTGCGCCGCGCGCGCCGTTGCCGCCGCCGCCGCTGTGAGCGTCGCGCTGTGTCTTTGTTTAGCTTGCTGCGCGTGCTTATGCGCTCTTAACCTCGTTGATCGGTAGCCATGCAACTGCGACTTGACGCGCTCGAAGCGCATCTCGCGAAGGGACTCGCCGGACTGTACGTCGTGTACGGCGACGAGCACCTGCTCGCGCAAGAAGCGTGCGACCGGATTCGTGCTACGGCGCGTGCGGCTGGTTTTACCGATCGCTCGGTGTTCACGGTCGAGCGTGGTTTCGACTGGAGTTCGCTGCTCGGCGCGAGTCAATCGATGTCGCTGTTCGGCGACCGTCAACTCGTCGAATTGCGCATTCCTTCGGGCAAGCCGGGCAAGGAAGGCGCGGATGCGCTGAAGGCGCTCGCCGCCGCCGTGAATGACGACGTGCTGACCATGATCACGCTGCCGCGGCTCGACGCGGCTACGCAGAAATCTGCATGGTTCACCGCGCTGTCCGATGCCGGCGTGGCACTGAAGATCGATCCGGTCGAGCGCGCGCAGTTGCCGAATTGGGTCGGTCAGCGACTTGCGGCTCAAGGCCAGCGGGTCGCCGCCGGTGAAGAAGGGCGGCGCGCGTTGGCATTCATCGCCGAACGCGTGGAAGGCAATCTGCTTGCCGCGCATCAGGAAATCCAGAAGCTCGGGCTGCTGTATCCGGCGGGTTCGTTGAGCTTTGAACAGATTCAGGATGCGGTGCTGAACGTCGCCCGTTATGACGTTTTCAAGCTGAACGAAGCGATGCTGGCGGGCGATGTCGGCCGCCTCGCGCGCATGCTCGACGGTCTGCGCGGCGAAGGCGAGGCCGCGGTGCTGGTGCTGTGGGCGGTCGTCGAGGAAGTGCGGACCTTGTTGCGGATCAAGCGTGGTGTCGCGGCCGGCAAACCGCTCGCGATGCTGGTGCGCGAAAACCGCGTGTGGGGTCCGCGTGAGCGGCTGATTGGGCCGGCGCTGTCGCGCGTCACGGAAAGCGCGCTTGAAAAGGCGCTTGCTTTAGCCGCGCGGCTGGATCGGCAGGTGAAGGGGCTGTCCGGCGGCACGCCGGGCAATCATCGCAATGATCCGCCGCCTGATCCGTGGGATGGTTTGTTCGACCTGGCGATGACGGTGGCTGCGCCGAAGGGAGCGCCGGTACCGCCGCCACGACCTCGCGCCGGAGCAGTTGCCCCAGCACGCAGGCCTGTCTGAGCTATATCGCCAATGCGGCCGGACCCGGTCTGATTCATGCTCAGGTAGCGGCGAGATCGTCACCGTCAGTGCCTTGATGACATCTCGCACTGGGTGCGTTCAACGTGCCCACGCTACGAGACCGCAGGCAACACGGGCCGCTCCGCGGCAAGCAAAGCACCGCTACCCGACTTACAATTGTTTGATCTTTCGCTAGCTAAAACTGCCTGTTCGCCGCATGTAAAAGGCGTGCGCGGCGCTATGAGACTCACCATGGATATCGACCAGTACATGACCGACCTCGGCCGCCGCGCCCGCCACGCTTCGCGTGCGATGGCGCGGGCATCGACGGCCGCAAAGAACGCCGCGCTTGCCGCAGTCGCTCAGGCGATCGAGCGCGATGCGCCGTTGCTGAAAGAAGCCAACGCACGCGATGTCGCGCGCGCTCGCGAAAAAGGTCTCGACGCTGCGTTTATCGACCGTTTGACGCTGTCGGACAAGGCGCTCAAGACGATGGTCGAAGGTCTGCGCCAGGTTGCTGCGCTAGCCGATCCGATCGGCGAGATCAGCAATCTGAAGTACCGCCCAAGCGGAATTCAGGTGGGCCAGATGCGTGTGCCGCTCGGCGTGATTGGCATCATTTACGAATCGCGCCCGAACGTGACGATCGACGCCGCGGCGTTGTGCCTCAAATCGGGCAACGCGACGATTCTGCGTGGTGGCTCGGAAGCGCTCGAATGCAACACGGCGCTGGCGAAGCTGATCGGCGAAGGGCTGGAAGCCGCCGGCTTGCCACAGGACGCGGTGCAAGTGGTGGCCACGTCGGACCGCGCAGCGGTCGGCAAGCTGATCACGATGACCGAATACGTCGACGTGATCGTGCCGCGTGGCGGCAAGAGCCTGATCGAGCGGCTGATGAACGAAGCACGTGTGCCGATGATCAAGCATCTCGACGGCATCTGCCACGTGTATGTCGACGACCGTGCGGATCTGACCAAGGCGCTGACTGTCTGCGACAACGCGAAGACGCACCGCTACGGCACCTGCAATACGATGGAAACGCTGCTGGTGGCGCGCGGTATTGCCGCTGAAGTGCTGCCGCCGTTGGGCAAGCTGTATCGCGACAAGGAAGTGGAATTGCGCGTGGACGCGGCGGCTCGCGCTGTGTTGGCGGATGCGGGTGTCGGCCCTCTCGTCGATGCCACCGAAGAAGACTGGCGCACCGAATATCTCGCGCCGGTGCTGGCGATCAAGGTGGTCGACAATCTCGACGCCGCGATCGAGCACATCAACACCTACAGTTCGCAGCATACCGACGCGGTCGTCACCGAAGACCACGACCGCGCGATGCGCTTCCTGCGTGAAGTCGATTCGGCAAGCGTGATGGTGAACGCATCGACGCGTTTCGCGGATGGCTTCGAATTCGGTCTAGGCGCGGAAATCGGCATTTCGAACGACAAGCTGCACGCGCGTGGGCCGGTGGGGCTGGAAGGGTTGACGTCGTTGAAATACATCGTGCTTGGGCACGGCGAAGGGCGGCAGTAACGATTCGTTGCCGACGCGCTGCCGCCGTCACCGGGATGGACGCAAGCTTTCCGTTTAGTGCGCCGGTGGCGCCGCTCATTTCCACGCTGACACTCAGTACGAGGACCTCTGATGCTTTGGGTTAAAACGTTTCACATCGTTCTGATTGCTTCCTGGTTTGCCGGCCTGTTCTATTTGCCGCGCATCTTCGTCAATCTGGCGATGGAAACGGAACCCGCCGCGACCGCACGATTGCTGATCATGGCGCGCAAGCTGTTTCGCTTCATGACGTTTATCGCAGTGCCGGCGCTCGCTTGCGGGCTGTGGCTGTGGCTCGCGGTCGGTATCGGAAGCGGGCAGGGCTGGATTCACGCGAAGGTCGGTGTGGTGGTGTTGCTGATCATTTACCACGCGTACTGCGGGGTGCTGCTGCGGACCTTCGAACGCGGCGAGAATCGTCGCTCGCATAAGTGGTATCGGATGTTTAATGAATTGCCGGTACTGGGGATGTTGGCGGCGGTTGCGTTGGTTGTGATTAAGCCGTTTTAAAATCCGGATATTGTTATTTAATTCGGTAAATCGAATTTTATTATCTCATGGTATCTGCTGCCGTGGAAATGCGACTCGCTAGTCGCACTTCGTTTTGAATTCCCTCATCTGATATAAGCCCGAAGCCGTTGGATTTTATCCCGGCTTTGGGGCCTGTCTTTGCCTTCTCTGGACGTTCGTCCACACCATCCATCCGTTAGGAATGTTCCTAATTTGCGTGGGGCTTGCGCTCGCTCGTGTGCGGCGAATCTGGCGTGATGTAGGTCGAACTCCTTTCGCAGTGGGCATTTACCTCACATCAAGTCCTGTTTCATCTCTTTTGGCGAGCGGATATTCGATTTTGCTGTAGGAATGTTTTAAGAATCGTCTTATTAAGAGGCGAAATTCCTAATTTTATAGTGGTGCCAACCCGGAAGGATTAATGGGATGGCCCGAAAAAATTGCTGAGACGGCCCAGATTTCAATCCTTCTGAAAACCCAATGACGCGCGCAGGTTTTTCTTCAAACACCTCACGCGGCATGGACCCGAGACCAGATCTTCAGAAGGAAGAAATCATGAACAAGTCGTACAAAACCGTTTGGAATGAAACCACCGGAACGTATGTCGCCGCTTCGGAAGTGGCGCGGAACAAGGGGAAGACGAGCTTGAGCAAGAGTGCGCTGGTATCGGCACTTCTGGCGATTGGAGCGTCCATGGACGCGAGCGCGGGCTCTGTGGATGGCGGCAGCGCCACCGGTACCAATTCCGTAGCAGTAGGACCGAGTGCGCAGGCCACTGGCGCCAACGCAATTGCCGAGGGCATGGGCGCCAAGGCAGCTGGCGGCAACTCAATCTACCTCGGTGCAAACACGGATGGCACCGGCGTAGCAGCGGCACAAGATGCGGTCGCAATAGGCACCAACACGAAAGTCGATGCAAATTCGGCCGGCGGCATCGCTCTTGGTCGACTTGCAACCGTAACCAATGCGGTAGACGGCATGGCTATGGGTAACGGATCCTCAGTCTCTGCGGCCAACTCCGTTGCACTGGGTGCAAACTCGGTGGCTAACCGTGTCAACACGGTTTCCGTAGGTGCGGCCGGCGCGGAACGTCAGATTGTGAACGTGGCGGCCGGTACGTCCGACACCGACGCCGTGAATCTTCGGCAATTAAAGAGCGCAGGTTTGAAGACGGATACGAACGGCAACGTGAGCAACGCGTTCCTTGCGTACGATGTCATGAGCGCAAACACAGTGACGCTAAATGGCCTAAGCGGCACGATGCTCACGAACGTAGCCGCCGGCGCGGTTTCTGCATCAAGCACGGACGCGACAAACGGCTCCCAGCTTTACAACGTTGCCGCGAGCAACGCATCGGCCCTCGGCGGCGGTTCGAGCGTGAACGCAAACGGCAGCATCTCGGCACCCTCCTACGTGGTCGGCGGTACGACCGTGGACAACGTCGGTTCGGCCCTGACCAATCTTGACGGCCGGTAGACGACGAACGCCACGAATATCACAAACCTGCAGACCTCGGTCACCAGCATCAACAGCAACGGCATCACCTATTTCCACGCAGTAGCGGCTAATAGTGGTGGCGGCGATTCGTCTGCGGCAGGTGCCGGCGACGTCGCTGTTGGTTCAAGGGCGAAAGCGAAAAGCAACGGGCCTGGCTCCGCATTGGCAGTCGGATCCGACTCTTCGGCGCTTGCGAACAACACCGTCGCAATTGGCCCGGGCTCAAAGGCTGCCGATATCGGCGACGCCGTGTTCGGTATGAGTGCCCAGGCGGCCGGCGGTGGACAGGCAGCAGTAGCGCTCGGGCAGAATGCCAACGCGTCGACGACCGCAACAACGGCACTTGGTGCCAATGCAACGGCGTCGGCCAACAACTCGGTAGCCTTGGGCGCGAAGTCTGTGGCGAATCGCGCAAACACGGTCTCCGTGGGTGCGACCGGTTCGACGCGTCAAGTGGTCAATGTAGGGGCCACCACGCAAGCAACCGACGCGGTCAACTACGCGCAGCTCCAGGCAGCCGGTCTGAAGGTTGATGCGAGCGGTAACGCAACCAACGCGTTCGTCGCCTACGACGACTCGACCGAAGGCAAGGTGACGCTCGGCGGCGCATCCGGCACGACGCTGACAAACGTGGCTACGGGCGCGGTATCGGCCTCGAGCACCGACGCGGTGAACGGTTCGCAGCTTTACACGACGAACCAGAGCGTCACGCAAAACACTGCGGCCATCGCGCAGAACACCACAGACACCGGCACATTGAATACCCAGGTCGGCACGATCAATGGCCAGATGGCGGGTGCGGTCGCGTACGACTCGTCCGCTCTGGATTCGGTCACGCTGACTGGCGCATCGGGCACGACGATCACCAACCTGAAGGCCGGTACGCTGTCTGCATCGAGCACGGACGCGGTGAACGGTGCGCAGCTTTACACGACGAACCAGAACGTTGCGCAGAACGCCGTGGCGACGAGCGATATCTCGGCCAACACCAGCGCCATCGCACAAAACACCAGCGACATCGCCACCAACACCGACAACATCGCGGCGCTCGATACTCGTGTCACGAGCGTCGAAGGCTCGGTGAGCGATCTGGCCAAGCAGCTCAACAGCGGTACGGTGGGTCTGATCCAGCAGGACGCGTTGACCGGCGATCTGACGGTCGCTGCCGGCACGGGCGGCTCGGCGATCAACTTCGCGGGTGTCGCAGGTGCGCGTCAGCTGTTCGGCGTCGCAGCCGGCACGACCGCTACCTCCGCGGTCAACCTCGGTCAGTTGAGCCCGGTTGTCGCGATGCTCGGCGGCGGTGCGATGGTCAACACGGACGGTTCGATCGTCAGCCCGACGTACCACATGCAAGGCGGCACGCAGACCACGGTCGGCGACGCGCTCGATACGCTCGACACCAATCTGTCGTCGCTTGAGACACAGATCAACAACGGCAGCATCGGCATGGTTACGCAAGACCAGACCTCGCGCGACATTCTCGTCGGTGCAACGACGGACGGCCTGCGTGTCAACATGGCCGGCACGGCGGGTAACCGCGCCGTGACGGGTGTGGCAGCGGGCGCAGTGAGCGCGTCGAGCAACGATGCGGTGAACGGTTCGCAACTGTATTCGCATGCAGCCGGCACGGCAGCGGCACTCGGCGGCGGTTCGACCGTCAACGAGGACGGCACGATTTCGGCGCCGGTGTACACCGTCGGTGCCGCGTTGACGAACATCGACGGCCGTGTGACGCAGAACACCTCGGACATCGCGAGCCTGCAGTCGACCGTCGGCACGATGAGCACGTCGGTTGCGAATGCGGTGCAGTACGTCACCGCCGCTCACAATCAGGTAACGATGAGTGGATCGGCGGATGCGCCGAAGGTGAAGCTGACCAATCTGCAGGATGGCGAACTGTCGGCAACCAGCAGCGATGCGGTGACCGGTGCGCAGTTGTGGAATACCAACCAGCAACTGTCGGATCTGAGCCAGTCGGTGCAAAACCAGCAGCAAACGGGTAGCGCCGCAATGTCGCTCAACACGGGAGGCGCACCGGCGGCCGCAGCGTCGGGCACCAATGCGGTGGCGCTTGGCGGCGGATCGCAGGCGAGCGGCGAAAACTCGGTTGCTATCGGCGCGGGTTCGGTGGCCGATCAGGCCAACACCCTTTCAGTCGGCTCGCAAGGCAACGAGCGTCCCATCACGAACGTCGCGCCGGGCAAGTCAGCGACGGATGCGGTCAACCTCGGCCAGATGCAGTCGGCTGTTGGTGAAACGGCGCGCGCGGCCTACAGCGGCGTTGCAGCCGCCACCGCGCTGACGATGATTCCGCAAGTCGATCCGGGCAAGACGCTGGCAATCGGCGTCGCCGGGGCGACCTACAAGGGGTATCAGGCAGCAGCGGTGGGCGCGTCGGCGCGTATCACGGCGAACGTGAAGGTCAAGGTGGGCGCCGGGATTAGCGGCAGCGAAACGACAGTCGGCGCGGGTGCGTCGTATCAGTGGTAAGCGTTGTGTGAGGATCGCGAAAAGCGCTGCGCTTGTTTGGCTGCCTTTCGCGAGCCTGGCTTGATCAGATAGTTGAGCAGGACAGTGGGCTCCCTTCGGGGAGTCCTTTTTCGTATGGACCGGCGCAGCACCCTGGGCAATCCGCTTGCGCGGGATCGCGCTTGCCGAGATGCCAGTCGCGTCGGCGCAAATCGGGCGCAATTACCCGGTCGCAACCCAGCTGTGACCCACTACGCGCCCGGATCGATCCTTCGACGAGTAATGACCTCCTTCGCTTGCGCCATCTTCTCGACCAGTTCCGGTCCCCGGCTCAGCGCCACGCCCACCGCGAGAATGTCCCCGATCGCCAGATGCGACACGCGCGAGGTCATCGGCGAAAAGATATCCGTGTCTTCGTCCACATTGGCAAACAATCCGACCGTAGCAAGCCGCGCCAACGGCGAATTGCCGTGCGTGATCGCGATCACCTTCGCGCCCGCGGCAAGCGCCGACTTCACCGCATCGACGATATCGCGCGTGCGCCCGGTGTTCGAAATCGCCACCACCACGTCGCCTTCACCCAGCAGTGCGGCCGACATCAGAAACGTATGCGGGTCTGAATACGCGACACTCGGCATGCCGAGGCGAAAGAATTTGTGCTGCACGTCCAGCGCGGCGATACCCGAACCGCCTGCCCCATAGAACTCGATGCGCCGCGCCTGCGCCAGCAGCGCGATCGCCGCTGCCACGCTATCCGATGACAGATTGTTGCGCACCTGGATCAGCGCGCCGATGGTCCGGTCGAGCACCTTCGCGGCGACGCCCGGCGTCGGCTCATCCGGCCGCACGTCGCGGTAGACGGCGGGCACTTCCGCGGCAATGCCTTGCGCCAGCCGGATCTTGAACTCGCGAAACCCCGAAAAGCCGAGTGCATGACAAAAACCGCGCGATGGTCGGCTGGCTCACGCCCGCGCGCGCGGCCACCTCGGTCATTGAGAGATCCAGCACCTCGCGCGGCGCCTCGATCACGTAGTCGGCCAGCTTGCGCTCGGACGGGCGCAACTGCTCGCGCATCTCTTCCACCTGGGACAGCATCATCGGAAAACTCGCACTATGCTGAAGAATGCGTGGACTATATCTGATTACTGAAGAAGCTACAAAAACTACATATCGAGCGATAGGTGTAATCCCTAGGTTTTGATGTCAATACCTTGAAGGCAGTGCCAGTAAGGCAATGCGCCCATTTCAGGATGCCGCGATGCAACAGAAATCGTAATTGCGATCGTGTAGTTTTTCTACTAAAATTGCGTCAGTCGACTGATCCGACATCCCCGCGATACCTACCTGGCAGAGTGCGCGCATGTCTGCCGCCAGCGACGAAGGAGCTCCGATGGTTTCCCCGCATTCGCAATTGTCGAAGGTCACGCAACGCGTGGTCGAGCGCAGCAAGCCCACCCGTGAGGCTTATCTGGCCCGCATCGAACACGCTCAAGGCAAATTCCCGGCGCGCGGCGCGCTCTCGTGCGCCAATCTGGCCCACGGGTTTGCCGGCCTCGAAGGTAACGACAAGCTCGTCATCAAGCAGATCCGCCAGCCGAACATCGGCATCGTGTCGTCGTACAACGAGATGCTGTCGGCGCACGCGCCGTACAAAAACTACCCGGACATCATCAAGGAAGCCGCGCGTGAAAACGGCGGCGTCGCGCAATTCGCGGGCGGCGTGCCGGCCATGTGCGACGGCGTCACGCAAGGCAATGCGGGCATGGAGCTGTCGTTGTTCTCGCGCGAAGTGATCGCGATGAGCACGGCGGTTGCCCTCACGCACAACATGTTCGACGCGGCGCTGTGCCTCGGCATCTGCGACAAGATCGTGCCTGGCCTCCTGATCGGCGCGCTGCAATTCGGCCACCTGCCGACGATTTTCGTGCCTGCCGGCCCGATGGGCAGCGGCCTGTCGAACGACGACAAAGCCAAGACGCGGCAGCTATTCGCCACCGGACAATGCGGCCGTGACGCGCTGCTGGAAGCAGAGGCGGCCGCGTATCACAGCCACGGCACCTGCACCTTCTACGGCACGGCCAACAGCAACCAGATGTTGATGGAAGTGATGGGCCTGCATCTGCCGAGTTCGGCCTTCGTGCATCCGCATACGCCGCTGCGCGACGCGTTGACCGCGCAGGCCGCGCGTCGCGTGCTCGATCTGACGGTGGACCGTGGTCATTACATGCCGATCGGCCATGTGGTCGACGAGAAGGCAATCGTCAACGGCATCGTCGCGTTGCTGGCCACCGGCGGTTCGACCAATCACACCTTGCACCTGGTCGCGATCGCGCGTGCAGCGGGCATCGTGATCGATTGGGACGACTTCGACACGCTGTCGCAAGCCGTGCCGTTGCTCGCGAAGATTTACCCGAATGGCAAGGCCGACGTGAACCATTTCCACGCGGCCGGTGGCGTCGCGTTCCTGGTCCGCAATCTGCTGGAAGGCGGCTTGCTTCATGAAGACGTGAACACGGTCGCCGGCAAGGGGCTTCATCATTACACCAAAGAGCCGAAGCTGATCGACGGCAAGCTGCAATGGGTGCCGGGTGCGCAAAAGAGCGAAGACACGGCGGTGCTGTGCGGCATCAAGGAACCGTTCCAACCGGACGGCGGCTTGCGTCTCATGCAAGGCAAGCTCGGCCGCGGCGTGATCAAGATTTCCGCGGTGGCGGCGCAGCATCGCAAGGTGAAGGCGCCGGCTATCGTGTTCGATTCGCAGGAAGCGGTGCAGAAAGCCTTCGACAACGGCGAACTGAAACGCGACTTCATCGCCGTGGTGCGCTTCCAGGGCGCGCGGGCAAATGGCATGCCCGAGTTGCATCGTTTGACGCCGTTGCTCGGTGTGTTGCAGGATCAAGGCTTCCACGTTGCACTGGTGACCGATGGCCGCATGTCGGGCGCGTCAGGCAAGGTGCCGGCGGTGATTCATCTGTCGCCGGAAGCATTGCTGCAAGGCCCGATCGGCAAGGTTCGCACTGGCGACATGCTGGTGATCGACGCGGACGCCGGCGTGCTCGACATCGAAATCGATGCCGCCGAATGGGCGGCGCGGCCGGAAGCTTTGCCGCAGCATCAGGCGGAAAACGAAGTCGGCTTCGGCCGCGAATTGTTCGGCGTGTTCCGTGCGGCGGCAGCGCCCGCGGAGCAGGGCGCCTCGGTATTCGGTCCGATGGTGGGCGAGCGCGCGGCGCAACACGGTGAGCGGGCCAAGGCACGCACCGAAGAACACACAAGCACCACTCAAGCCAGCTAACCGCTGCTGAAACAAGGAGTCTGACTATGACAGCGAAAAAAGTAAGCGATATCGTGCGCCTTGGCCCGGTGATTCCGGTGCTCGCGTTCGACTCGGTCGAGCAGGGTGAAAACGTGTCGCGCGCACTGCACGCCGGTGGCGTGAAGGTGCTGGAAATCACGCTGCGCACCGCAGCCGGTCTTGAAGCAATCGAACGCGCGAGCCAACTGGCTGAAGACATCGTGGTCGGCGTGGGCACGATCACGAAGCCCGAGCACTGCGCTCAGGCCAAGAAAGCGGGCGCGCAGTTCGGCGTTTCGCCGGGTCTGACGAAAGACATGCACAAGGCCGCGCAGGATGCAGGCTTGCCGCTGCTGCCAGGCGTGATGACGCCGACCGACATCATCACCGCGCTGGAACTCGGCTACGAGATCGTCAAGTTTTTCCCGGCGCAGCAAGCCGGTGGCGTGCCGATGTTGCAAGCGTTTTACGGCCCGTTCCCGACGCTGAAGTTCTGCCCGACCGGCGGCATCACGGCCGAAAGCGCCATCAATTTCCTCGCGCAACCGAACGTGGTGTGCGTGGGCGGATCGTGGTTGACGCCGAAGGCTGCAGTTGCCGCGCAGAATTGGGACGAAGTCACGCGCCTCGCGCGTGCCGCCAGCGAGCTGGCCGCGCCGGCGCATTGAGCTTCGTCGAAGCACGGATTGACCGCGAGCCGCGTCCTAAGTAAAAGGTAAAGGGCAAAGAGTAAAGGAGCCTCGCCGCGACAGCCTGTCAGGCTGTCGCGGCGAGGCTCCTTTCGATATGCGTGCCGGATTCGCGCGCTTTTAGAGACAACAAACAGTAAAATTCAGCGTCCGCGCGGCTTGCCGGGTTTTCTGGCACCGCTGCAGGTCGCCGTGAGACAGGTGCCAGCCGTCTTCCGCACCGATATCAATAATGCAAAGGAGGAGCTTCATGGAAGCTGTCCACGGCAGCACGCTGCTGGTCTTCGCGGTGATCGCCATCGCACTTCTGATCCTGCTGATCACCCGCTACAAGGTTTATCCGTTCCTCGTCCTGATCATCGTTTCGCTGCTGCTGGGTCTCGCCTCCGGCATGCCGATCGGCACGATCGTCAAATCGTTCGAAACCGGCAACGGCAATACGCTCGGCCATATTGCCGTGGTGGTCGGCCTCGGCACCATGCTCGGCAAGATGATGGCCGAGTCCGGCGGCGCGGAGCGCATCGCGACCACGCTGATCGACTGGTTCGGCGAAAAGAACATTCACTGGGCAATGATGGTCGTGGCGATCATCGTCGGCTTGCCGGTGTTCTTTGAAGTCGGTTTCGTGCTGCTGATTCCGATTGCATTCAACGTCGCGAAACGCACCAACAAGTCGCTGCTGCTGGTCGGTTTGCCGATGGTCGCGGGTCTGTCCGTCGTGCACGGTCTGATTCCGCCGCACCCGGCCGCAATGCTCGCCGTGCAGGCGTATCACGCAGACATCGGCAAGACGATTGCATACGGTCTGATCGTGGGTGTGCCGACGGCGATCGTGGCCGGTCCGTTGTTCGCGCTGCTGATCAGCCGTTTCATCAAACTGCCGAACAACAATCCGCTCGCCGCGCAATTCCTCGGCCACGGCGACGATGCGCAAAATAGCGCGAAGAGCGCGGCGCCGAAGCGCGAGCTGCCGAGCTTCGGTGTCACGTTGTTCACGATCCTGCTGCCGGTGATCCTGATGCTGATCGGCAGCTGGGCCGACCTCGTCTCCACGCCGAAGACCTTGCCGAACGATCTGCTGCATTTCGTCGGCAATTCGGACGTGGCGCTGTTGATCGCTGTGCTGGTCAGCTTCTGGACCTTCGGCGCGAGCCGCGGCTTCAATCGCGAGCAGATCCAGAAATTCTGCGGCGAGTGTCTCGCGCCGATCGCGGGCATCACGCTGATCGTGGGTGCGGGCGGCGGCTTCGGGCGCGTGCTGATGGATAGCGGCATCTCGAAGGAAATCGTCCATGTGGCAACGGCCATGCATCTGTCGCCGCTGCTGTTCGGCTGGCTGGTGGCCGCGCTGATCCGCCTGGCCACGGGTTCGGCGACGGTGGCGATGACCACCGCTTGCGGCATCGTCGCGCCGATCACAGCCGCCAGCGGCGTGCAGGTCACGCCGGAATTGCTGGTGCTTGCCACCGGTTCGGGTTCGCTGATTTTCTCGCACGTGAACGACGGCGGTTTCTGGCTGATCAAGGAATACTTCGGTATGACGGTGGGGCAGACCTTCAAGACATGGTCGCTCCTCGAAACCATCATTTCACTGATGGGCTTGGGTTTGACTTTCGCGCTCGCGACGGTCGTGTAAGGAGTTTTTGATGATTTTGATCGCAATGGGCGTGTCGGGCGCCGGCAAAACGAAGATTGGCGAAATGCTGGCGGAGCGCCTGCACTGCGCATTCACCGACGGCGACGCGTTTCACAGCGCCGCCAACAAGGAGAAGATGCACCACGGCATTCCGCTGACCGACGAAGACCGTTGGCCGTGGTTGCAAACCATTCGTGCGGCGATCGAAGTGAAGCAGAAAGCGGGCGAGAAGGCGGTATTCACGTGTTCGTCGCTGAAGCGTTCGTACCGCGATGTTCTGCGCGGCGGTAGCAACGGTGATAAGGGTGTGTGCTTCGTCTATCTGAAGGGTTCGTTTGAGATGCTGCGCGAGCGGTTGTCCACGCGTACCGGGCACTTCTTCGATCCGTCGCTGCTGCAAAGCCAGCTGGATACGCTTGAAGAACCGGGCGCGGATGAAGCGATTACGGTGAGTATCGAACTGTCGCCGGAAGAGATCGTCGAAGAGGTGTTGAAGCAAATGAAGACACGGTGAGGCGCTAAGGCACACACCGTATATCGACGACCCGGCCGCGCAAACAGCCGGGTCGTTTCAATTTGGGCGAAGTTTCTCACCTGTGCGCCGAAGGTTCAGCCTGGACGCCGGTGCTTTGGGACGCGTCCGATTCTCTTGTTTTCCATGCTTTGGTCCAATCGCAGTCTCTCTGGCGGATCGGAAATCAAAGGCGGCGAACATGATGCATATCGAGGGCGACAGGCTTAACCCCAATACTGTTCACTTGATGACCGCTTTCGGTGAAATTCGCTGATTCAGCGGCTCCGATCGTCGGCGTATCCGGAAGTTCGACATCTTTCGCTTCACGCCGCGGGGATTACGCTTGCCGCGGCTTTGCACGGCACGCCCACTGGCGATTTCCCGCAGTAAGCTGAGCCTCCAACTTTGCCACTGCTCAGGGGGGAACGGCCGCCGCCTCGGGCAGGCGTCGGTTCAACACGCGTACGGCATGAACGAACGATAAGTCTTCCGGGTGCTGCCCGCTGTCCTGGGCAGCCTCATACATCAGTCGACGGATCGCCGCGTGGGTAAGCATTAACGCATAGAACTCCTGACGGACCAGATCAGGCGTCTTGCTACGCAGCACCTTCTTGCCGTCGCACAGATGTGTCTTGATCTCGTCAAACATCTCTTCTATTTTCCAGCGCCGGTGGTACAGCGCCGCGAGTTCTATGGCAGGCGCCACCGCTGCGTCCAGCAGATTGGTGATCAGGCGATACTGCGGCTCGGCATCAGGCACACCTTCCAGGCGATACTCGATGACCCGCACCTGCATGCCGTTGCGCTGGTGTCGCCTGTCGGTGTCACTGGCATAGACAGTGCTCAGGTACGAACCATCTGCCAGCGGCACTTCGCACGGCAGCCGCAAATTCGACTTCACGCGCCACAGCAGCTTCGCTCCGGTGGCCACCGCGTCGCGCCACATGTCATAGCCATAGAACAGGCGATCGGCCAGCACCAGCATGTCGTCCGAGAATGCCGGAAACAGCTGGCGTGTGAGCGCCTGTTCGCTGTGCTCGCATACCCCGCCCATCTGGACCTCACACAGCGCGTGCGTCGCACATTCGGCCAGCGCTACGAAGCGAATCTGCGGATACGCGGCCTCACCGCGCCCTCCCTGCGCATATCCGAACGCTTGCGCATTGGCCTTCTCATCGGGCACATCCAGCGTGGAGCCGTCCACGCTCATGACCCGATAGCCCGCATAGTCGCCGCCTGCGGTTCGTGGGTGTTGCGCCGCCTGCCGGGCGAACAGCTCGCGCATCACCTGCCATCCCAGGCGTGCGCGACCCTGCGAGATCGCCGCCTTGCTGACCTGCGCGTCGCGTACCTGGTCGCCGTAGATGCGCCGCAGTCCCTCGATCACCAGACGAAACACTTCCTCATAGGCCACGCGCGGATACAGGCACATCGCCATCACGAAATACACCAGCACTTCACGCGGCATGTCGCGGCGCACGCGCGTCTGCACGCCGCACTTCGTGAGCGCCTCCTTGACCTGTCCCAGGGAGCAGTTCAGCGCCAGATACCCCACCGCCAGATAGTCCGCGAGCCGCGCCCCGCCTGGCAGCGTTGCTTCCGTTCTTGCCATCCTTCAAGCTCTTCTTGTTGGTTCAGAGGCTTGAAAGTTAACACAAATTTGAGCTTGTTAACAGTATTGGGCTTAACCCGGTCGCAGGCGTTTCAATCTGCAAGATTTGCCAGGGCAGGGCGCCACTTTGCGGCGTGGTCGATTTCAACAAGAACTGCGAGGAACGCCGCGGCCATTTCTTACCCCTTGCGGCGATCCCCATTTACTACCACCGCTGCGATGATTGCGGTCTGGTTTTCACGCATGCATTCGATCGCTGGAGCAAGAGCGCTTTTGTTAAGCACATTTACAACGCCGCTTATGCGGACGTCGACCCCGACTATATCGAGGCCCGTCCGGGAGCCAATGTGACGGCGGTGGCGAATTTCATCGCGAGAGCCGACGGCGGGCTCAAGTGTCTTGACTATGGAGGTGGCAATGGCCGGTTGGCGGCGCTACTGCGCGAACGTGGCGTCCATGCCCACAGTTGGGATCCGATGGAACAAGACGGCGACGAACCTGCGCCGGAATCATTCGATCTGGTGACGGCGTTCGAAGTGCTGGGGCATACGCCCGAGCCGCGCGTAACGATCGCAAGCGCACTCAGCAAGCTCAGGCCACACGGAGTGATGCTTTTTTCGACCTTGACGATCGACACGCTGCCGCCGCGTGCAATGGACCATTGGTACATCGCACCGCGCAACGGACACATCACGATCCGCACGTCCCGCTCATTGGACGTGCTCTTTGAGGCGTTCGGCTATCGCGTGCATCACTTCGACCAGAACCCCCACCTTGCCTTGCGCGACGTGCCGCACTGGTTGTCGTAGCATGCTTGCGGCGCTCAAATGAAAAACGCCGTTCAGTGTTCAACTGAACGGCGTTAGCTGCACGGCAGCATGCCACCCAGTGCGGCCTTAAGCGATCCGCTTCGCCAGTTCAACCGCCTTGCCGATATACGAACCCGGCGTCATGGCGAGCAAACGATCCTTCGCGTCTTGCGGAATCGCGAGGCCGCTCACGAACGTTTGCAGCGCTTCGCGCGTGATGCCCTTGCCGCGCGTCAGTTCCTTCAACTGCTCGTACGGGTTCTCGATGCCGTAGCGGCGCATCACCGTTTGCACCGGCTCGGCCAGCACTTCCCAGCAGTTGTCGAGGTCTTCGTTCAGACGCTGGGCGTTCACTTCGAGCTTGTCCAGGCCGCGGATCAGCGAGTCGTACGCGAGCAGCGAGTAGCCGAACGCGACGCCGATATTGCGCAACACCGTCGAGTCGGTCAGGTCGCGCTGCCAGCGCGAAATCGGCAGTTTGTCGGCGAGGTGGCGCAGCGTGGCGTTGGCCAGGCCGAGATTGCCTTCCGAATTCTCGAAGTCGATCGGGTTGACCTTGTGCGGCATGGTCGAGGAACCGATTTCGCCGGCCTTCGTGCGTTGCTTGAAGTAGCCGACCGAGATGTAACCCCACACGTCGCGGTCCAGATCCAGCAGGATCGTGTTGGCGCGCGACACGGCGTCGAACAGTTCGGCCATGTAGTCGTGCGGCTCGATCTGGATCGTGTACGGATTGAACGTGAGCTTCAGACGCTGCTCGACCACTTCGCGCGAGAACGCTTCCCAATCGAATTCCGGATACGCCGACAGGTGTGCATTGAAGTTGCCGACCGCGCCGTTCATCTTGCCGAGCAGTTCGACCTTCGCGATACGCTCGATCGCGCGTTCAAGACGCGCGGCGACGTTGGCGATTTCCTTGCCGAGCGTGGTGGGGCTGGCCGGCTGGCCGTGCGTGCGCGACAGCATGGGCTGTTCGGCTTGCGCGTGAGCCAGCGCAACGAGGCGCTGATGCACCGAGCGCAGCGCCGGCAGCATCACGTGTTCACGTGCGCCGGCGAGCATCAGGCCGTGCGACGTGTTGTTGATGTCTTCCGACGTGCACGCGAAGTGGATGAACTCGCTCGCGCGTTCCAGTTCTGCCTGACCCTTCACCGACTCCTTCAGCCAGTACTCGACCGCTTTCACGTCGTGATTCGTCACGCGTTCGATTTCCTTGATGCGCGCGGCGTCGTGCGCGGTGAAGCGCTCGGCCAGTTGCAGCAGGAATTGTTCGGATGCTTCGGAAAAGCGCGGCACTTCGGCGAAACCGGCGTGCGAAAGCGCGATCAGCCAGTGGATTTCAACCGTCACGCGATTGCGCATGAAAGCGGCTTCCGAGAGCCAGTCGCGCAGGGCTTCGGTTTTCGAGGCGTAACGGCCGTCGAGCGGGGAGAGCGCGTTCAGCGCGAACAGGGTGTCGGGGCGGGTGTCGGACATGATGGGGGCGTGAGCGCTCAGAAGGCGGATCGGGAACGGAGGGAACCGCGAATTTTACCACTGTGCGGCGTACCGGCCGAAGTTGGCGGCGATCCCGGTCGCGCCGCTAGAATGCTGACTTCCTCCCTCCCGCTGGCAGCAGGCTTCGCATGGAACTGAAATGGCTCGAAGACTTCGTTTCGCTCGCGGAAACGCGTAGTTTCAGCCGTTCGGCCGAATCGCGCCACGTCACGCAGCCGGCGTTTTCGCGGCGGATTCAGGCCCTGGAAGCATGGCTGGGCACGGAACTGATCGATCGTTCGGTTTACCCGACGCGGCTGACGGCGGCCGGCCAGGTGTTCTACGAGCAGGCGCTCGCCATGCTGTCGCAGTTCCACGAGGCGCGCGCGCTCTTGCGCGGACACACGGCGACGCCGCAGGCGACCATCGAGTTCGCCGTGCCGCACACGCTGTCGCTCACGTATTTTCCGCGCTGGCTGCAGCGCATTGAAGCGCAAATGGGCCCGATCCATACCCGGTTGCGGGCGCTGAACGTGCACGATGCGGCTTTGGCGCTGGTGGAAGGCGGCTGCGATCTGATGATGGCCTATCACCATCCGAGTCATCCAATCGCCCTCGATCCGGCCCGCTACGACATGCTGACGCTCGGCATCGAACCGATCAGTCCGTTCTCGGCGCCGGGCCGCGCCGGGCGCCCCCGGCACACGCTGCCGGGCACGGCCGGCGCGCCCACGCCCTATCTGACCTACACGCCGAACGCGTACCTGGGCCGCATGACCGAGGTGATCCTCGCTAACGCGCCGGAGCGTTTGTATCTCGACCGGCTGTACGAAACCGACATGGCCGAGGGGCTCAAGGCGATGGCGCTGGCCGGCCACGGCATCGCCTTCCTGCCGTACAGCGCCGTGGAAGACGCGGTTGCCGACGGTAAGCTGATCCGCCTCGATCGCGCTACGCGCGGCACGCCCGAGGGGCAGCTCACGCTGACCATGGAGATCCGCCTCTATCGCGACAAGCTGGCCGCGAAAGGCGACGATGCGCGGCAGATACTCGTGCGGCAACTATGGGACGTCGTGTCCGAGGAACTTGCGCAGAGCACGGGCGCCGCCTGAAACCTGCTTCCCTGCGACGCAAATTTGCGGCTTCTTAACGGTTATGCAAAAAAAACATAATCGGATAAGGAAACGGCATTGGATTTCAAAACGGCGTTTTTCGACAATGCTGTCATTCGATCAACGCCGGAGCGTTCATGTCATCCCAGCAACAAGCCGCACAATCCGCATCAACGTTGCAGTCCGTTCCTTCCTACCTGAATAAAGACGACCTCGGCCCGTGGGGCAACTACCTGCGTCAGGTCGACCGCGTCGCGCCGTACCTCGGCTCACTGTCCCGCTGGCTCGAAACCCTGAAGCGCCCGAAGCGCATTCTGGTCGTCGACGTGCCTATCGAACTCGATAACGGCACGGTCGCGCACTTCGAAGGCTATCGCGTGCAGCACAACGTGTCGCGCGGTCCGGGCAAGGGCGGCGTGCGTTATCACCAGGACGTGACGTTGTCGGAAGTGATGGCGCTGTCGGCGTGGATGTCGGTCAAGAACGCTGCTGTGAACGTGCCGTACGGCGGCGCGAAGGGCGGTATTCGTGTCGACCCGCGTACGCTGTCGCGTGGCGAGCTGGAGCGCGTGACGCGCCGCTACACGAGCGAGATCGGCATCATCATCGGACCGAACACCGACATTCCCGCGCCGGACGTGAACACGAACGAGCAGATCATGGCGTGGATGATGGACACGTACTCCATGAACCAGGGCCAAACGGCGACGGGCGTCGTGACCGGCAAGCCGATCGCGCTGGGTGGTTCGCTGGGCCGCCGCGAAGCAACGGGCCGTGGCGTGTTCGTGGTTGCCTCCGAAGCCGCACGCCGCATTGGCGTCGACATCGAAGGTGCGCGTATCGCCGTGCAGGGCTTCGGTAACGTGGGCGGCATCGCCGCGCGTCTGTTCCAGGAAGCGGGTTCGAAGCTGGTCGCGGTGCAGGATCACACCGGCACGGTGTACAAGTCGACCGGTATCGACGCGGTCGCGTTGCTGGATTACGTCGCGAAGAACGGCGGCGTGGGCGGTTTCCCGGAAGCCGACGTCATCGCGAACGAAGAATTCTGGAACGTCGAATCGGACATCCTGATTCCGGCGGCGCTGGAAAACCAGATTACCGAAAAGAACGCAGGCAAGATCAAAACGAAGATCGTCGTGGAAGGCGCCAACGGCCCGACCACCACGGCAGCGGACGACATTCTGCACGACCGCGGTATCCTCGTGATTCCGGACGTGGTGGCGAATGCCGGCGGCGTGACCGTGTCGTACTTCGAGTGGGTGCAGGACTTCTCGAGCTTCTTCTGGACTGAAGACGAGATCAACCAGCGTCTCGAGCGCGTGATGCGCGAAGCATTTGCCGCTGTGTGGCAAGTGTCGAGCGAGCAGAAGGTGTCCGTGCGGACCGCGGCGTTTATCGTCGCGTGTAAGCGGATCCTGGAAGCGCGCGAATTGCGCGGCCTGTATCCCTGATCTGATTGCGTGAAACGGCGGGCCGCCACCGCGCGGGCCGCTGCAAAAAACTTGCTTCGACGCGGTCCACAAGACGGCGTGCTTCACCCGGCGGGCGGCATCGTATCGATGCCGCCCGCCTTTGCGTATCCACGGGGTTTGGGATTGCCGGGTTATAGCGCCATAATCCCGTACCGGCATGCGCCCTGGCGGAAATCCCCGCCCCGAAGGAAGTCCCCTTTTGGGGACACGCAACAAACATGGTTGATAGCGATACTTTCAGAATAATTACTTTGCTAAACTGGCGTCGGTTCTTGGCCAAGGAGATCACACATGAAGGTTAAAAAAGCTGCGCTGCTGCTCGCCACTCTCGGACTGTTTACGGTCGGCGCACAAGCGCAAGACGCGGGTACGCTGAAAAAGATCAAGGACACGGGCGTCATTTCGCTGGGTCATCGCGAATCGTCGATCCCGTTTTCGTATTACGACGACAAGCAGAATGTCATCGGCTATTCGCAGGAATTCGCGCTGAAGGTGGTTGAGGCGGTCAAGCAGAAGCTGAACATGCCCAACCTGAAGGTCAAGCTCACGCCTGTCACGTCGCAAAACCGTATTCCGCTGGTGCAGAACGGCACCGTCGACATGGAATGCGGCTCGACCACGAATAACGCCGAGCGCCAGCAACAGGCTGCCTTCTCGAACACGATCTTCGTGATCGGCACGCGTTTGATGACCAAGAAAGACTCCGGCATCAAAGACTGGGCCGACCTGAAGGGCAAGACGGTCGTCACGACCGCCGGCACGACCTCCGAGCGCCTGCTTCGCAAGATGAATCAGGACAAGAGCATGGGCATGAACATCATCAGCGCGAAGGACCACGGCGAGTCGTTCCTGACGCTCTCCACCGGCCGCGCTGCTGCGTTCATGATGGACGACGCGCTGCTGGCAGGCGAACGCGCCAAGTCGAACAACCCGGGCGATTTCGTGATCGTCGGTACGCCGCAATCGCATGAAGCGTACGGCTGCATGATTCGCAAGAACGATCCGGAATTCAAGAAGGTTGTTGACGACGCGATCGCGAAGGTCGAAACCTCGGGCGAAGCCGATCAGATCTACAAGAAGTGGTTCGAATCGCCGATTCCGCCGAAGGGCCTGAACCTGAACTTCCCGGAAAGCGATGACATGAAGGCGCTCTACAAGAGCCCGAATGACAAGGCAATCGATTAAACCTTAGCTGTTTTTTTGAAACGCTGAACGAGACGGAAGGGGCCACGCGCTTCTTCCGTTTCTTTTTGCTGGAGTCTTGGTCATGTCATATCACTGGAACTGGGGCATTCTGCTGAGTCCGGTTTCGACCGGCGAGCCGAGTACCTATCTGGGCTGGCTGATGTCCGGCTTCTGGGTGACGATCACCGTGTCGCTGTCGGCATGGGTGATCGCGCTGATCGTCGGTTCATTTTTCGGTGTGCTGCGCACGGTGCCGAACAGATGGGCGTCGGGTATCGGTACGCTCTATGTCGCGATTTTCCGCAACATTCCACTCATTGTGCAGTTCTTTATCTGGTATCTGGTGATACCGGAATTGTTGCCGCCGTCGATCGGCAACTGGTTCAAGCAACTGCCGCCGGGTGCGCAGTTCTTCTCGTCGTCGATTGTGTGTCTCGGGCTCTTCACGGCCGCGCGCGTGTGCGAGCAGGTGCGCTCGGGTATCAACGCATTGCCGAAGGGTCAGCGCGCCGCGGGGCTGGCAATGGGTTTCACGCAATGGCAGACGTATCGCTACGTGCTGCTGCCGGTTGCGTACCGGATCATCGTGCCGCCGCTCACGTCCGAGTTTCTGAATATTTTCAAGAACTCGGCGGTCGCGTCGACCATCGGTCTGCTGGATCTGTCGGCCCAGGCGCGCCAACTGGTCGACTACACGTCGCAGACGTATGAGTCGTTCATCGCGGTCACGCTGGCGTATGTGCTGATCAATCTGGTCGTGATGCAACTGATGCGCTGGGTCGAACACAAGAGCCGGTTGCCCGGCTATATCGGAGGTAAGTGATGCATCATTTCGACTGGAGCGGTATTCCGGGCGCACTGCCTACGATGTGGACCGGCGCTATCGTCACCCTCAAGATCACGCTGATTGCGATCGTGATCGGCATCGTCTGGGGCACCATTCTCGCGATCATGCGGCTCTCGCCGTTCAAGCCGTTCGAATGGTTCGCGAAGGGTTATGTCACGATCTTCCGTTCGATCCCGCTGGTGATGGTGCTGCTGTGGTTCTTCCTGATCGTGCCGCAGGTGCTGCAAAACGTGCTGGGCTTGTCGCCGGACATCGACATCCGGCTGGCTTCGGCGATGGTCGCTTTCTCGCTCTTCGAGGCGGCGTACTATTCCGAGATCATCCGCGCCGGCATTCAGGCGGTGCCGCGTGGGCAGGTCAATGCCGCGTTTGCGCTCGGCATGAGCTACCCGCAAGCCATGCGCCTCATCGTGCTGCCGCAGGCGTTCCGCGCGATGGTGCCGCTGCTGCTTACGCAAGGTATCGTGCTGTTTCAGGATACGTCGCTTGTCTACGTGATCAGCCTCGCCGACTTCTTCCGCACCGCCACGAATATTGGCGACCGTGACGGTACGAATGTCGAAATGGTACTGTTCGCGGGCGCGTGTTATTTCGTGATCTGCGTGATCGCGTCGAGCCTCGTCAAAGGTCTTCAGAAAAAGGTCGCAAGATGATCTCTATCAAGAATGTTTCGAAGTGGTACGGTCAGTTTCAAGTGCTGACCGACTGCACGACGGAAGTCAAAAAAGGTGAAGTGGTGGTGGTGTGCGGGCCGTCGGGTTCGGGCAAGTCCACGCTGATCAAAACCGTCAACGGCCTCGAGCCGTTCCAGAAGGGCGAGATCGTTATCAACGGCCAATCGCTGACCGACAAGAAAACCAATCTGTCGAAGCTGCGTGCGAAGGTCGGTATGGTGTTCCAGCACTTCGAGCTGTTCCCGCATCTGTCGATCGTGCAGAACCTGACGCTCGCACAGGTCAAGGTGCTCGGCCGCTCGAGCGACGAAGCAACGGCGAAGGGCCACAAGCTGCTCGATCGCGTCGGTCTGCGCGCACATGCGGACAAGTTTCCGGGGCAATTGTCGGGCGGTCAGCAGCAACGCGTGGCGATTGCGCGCGCGTTGTCGATGGACCCGATCGCGATGCTGTTCGACGAACCTACTTCCGCGCTCGATCCGGAAATGATCAACGAAGTGCTCGACGTGATGGTCGAACTCGCCCAGGAAGGCATGACGATGATGTGCGTCACGCACGAAATGGGCTTTGCCAAGAAGGTCGCGCACCGCGTGATCTTCATGGACAAGGGCCTGATCGTGGAAGACGACCGCAAGGAAGACTTCTTCGCGAATCCGAAGTCGGATCGCGCGAAGGATTTTCTGGCGAAGATCCTGCACTGAGGGTGTTGCTGCGGCCGCGCTGGTCGGTTGGCGTGGCTCATGCAAAAAAAGCCGCTTCGGAAGAAGCGGCTTTTTTTGTTTCCGACGTTCTGAAGTGCTGGCTTGTGAAAGGACGCTCCAGTTGAGGCGTTCTTCAGTTGGCGAACGCAGATGTTGGCCCGAGTTGTTCTGGCGCTCGTGGACGCACGCGCAGATCAGGACTCGAAAGCGGCGGTGTCGTCCGCGGCTTCAAGGTCGACCTCGGCGACAGCCACCGCCTCAACCGAAGCCGCAATCGTGGTCGCCGAAGCCGACGCGTCCAACGCCGGATTGCGCAGCTTTTCCAGCACCGAAGTCGGCACCGGCACATTCACTCGGCCGATCACTTCGCCGTGCTGGAACATCAACAAATCGCCTGGTTTGAACGCAGTCCACACTTCGTTATCGGTGAGCGGTTTGGTCGCGATCACGGCGACGCGGTCTTCCGGCGTCGTGTATTTGGCGAAATCGATCGACACGTCCGCGTCGACCAGATGGGCAGTCGAGAACGGCCAGCGCCGCACGATGTAGTGCAGATGCGTCGAGCAATGCGCGAACAGCGCCTGGCCGTTCGACATCAGGAAATTGAACACGCCAAATTGCGTGATTTCGCGCGTGAGCGTTTCGAGCGCGGCGAACAGTTCGTCGAGCGGCGGCTGCGTGCCCGGGAAGGCCTTGCGCAAGCCTTGCAGCAACGCACAGAACGCGAGTTCGCTATCGGTTGTGCCGACAGGTTGATAAACGCCGGTTAGCGCCGGCGAATAATCTTTCAAGTCGCCGTTGTGCGCGAAGATCCAGTGACGCCCCCACAGTTCGCGCATGAACGGATGGCAATTCTCGAGCAGGATATGCCCTTGCGTCGCCTTGCGAATATGCGCGATCGTGTTCTTCGACTTGATCGGGTAGCGTTTGACCATCTCGGCAATCGGCGAGGTAGCCGACGATTGATGGTCAATGAACAGGCGGCAGGCTTTGTCTTCGAAGAAGGCGATGCCCCAGCCGTCCGCGTGGTGATCGGTGACGCCGCCGCGCGCCGCAAAGCCGGTGAACGAGAACGTGACGTCCGTCGGCGCGGCGCAGTTCATTCCGAGAAGTTGGCACATGTTGCGGGTAAGCCGGTGAACGGGGCGAGCCGTTACAATGATGATTTTCCAAGCATATCACCGAGCCAGAAGCGCCAAATAGCGAAATTGACGTATGTTTAGGGCTTAGCGTTGCGATTTGCTCTGATTTGCAACGCTTTGAGCATGCCGATTTGCTTTTTTGCCGCCGAATCTCGTTCCTCTCCCGCCATGACCGCTTCCAACGCCTCCCTCGATTCGATCGACACGATCGACAGCATCACGCTCGCCCGCCCGGACGACTGGCACCTGCACGTTCGCGACGGCGAGATGCTCGCTGCCGTGTTGCCGGACACCGCGCGCCAGTTCGGCCGCGCGATCATCATGCCTAACCTGAAGCCGCCGGTCACCACGACCGCGATGGCAGAGGCGTATCGCGAGCGTATCGTCGCCGCGATCCCGGCTGGGGCGAAGTTCGAACCGCTAATGACGCTGTACCTGACTGACAACACGCCGCCGGACGAAATCCGCCGCGCGCGCGAAAGCGGCTTCGTGCATGGCGTGAAGCTGTACCCGGCGGGGGCGACGACCAACTCGGACGCCGGCGTCACCGACATCATGAAGTGCGCCAAAACGCTCGAAGTGATGCAGGAAACCGGCATGCCGTTGCTGGTGCACGGTGAGGTGACGGATTCGTCGATCGACCTGTTCGACCGCGAGAAGGTGTTCATCGACCGCGTGATGACGCCGCTGCGCCGCGCGTTTCCGGCGCTGAAAGTGGTGTTCGAGCACATCACCACCAAAGATGCAGTCGACTACATCCGCGAAGCCGGCGTGGCGCCGGGGCTGCTGGGTGCGACGATCACCGCGCACCATCTGCTGTACAACCGCAACGCGATCTTCCAGGGTGGCATTCGCCCGCATTACTACTGCCTGCCGGTGTTGAAGCGCGAGACGCATCGCGTGGCGCTGGTCGAGGCGGCAACCTCGGGCAATCCGCGCTTCTTCCTCGGCACGGATAGCGCACCGCATCCGAAGGGCTTGAAGGAGCACGCGTGCGGCTGTGCGGGTTGCTACACGGCGCTGCACGCGCTCGAACTCTATACCGAAGCGTTCGACAAAGCCGGTGCGCTGGACAAGCTCGAAGGCTTCGCCAGCTTCTTCGGCGCGGATTTCTACGGCCTGCCGCGCAGCGAAGAGAAGATCACCCTGCGTCGCGAAGAATGGACGCTGCCGGCTGAATTGCCGGTCGGCGACACGCCGGTTGTGCCGCTGCGTGGCGGCGAGTCGATCGGTTGGCGCCTCGTCTGAGGTTGGATTCGATGCAGGTGCAAGAGGCGGCGCGCGTGGACTTCTGTCTCGCCGATATCGACTGGTCGAAGCCGTGGTTCGCGCCGTTCGCGGCACGCGGCGCGCGCTGGCAGCAGGGCGCGTTGACGAGCTACGCGGCCTTGCTTGCGGAAATGAATGCGGATGCCGGCGAAATGCGGCAGGTCACGGGGCGCGGTCAGCGCCTCGCGTTCATTGCGCAGGACGATCTGCCGCCGGGCGCGGCTTATGAGGCGCACATCGCGTCGACGGGTTGCGTGCCGACACGCCACAACCTGCACGACTTCTTCAACGGGTCGATGTGGTTTGCGTTTCCGCGTATCAAGGCGGCGCTGAACGCGCGGCAGTCGGCGGCGATCGACGTATTAGGCGTCGGCCCGACCCGCGGCAGCATACGCGACACGTTGACCTTGTTCGATGAAAACGCAGTGCTGTTCGCCAGTGCCGACCCGGCGTTGAGCGCGGCATTGCGCGGGTTCGACTGGCAGACGCTGCTGGTGGCTCACCGTGATGCATGGGGGGCGCGCTGCGAGGTGCGCTGCTTTGGCCACGCGCTGCTTGAAAAGCTGATTGCGCCGTTCAAGGCTTGCACGGGCCACGCGTGGATCGTCGACGTGCCATCCGACTACTTCGGCTGGAGCGCTGCGGCACGCGACGCCTGGCTCGACGAGTCTGTCAGCACGGCACTCCTGAAGACGGATGCTTTGACGAGCCGCCTGTTTGCGCCGCTGCCCGTGCTGGGGATTCCGGGTTGGTGCGCTGGGAACGAATCGCCGGTGTTTTACGACGACACGTCCGTCTTTCGCGCGGGGCGCCGTTCGCGCTAAAGACTTGCGGTTCATCCGCCCCCTATCCGTCACAGTGTTAAAATGCGCCCCAGCAAAGCAGGCCAGGCAGTCGCGGCCTCTACGGCTTCGGCCAAAGAGGGCGAGGAAAGTCCGGACTCCATAGGGCAGGGTGATGGCTAACGGCCATCCGTGGCGACACGCGGAACAGGGCAACAGAAAGCAAACCGCCGATGGCCCGGCGCAAGCCGGGATCAGGTAAGGGTGAAACGGTGCGGTAAGAGCGCACCGCGGCTGCTGCAAGGCAGACCGGCACGGTAACCTCCACCCGGAGCAATTCCAAGTAGGCAGGCTAGCATCTTCGAGGTGCAGGACGGGGCCCCCGTCACGTCTGCGGGTAGGAAGCTTGAGCGCGTCAGTAATGGCGTGCCTAGAGGAATGACTGCTACGCGCGTCGTGTTTTCGGACGTGGCGCGTGCACAGAATCCGGCTTATCGGCCTGCTTTGCCACCCAACAAAAAATGCCGGCGTCCGTGTGGACGCCGGCATTTTTATTTGACGCGCCGGTTTGGCTAAATGCGCCTCAGCTATCCGCGCCGAAGCGCCGCGCTCAACCTGCGACGATATCGAACGAGTGCGTGAGCTCGGCGGTCTTCGCGATCATGATCGACGCCGAGCAGTATTTGTCGTGCGACAGATTGATCGCGCGTTCCACCGTGGCCGGGTTCAGATTTTTGCCCGTCACGGTGAAATGAAAGTGGATCTTGGTGAACACTTTCGGATCCTCGCTGGCGCGCTCAGCCTTCAGCGTCACTGAGCAGCCGGCGATTTCCTGGCGGCTCTTCTTCAGGATCATCACGACGTCGTACGCCGTGCAGCCACCCGTGCCGAGCAGCACCATTTCCATCGGACGCGGCGCGAGATTGCGGCCGCCGCCTTCCGGCGCGCCGTCCATCGTGACCAGATGACCGCTGCCGGTCTCGGCCGCAAACGCCATCCCGTCTTGCCCCATCCAGCTAACTTTGCATTCCATGCTGTGCTCCACCGCGCTGCGCTTATATCGAAAACGCATTGTAGCCCGGTGTTTGCGTGTCCGCCCGAAGAGACTTTCGGGGGAACTTATGCGCAATGGCTGCTTGCGTGTTGCGGTGCGGCATGTTCCGCCGATTCGGGAATGTCCTGACGGGTTTAGGGGTTTTACTCTAGTCGATGTCTGTTTACGCGTCGGCTTAAAATGGCGTTTGTATTTGATTTTAAAGGGAATTCTGTATCTTTTTGTCTGAATGTTGTTGTATCGCATTATGGGATCGAATTTCGCAATGCAAATGTTCTTGCGTCGCACAAGGCGGCCTCATATAATCGGTCCCATCGGCTGCAACAGTTTTGCAACCTCCGCTGTCTCCTCCACCTCCTCCTTTGGTGGATTAAACCCGAACCGCTAGTTCGGGTTTTTTTTCGTCCCTGCTTTCCCCGAGACGATGCCGTTCGGTGAGCCAGGAAGAACGTCGAATGGCGCTATCCGGCCGTCGCCGCGCATCACTTCCCGCCCGAAACGCCGCAATCTTTGACTCGGCGTGACAAATTCCTTTATAATTCAGAGCTTTTCCGCATCCGCGCCCGCGGAGGAAGAACCAGGGAGAGCCTGCACGCGCCTCGATGCGCACACTACAAGCAGGAAAAAATACATTGGGCGCAGCAATTTTTTTGGATCGATCATGAAGACGTTTTCCGCAAAAGCCCATGAGGTTACGCGTGAATGGTACGTGATTGACGCGACGGATAAGGTTCTCGGGCGTGTCGCCAGCGAAGTGGCACACCGTCTTCGCGGCAAGCACAAGCCTGAATTCACTCCGCACGTCGACACCGGTGATTTCATCATCGTTATCAACGCCGGCAAGCTGCGTGTCACGGGCAACAAGGCTACTGACAAGAAGTACTACCGTCACTCGGGTTACCCGGGCGGTATTTATGAAACGACGTTCGGCAAGATGCAAGAACGCTTCCCGGGCCGTGCGCTCGAGAAAGCGGTCAAGGGCATGCTGCCGAAGGGCCCGCTCGGCTACGCGATGATCAAGAAGCTGAAGGTCTACGCTGAAGCAACGCATCCGCATTCGGCACAACAGCCGAAAGCGCTCGAGATCTAAGGGGAGCCCACATGATCGGTAACTGGAATTACGGCACGGGCCGCCGCAAGAGCGCCGTCGCACGCGTCTTCATCAAGGCTGGCAAGGGCGAGATCATTGTAAACGGCAAGCCTATCGCCGATTACTTCTCGCGCGAAACGTCGCTGATGATCGTGCGTCAGCCGCTGGAACTCACGAACCACGGCGTTACGTTCGACATCAAAGTCAACGTGAACGGTGGCGGTGAAACGGGTCAAGCCGGTGCGGTTCGCCACGGCATCACCCGCGCGCTGATGGACTACGACGCAACGCTGAAGCCGGAACTGTCGAAGGCTGGCTTCGTGACGCGTGACGCTCGTGAAGTCGAACGTAAGAAGGTCGGCTTCCACAAGGCACGTCGCCGGAAGCAATTCTCGAAGCGTTAATCGCTTCGTGTGCAAACCGGCTTTCGGGCTGGAATGCTGCAAAAGCCGCCAACGCTTTCGCGAAGGCGGCTTTTTTATTGGCTTTTATTGGCTGTTCCTCGTTGAGTTTGCGACGACAGTTTTCTCGCTGGAGCGGTGGTTTCGTCCGCTCAGGCAGGCTGACGACGGCTGGCGCGCACATCGATAGCGGTTCCTGGAAGAACCCATTGATTTTGTGGGCTTCGGCACGATATCGAGATCAGCCCTACAATAGCGGTTAGAAGCTTTTTGGAGAGTTCGAATGAACGCAGTCACCGATACACCCGTGACCGAGATGCCCGCCCCCTTCGTTTTTACCGACGCAGCGGCTGACAAGGTCAAGCAACTGATCGAAGAAGAAGGCAATGCGGACCTCAAACTGCGCGTTTTCGTGCAGGGCGGCGGCTGCTCGGGCTTTCAGTACGGTTTTACGTTCGACGAAGCCGTCAACGAAGACGACACCGTCATGAACAAGAGCGGCGTCCAGCTGCTGATCGATTCGATGAGCTACCAGTATCTGGTCGGCGCTGAGATCGACTACAAGGACGACATCAACGGCGCGCAGTTCGTCATCAAGAACCCGAATGCTACGACCACCTGTGGTTGCGGCTCGTCGTTCTCGGTTTGATGGCCAGTTAGGCGACAGGTTGTAAAAGGAAACGGGGCTTCGGCCCCGTTTTTTATTGCCTGCGCCAAACCCCGGCGCTTCGCTTAGCGCGGGTAGATGGCCCCGAGTACGCGCTCGGCAGTGGCACCGGTGACGGCCGGCAAATTGCCCGGCAGGCGCGCCATACAACGCATGGCAAGCCAGGCGAATGCTAGCGGTTCGACCTGGCTCGGCGGGACGCCGAGTGCGTCGGTTGTCATCACGGGCACGCCGCTTACGCCGCTGTCCTCCAGCGCCTGTTGCAGGGCCTTCAGAATCTCCGGATTGCGCGCACCGCCGCCACACACGTAGACCGCCTTGGCGTCCGACGCATGCCGTTCGATTTCGCGAGCCACCGTAACCGCGGTCAGCGCGACCAGTGTGGCTTGCACGTCCGCAGGGGCGAGGGCGGCGAACGGTTGCAGCTTCGCATCCAGCCATTGCGGGTTGAACAAGTCGCGGCCGGTACTTTTCGGCGGTTGCTGCGAGAAAAAGGGCTCGTCGAGCAGCGCGTTCAGCAACGTGCGATCGACCTGTCCGCCCGCGGCGAAATGGCCGTTTTCGTCGAAGGGCTTGCCGAGATGGCGCTGTGCCCATTCGTCGAGCAACGCGTTCGCCGGCCCGCAGTCGAACCCGCGCACGCCGCCCGTCGCGTTCAGGATCGTGATGTTGCTGATGCCGCCGAGATTGCAGACCACCCGCGTTTCGTTTTTCGCGCCGAACACCGTGGCGTGAAACGCCGGTACGAGCGGCGCGCCCTGGCCGCCGGCCGCGACGTCGCGGCAGCGGAAGTCGGCGACCACGTCGATATGCATCATTTCCGCGAGCAGCGCGGGGTTGTTGATCTGCCGCGTGTAACCCTTTTCCGGCCGATGCCGCACCGTCTGGCCGTGGACGCCGATTGCACGGACTTCTGCGGCCGGTACGCGGCTGCCTTGCAGCAATTCGTGGCAGCACACCGTGTAGCGCGTGGCGAGCGCATTGGCGGCCAGCGCTTCGCGCTCGATTTCATTGTCGCCCGGCTGCTGAAGCGCGAACAGCGCATCGCGTAAGCCGGCAGCGAAGCCGACAAACGCCTCGGCCAGCACCACCGGCGGTTTCCCTTGGGCGAATCTGACGGCCACACCGTCCACGCCGTCCATGCTCGTGCCGGACATCAATCCCAAGTACACGCCGTCTGCGGGGTCTTGCGCCACGTTGCTGCTCCTCTCAGTGATTCATTGCGATCTGTTTTAGCAGATTATCGGCGCAAGCGCGGCCGAATATAAAGCGTGACGACGCCAATCGCACGACCGGCCACGCCGAAATCATGCGCCGGCGAGGCGCTTATGGCTGAGTCAGTGGGCGCGGCGGTGCGCATCTATGGGACAATCTCCTTTTTTTGCGACTTCACGTTTCCAGCATGACCACCGAGTCCACCAAGCCCAGCCCCGCCTTCCCGATCACCGACGAAGTCCGTCACGCGCTCGCCGTCACCAAGCGCGGTGTCGACGAACTGCTGATCGAAGACGAATTCGCGCAAAAGCTCGCGAAGAGTGCGGCGACAGGCGTGCCGCTGCGTATCAAGCTCGGCCTCGATCCGACCGCGCCCGACATTCACATCGGCCACACGGTCGTGCTGAACAAGATGCGCCAGTTGCAGGACCTGGGTCACACGGTGATTTTCCTGATCGGTGACTTCACCTCGCTGATTGGCGATCCGTCAGGCCGCAACGCCACGCGTCCGCCGCTCACGCGCGAGCAGATCGAATCGAACGCGAAAACGTATTTCGAGCAGGCCGCACTCGTGCTCGACCGCGACAAGACTGAAATCCGCTACAACAGCGAATGGTCGATGCCGCTCGGCGCCGACGGCATGATCAAGCTCGCCTCGCGCTACACGGTGGCGCGTATTCTCGAGCGCGAAGATTTCACCAAGCGCTTCCAGGGCGGCGTGCCGATCTCGATCCACGAATTCCTGTATCCCCTGATGCAAGGCTACGACTCGGTCGCGCTCAATGCCGACCTCGAGCTCGGCGGCACGGACCAGAAATTCAACCTGCTGGTGGGCCGTGAGCTGCAGAAGCAGTACGGTCAGGAACAGCAGTGCATCTTGACGATGCCGTTGCTCGAAGGCCTCGACGGCGTCGAAAAGATGTCGAAGTCGAAGAACAACTACATCGGTATCAGCGAAAAGCCGACGGACATGTTCGGCAAGCTGATGAGCATCTCCGACGTGCTGATGTGGCGTTATTTCGAATTGCTGTCGTTCCGTCCGATGGACGAAATCGCCGGCTTCAAAAAAGAGATCGAAGCGGGCCGCAATCCGCGCGATTTCAAGGTGATGCTCGGGCAGGAAATCGTCGCGCGATTCCACTCGCCAGCCGATGCCGAGCGCGCGCTCGAAGACTTCAATCATCGCGCGAAGGGCGGCGTGCCTGACGATATTCCGGGCGTGACCCTCGCGGGCGCACCGCTCGCAATCGGCCAGTTGCTCAAGCAGGCCAACCTCGTGCCGTCGACGAGCGAAGCATTGCGCAACATCGAGCAGGGCGGCGTGAAGATTGATGGCACGACCGTGTCGGACAAGGGCTTGAAGGTCGAAGCCGGCGAGTACATCGTGCAGGTCGGCAAGCGTCGTTTTGCGCGCGTCACGCTGACGGCTTGATGGCTCAGCGATAACGCGATGATGTCTAGAGCAGTGCATCCGGAGTCGAGCCGATGATCGCGCTGATCCAGCGCGTACGGCGCGCAGAAGTGCGCGTGGGCGAGCGCGTGACCGGCGCGATCGAGGCGGGCCTGCTCGCGCTCGTGTGCGCCGAGCGCCGCGACACGGAAGCCGCTGCTGACCGGCTGCTCGCCAAGGTGCTCGGCTACCGGGTCTTCAGCGACGCGGCCGGCAAGATGAATCTCTCCGTACAGAATCTCGACGGTGCCGGGCGGGCAGGCGGCTTGCTGCTGGTTTCGCAGTTCACGTTGGCGGCTGACACCAACAGCGGCCTGCGCCCGAGCTTCACGCCCGCCGCGCCGCCCGATGAGGGCAAGCGGCTATTCGATTACTTCGTCTCGGCAGCGCGCGCGAAACATCCGATCGTCGAGACAGGCGAATTCGGCGCCGATATGCAGGTGTCGCTCGTCAACGACGGGCCGGTCACGTTCTGGCTGCAGACGAACGCTTGAGATTCAACTGCCGTCGCATGGTGCATGCGGCGGCACGCATCCACTCCTCCAGCCGCTTTTTGCGACAATAGCGGCTCGGCATAACCGGCTAATGGCGCCCACGCTCATCTCATGACCACGCAGATTCTGTTCATCCGCCACGGCGAGACCGATTGGAACCGCATCAAGCGCATTCAAGGTCACATCGACATTCCGCTCGCGACGACCGGCTTCGCGCAGGCGCAACGCCTTGCGCGCCGCATCGCGAATGAGGTGAAAGAGGGCGCGCGGTTCGACGCGATTTATTCGAGCGATCTGCAACGCGCACAGCAGACCGCGCAGCCGATCGCCGACGCACTTGGCTTGCCGTTGCAACTGCGTGAAAGTTTGCGCGAACGCTCGTACGGTGCATTCCAGGGGCATGACAGCGACGAGATTGCCGTTCGTTTCCCCGATGAATACGCGCACTGGCAAACCCGCGATCCGGGTTTCGCGCCGCCCGAAGGCGAGTCGCAGCGCGCGCTCTATCACCGCGTGTTGCATGCGATCGAGCCGCTGGTGGCCGCGCATCCGGGCGGGCGGATCGCCTGTGTCGCGCATGGTGGCGTGCTGGATTGCGTTCGGCGGTTTGCGTCCGGCTTGTCGCTCGATGCGCCGCGTGATTACGCGTTGTTGAACACGAGCGTCAACGTGGTGGATTTCGCCGACGACGCCACCAAGGCAACGATCGTTTCCTGGGCGGACGTGTCGCATCTCGATGCACCAAGCGCGGACGATAGCTTCAAGCGCGTGCCGGAAACCGGGACGTTAAGCGGCGAGGCTTGTATCCGACTCAGGTCGCGGCCGAATCCCACAGGCCGGTGATGGGGCTCGAAGCGTCCGGCGTGGCGAGACCGAAATGCCGGTACGTGAGCAAAGTAGCGACGCGGCCGCGCGGCGTGCGCTGCAGGAAGCCTTGCTGGATCAGATACGGTTCGAGCACGTCTTCGATCGTGTCGCGTTCTTCGCCGATGGCCGCCGCCAGATTGTCGACGCCGACCGGGCCGCCGTCGAACTTGTGCAGGATCGCTTCGAGGAGCTTGCGGTCCATCAGGTCGAAGCCGACCGCGTCCACGTCGAGCATTTTGAGCGCGGCGTCGGCCACCTGCGCGGTGATGTTGCCGTCTGCTTTCACTTCGGCGAAATCGCGCACGCGGCGCAGCAGCCGGTTTGCGATCCGCGGCGTGCCACGCGCGCGCTTGGCGATTTCGAACGCGCCGTCCGGATGGATCTGCGCATGGAGCAACGACGCCGAACGCGTGACGATGCGCGCCAGTTCTTCTGCGTTGTAAAACTCGAGCCGCGCAACGATCCCGAAGCGATCGCGTAACGGATTGGTCAGCATGCCCGCGCGGGTGGTTGCGCCAACCAGCGTGAACGGCTGCAGATCCAGCTTCACGCTGCGCGCGGCCGGCCCTTCGCCGATCATGATGTCGATCTGATAATCCTCCAACGCCGGATACAGAATTTCTTCGACGACCGGCGAGAGCCGGTGGATTTCGTCGATGAACAGGACGTCGTTGGCTTCGAGGTTGGTTAGCAGTGCGGCGAGGTCGCCGGCGCGTTCAAGCACCGGACCAGACGTTTGCCGCAGATTCACACCCATTTCCCGCGCGATGATGTGCGCGAGCGTGGTCTTGCCGAGACCCGGCGGCCCGAACAGCAGCACGTGGTCGAGCGATTCCGAGCGGCGCTTGGCGGCCTCGATGAAGATTTCCAGCTGACCGCGCACCTTTTCCTGCCCGACATATTCTTCGAGCTGGCGCGGGCGCAGCGCGCGCTCGAACGCTTCTTCGTTCGGCGAGACGGGCGTGGCCGCGATGATGCGCTCGGCGGCAAGTTTGTCGGTTTCGATCATGCGGTCATTGTACCGCGCCCCGCCCATTGCGAAACTCGGCCGAACGGCCAGGGTGCGCGTCGCGCCTTCGTGTGCGAAGCTTTACCTATCGCACGCAACGCCACCGCCGCGGCATGAGCGTTTAACCCTTGGAGAGCGCCTTCAACGCGAGCTTGATACCTTCGGAAACACCGGTGCCCGCCGGCACGTTCTTGACGGCCGCCAACGCTTCTTTTTCGGAGTAACCCAATGCGATCAGCGCGTTGAGAATATCGGAGGCATGGTCGGATGCCGACGCCGCGCCGGCCAGCGCGCCCAGGTCGGCGCCGATCTTGCCCTTCAGTTCGAGGAGCAGCCGCTCCGCTGTTTTCTTGCCGATGCCAGGCACGCGGGTCAGGCGCGCGGCGTCCTGCATCGTGACGGTCTGCGCCAGTTCATGCACGCTCATGCCGGAAAGCACGGCAAGCGCCATGCGCGCGCCGATGCCGGTGATCTTCAGCAATTCGCGGAAGGTCGAGCGTTCCTCGGCGGTACCGAAGCCATAGAGCAGATGCGCGTCTTCACGCACGATCATTTGCGTGAGCAGCACGACGCGTTCGCCGGTCGAGGGCAGGTTGTAGAACGTGCTCATCGGCACATCGACTTCGTAGCCGACGCCGTTGCAGTCGACGAGTAGATGCGGCGGGTTTTTTTTCCAGCAGAACGCCGGCAATGCGACCGATCATGGCGGATTCAATCTTGAGAGAAAGGGCGAGTGTAGCGCAGCGGGACAGCGGCGCGTGCGTCCGCGTTTAAGCGGCGGTTCCTGCGCGCACGAGCGACGGTAACGGGCTTGCGCCGCTAGCGCTGGTGTCGTGCATTCGCCTATCCCACCAACCGTCCGCGCCGCACTCGCAGGCCTTTCTTGGCAAGCGACGGCGCAATGCCACCTAGCGTGCTAAGCGTCGTGCCGCCGTGCGCGTGGCAGATCGCCATGCCGAGGGCGTCGGCGGCGTCGGTGCCGGGCACGCCGGAGAGGTTAAGCAACCGTACCACCATCTGCTGCATCTGCTCCTTGGTCGCGCGGCCGTAGCCCACCACGGCCTGCTTCAACTGCAACGCCGTGTATTCGGCGACCGGCACGCCGCCCGCCACGAGTCCGCAGATCGCCGCGCCACGCGCCTGGCCGAGCAACAAGGTGGATTGCGGGTTGACGTTGACGAACACCTTTTCGATCGCCGACTGATCCGGCGAATGCTGACGGATCAGCGTCGAGATGCCTTCGAAAATGGTGCCGAGACGCGACGGCAGATCGGCGTCGGCGGTTTTGATCACGCCGCTTGCGACGTAGCTGAGCGTGTGTCCGGTTTGATCGATGACGCCAAAGCCGGTGACGCGCAAGCCGGGGTCGATGCCGAGAATTCTCATGAGGTGCCGCAGGTGCGGTGAAAACCAGGTGCTTGGGATACTACAACGAACGCGCGGTGTGGCGAGGCTGGCGGAATAAAAACGGCCCGGCAGAACAATCCGCCGGGCCGTTGCGTTCAGGCCAACTCGGTGGCCGTTGCTTCACGAAGAAGCCATGGCCGCCCGTGAGGCTTGAAGAATCAATGCCGGAAATGACGCACGCCGGTCACCACCATCGCGATGTTGTGCTCGTCAGCCGCGGCGATTACTTCGTCGTCGCGCATCGAACCGCCCGGTTGAATCACGCAGGTCGCGCCTGCCGCAACCACCACATCCAGACCGTCACGGAACGGGAAGAAGGCATCCGACGCCACCGCCGAACCGTTCAGCGTCAACCCAGCGTTCTGCGCCTTGATGCTCGCAATCCGCGCCGAGTCCACGCGGCTCATCTGGCCCGCGCCGACGCCGAGCGTCATGCCGTTGCCGCAGAACACGATCGCGTTCGACTTCACGTACTTCGCGACGCGCCACGCGAACAGCAGGTCGTCCATTTCCTCCGGCGTCGGGTGACGCTTCGTGACCACGCGCAATTCGTGCGGCTGCACGTTCTTCGAATCGAGCGATTGCACCAGCAGGCCGCCGCCGACGCGCTTCAGATCGAACGCGTTATGGCCTTCGCCCAAAGCGATTTCCAGCAGGCGCACGTTCTGTTTGGCCGCGAACACCTGGCGAGCCGCCGCGCTGAACGACGGAGCGATCAGCACTTCGACGAACTGCTTGGCCACCGCCTGCGCAGCAACTTCGTCCACTTCACGGTTGAACGCGATGATGCCGCCGAACGCCGAGGTCGGGTCGGTCTGGAACGCCTTCGCATACGCTTCGTTCGCGTCCGCGCCCACTGCCACGCCGCACGGATTCGCGTGCTTGACGATCACGCAGGCCGGCACGTCGAACGTCTTCACGCATTCCCACGCTGCGTCGGAATCGGCGATGTTGTTGTACGACAGTTCCTTGCCCTGCAACTGCTCGTAGTTCGCCAGTGCGCCCGCCGGCACGGCGAGGTCGCGATAGAACGCGGCGCTCTGATGCGGGTTTTCGCCGTAACGCAGGTCCTGCGCCTTGTCGAACGCGAGGTTGAATGTAGCCGGGTAAGTGTTGCGCGACGCGTGTTGCAATTCGTCGGTGAGGCTCGTCAGGTAGTTCGTGATCGCGCCGTCGTACTGCGCGGTGTGGGCGAACACCTTGGTGGCGAGGCGGAAGTTCGTCTTGTACGACACCGCGTTGCTATTCGCGCGCATTTCGTCCAGCACCACTGCGTAATCGGCCGGATCGACCACCACCGTCACGTCGCGATGATTCTTCGCGGCCGAGCGCAGCATGGTCGGGCCGCCGATGTCGATGTTCTCGATCGCGTCTTCCAGCGAGCACTCTTCTTTCGACACGGTCTGCACGAACGGATACAGATTCACGACCAGCAGGTCGATCGTCGGGATGTCGTGCTTTTCAAGCGCGGCCATGTGTTCCGGCAGATCGCGGCGCGCCAGAATGCCGCCGTGCACCTTCGGATGCAGCGTTTTCACGCGCCCGTCCAGCATTTCCGGGAAGCCCGTGTAGTCGGCGACTTCGGTGACGGAGAGGCCCGCGTCCGCGAGCAGTTTCGCGGTGCCGCCGGTCGACAGGATCTTGACGCCGAGGTCCGACAGCGACTTGGCGAAATCGACGATGCCGGACTTGTCGGAAACGGAGATGAGCGCTTGCTTGATCATGATGAAGACGAATAGCCGAAGGGAAACGTGGCAGGGCGCCGAGAAATTACAACAAACCGTGCTGTTGCAGCTTCTTGCGCAGCGTATTGCGGTTGATGCCGAGATACTCGGCGGCCAGCGACTGGTTGCCGCCGGCCTGCTCGAGCACCACTTCGAGCAAGGGTTTTTCTACGCATGAAATAACCATGTCGTAGACGTCATGCGGATTGGAGCCGTCGAGATCCTGGAAATACATTCCCAGGCTGTCGCGGACAGATTGTTCGATATTGTTCTTGCTCATGCTGCTAGTCGGTCGGTATGGTCCGGCTCGCCGTCGTTCTTGCTGAGCGTCTCGTCAACGTAGACGAGGCGGTCGGAGAACGCCTTTTGGGCGTCGAAGAATTCGTTGACGGCGAGGAGTTGTTCGCGCGTGGTGTCCAGCGTATTCATGCGGTGCCGGAACACGTTGGCGCCAGAAAGGCCGCGAGTGTACCAGCCGATATGCTTACGCGCTGTGCGGACGCCCGTAAATTCGCCGTAGAAAGCGTAGTGATCTTCGAGATGCTCGTTCATCACCTGCTGGATTTCGTCGATGCGCGGCGGCGGCAGCAACTCGCCCGTTTGCAGGAAATGCTCGATCTCGCGGAACAGCCACGGACGCCCCTGCGCGGCGCGGCCGATCATGATGGCGTCGGCGCCGGTGGCGGCGAGCACCTCGCGGGCTTTTTGCGGCGACGTAATGTCGCCATTGGCGACCACCGGAATACGCACCGCCGCTTTGACGGCGGCGATGGTTTCGTATTCGGCGTCGCCGTGATACAGGTCGGCGCGGGTGCGGCCGTGCACGGTCAGCATGGAAATGCCGGCGGTTTCGGCCAGACGCGCAACCGACAAAGCGTTTTTGTTGTCGCGATCCCAGCCGGTGCGGATTTTCAGCGTGACGGGCACGGCATCCGGCCCGGTGCCGACCGCGCCCACGACCGCCTCGACAATGCGCTGCACCAGCGGCTCGTTCTGCAACAGCGCCGAGCCTGCGGCCACGTTGCACACCTTCTTGGCCGGGCAGCCCATGTTGATGTCGATGATCTGCGCACCGTTCGCCACGTTGTAGCGCGCGGCTTCGGCCATCATGGCCGGATCGGCGCCGGCGATCTGCACGGCGATGGGTTCGACCTCGCCCGTGTGATTGGCACGGCGCATGGTCTTTTCGCTTTTCCACAACTGCGCATTCGACGCGACCATTTCCGACACCGCGTAGCCCGCGCCCAGCCGCTTGCACAATTGCCGGAACGGACGGTCGGTCACGCCGGCCATGGGGGCGACGAACAGGTTATTACGCAGATTGTGGGAGCCGAGAGTAGGCATGACTTGGACGCGCCCGCGGCCGATTGTTCAAATTCTGTCAATCGGCGCGATCGCGAAATGCGAGGGAAAACAGCTATTTTAGCGTTAACAGCTGGTCGGCACCCGACTTGGGGCCGTCGTAACTCATTAAATCTTCTATGAAAGTGGTGCGGTTCATAGAACCGGCACCGCTCGCGCCGCTCCGCATGCGGTGCCTAAAAAGGCTGCAGCGGCGGTGGGGCGCGAGCGGGCTATGCTTGGCGCCACTTAGCGGCGCTGACCGAACATCATTTGCCGCGCCAGCGCGGTTTTCACCGGCGGCACGAATTCGAGCGCGGTGAGAGCGAGGCCGCGCAAGGCGGCGAGCGGTGGGAAGTCGACGGTAAAAAGGCGTGCGAGCGTGTCGGTCGCGCCGATCGTCAGGCGCCGGTCGAGCGCGCGGCGTTGCGCGAACGTAGCGAGCGCGAGCGGGGTGGGGCCCTCCGTCGACAAGGCATCGGCAAGCGCATGCGCGTCGCGCAAGCCAAGATTCAGACCTTGGCCCGCCACCGGATGCAGCGTCTGCGCCGCATTGCCAATGGCGACGATATGGCCCTTGACGAGCGTATCGACCGTGTTCAGTCCCAGCGGAAACGACGCGCGCCCCTTGATTTGCGTAAAGCTGCCCATGCGGCTGCCGAATGCGGCGCCGAGTTCGCGGAGGAATTCGTCGTCGGGGAGCTGGGCGCGTCGCGCGGCTTCTTCGGGGGCGCAGCACCACACCAGCGCGTAATTCGCGCCGCGCACGCCGCCCATTGGCAGCAGCGCGATGGGCCCTTGCGACGTGAAGCGCTCCCACGCCACGTGCGGTTGTGGCGCCGACACGCTGACCGTGCCGACCAGCGCGGTCTGTCCGTAATCGCGTGAGTCACCGCTGGCGCCGCTTCCTGCGCGCCCGGCGGTTTTCTGGTCGCCGAACAGGCCGCCCTCGGCATTGACCAGAATCCGCGTGCGCAGTTGGCGCTCGACACCCGCGGTTTCGATCGGCAGCGTGACGCCGTCGAGATCCTGAGTCGGCGCCGCGGCGGAGGTGGAGCGGAACCAGTGCACGGACGTCGCGTGAACAGCTTCGGCGAGACCATGCACGATCGCGCCATAACGCAGCACATAGCCGAGCGCCGGCAAGCCGTGCTCACTGTGGTCGATCAGCGTGCGGCCAAAATGGCCGCGCTGCGACACGTGGATGCGTTGGATCGCGGTGGCGTCGGCGGGCCAGCGCAGCGGTTCGAGAATCATCCGGCTGCCCTGCGACACGGCGATCGCGCGCGGATCGGCGATCGAATCTTCCGGCTCGCGCGCGTCGATCAGCGCGATCTTCAGCGCGTGCGTCGCGCTGCGGCGCGCCAGCCAGCCGGCAAGCGCCAGCCCGACCGGCCCGGCGCCGACGATCGTCACGTCGAAATCGAAGGGACGGTCGGACACGGCGGGTTTCAGAATTACCGTCGACTGGGAAACGTCGTTCATTGCGGGTTGCTTCCTTGGGTTACTTCCCAGCATCCTGGGCAGCGCGGGCTTCCTGCATCAGCGCCTCGATCTCCTCGGCGGCCACCGGGACGTCGCGCGTGATCAGCTCGCAACCGTCCGGCGTGATGATCGCGTCGTCTTCGATGCGGATACCGATGTTCCAGTAGCGCTCGGGCACGCCCTCGGCCGGACGGATGTACAGACCGGGCTCGACGGTCAGCGCCATCCCCGCCTGCAGCGTGCGCCACGGCAGCGCGCCCGCTTCGTCGCGCGGTGCGCCCCGTTCGCGGTAATCGCCGACATCGTGCACGTCCATGCCGATCCAATGGCCGGTGCGGTGCATATAGAACGGCGCATAGGCGCGCTCGCCGATTACGTCGCCGACCGAGGCGAACTTCGTGCGATCGATGATGCCGGTGTCAAGCAGCCCTTGCGACAGCACGCGCACAGCGGCCTGGTGCGGATCGTCGAAGGTGGCGCCGACGCGGGTGGCGTCGACGGCAGCCTGCTGGGCGGCCAGCACGATGCCGTACAGCTCGCGCTGCGCCGGCGTGAAGCGGCCGCTTGCCGGAAAGGTGCGGGTGATGTCGGATGCATAGCCGTCGAGTTCGCAGGCGGCGTCGATCAGGATCAGATCGCCGTCCTGGGCAATTGCATTGCCGGCCGGGTAGTGCAGCACGCAGGCGTTGGCGCCCGCAGCGACGATCGACGTGTAAGCCGGCGCCTGCGCGCCGAACTTGCGGAATGTGTAGAGCAACTCGGCTTCGAGTTCGTACTCGCGCACGCCGGGGTGGCAGGCGGCCATGGCGCGACGATGCGCTTGCGCCGAAATCTGTCCGGCGCGGCGCATGATGGCGAGCTCGTGGTGATCCTTGACGAGCCGCATGTCGTCGAGCAGCGGGATCAGATCCTGCGCGACGGTGGGGGCGGCGACGCCGCTGCGGCCCTGCGCACGCACCGCGTCGAGCCAGCCGCGCACCTGTTCGTCCAGTTCCGCCGAGGTGCCGAGCGCGTAATGCAGCGACGGCTTGTCAGCGAGAATACGCGGCAGTTGCGTATCGACTTCGCTCACGGCGAAGGCGGCGTCGAAGCCGAACGCCTCGCGCGCGCCGTCTGGCCCGAAACGGAATCCGTCCCACGTCTCGCGCTCGACATTCTTTTCGCGGCAAAACAGGATCGACGCCGGGCCGCCAGGCGCGGCGCTCGCGTCGAGCACCAGCCAGGCCTCGGGTTCGGTGAAGCCTGTCAGATAGTAGAAGTAGCTATCGTGCCGGTAGGGGTAGTCGGCGTCCCGGTTGCGCAGCTTTTCCGGCGCGGTGGGCACGATGGCGACGCCCCCGCCTGCTGCGCGCAGCGCGGCGAGTACGCGCTCGCGGCGCGTGCGGTAGACGTCGGTGGCGATGATGGGTTCGGTCGGCTGGTTCATTTTGCGATTGTAGCGCCCAATGCGGCGACTTATTTTGCACGGATACTGACGGGAGAAGGTGGCCCCCAACCGCATTGGCCATTTGGCCGGGTAGACTGCGCGCGAGCGCTGCGGCAATGTTGCAATCCATCCACAGCGAGCATCCATGCGGCTTGCGAAGCGGCTTCACCATACTCGGGAATGCCGCCGACCACTTATACTTTCGCCGAATTCAAGAAAAGGCAGATGGCAATGATGAAACTCATCGGTTCGCTCGCCAGCCCGTTCGTGCGCAAAGCGCGGATCGTTCTGGCCGACAAGAAGATCGACTACGAACTCGTCCAGGAGAACGTTTGGGCGCCGGACACCACGATTCACACCTTCAATCCGATCGGCAAGGTGCCATGCCTCGTCATGGAAGACGGCGAAGCGGTGTTCGACTCGCGGGTGATCTGCGAATACGTGGATACGTTGTCGCCGGTCGGTAAGCTGATTCCGCCGTCGGGGCGCGAGCGCGTCGAAGTGCGGTGCTGGGAAGCGCTCGCCGACGGCATCCTCGACGCCGCGGTGCTGATTCGCCTCGAAAGTACCCAGCGCACGCCCGAGCAGCGCGTGGACGCGTGGGTGGCGCGGCAGCAACGCAAGATCGACGAAGGCCTGATCGCGATGTCGCAAGGTTTGGGCGGCAAGCCATGGTGCACGGGCAATCACTACACGCTCGCGGATATCGCGGTGGGTTGCGCGCTGGGTTACCTCGATTTCCGCATGCCTGAGTTGAACTGGCGCGAACCGTATCCGAATCTGGATAAGCATTTCCAGAAGCTGTCGTTGCGTCAGTCGTTTATCGATACGGTACCGGCGAATTGAGAGAAGTCCTCCTGGCCGCGAAGCGGAGCGGTTGTCTGGATGCGAAATGCCTAAAATGTTCGCCAGATTGCAAAATGATGTCATTCAAGCTTTCATTTGTATAAATTAAAGCTTGCGACTGTGGTAAAAATGCGCCTACCCGTCAGGCGCATTTTTTTTGTCTGTCGCGTGACGCAATGGTTTATGCAATCGACATAGGTGGAGTTTTTCTCCGGTGATATGCGGCCATTGCGAATGGGCGGCGCCTTAAAACGCACCGTCGATATTAATAACGTCCGCAACCGAGACTTCCACCATAAAACCGTACCGCTTTGTCATTGCCGCTTCTGCCTGCGCCCTGTTTGCCGCGTGTTCGAGCGTCAACAACGTCAATCCGACTGCGCTGATCCAGTCCGGCCAGCAGGCCGTTCAGGCCGCCACGCTCAGCGACACCGACGTGCGCTCGCTGACCGACAAGTCTTGCGCACAACTGGATAGCGAAAATCAGATTGCCGCGGCGAACAGCAAGTACCAGAAACGTCTGAATAAGATCGCCGCGCAACTGGGCAATAACATCAACGGCGTGCCGGTGAACTACAAGGTCTACGTCACCAAGGACGTCAATGCATGGGCGATGGCAAATGGCTGCGTGCGCGTCTATAGCGGCCTGATGGACATGATGAACGACAACGAAGTGCGCGGCGTGGTCGGCCATGAAATGGGCCACGTGGCGCTCGGCCATACGAGGAAGGCGCTGCAGGTCGCGTACGCGACTTCGGCGGCGCGCTCGGTGGCTTCGTCGGCGGGCGGCGTGGCGGGGAGTTTGTCCAGCTCGCAGCTTGGCGATTTTTCCGAGAAGCTGATTAATGCGCAGTTCTCTCAAGCCCAGGAAAGCGCAGCCGACGATTATTCATTCGACTTGCAGAAAAAGAAGAGTCTCGATCCATCGGGATTGGTAACGGCTTTCAGCAAGCTCGCACAACTGGATGGCGGCAAGTCGAGTATGTTGAGTTCGCATCCGGCCTCTCCGGCGCGCGCGCAGCATATTCAGCAGCGGATTGCTTCGAATCAGTAACGCCTGATTTTTTATAAACGCGCGCTCACGATGTTTCGGAGCGCGCGTTTTCTATTGAGGCGGATTATTTTTTACCGTTTTGCCGCCGCCTGATTCCCGGCCCGAACGCAAACCCGAACGCCAGCAAGAACAACGAAACCGCCAGCACCGTGTTGTTGCCGCTTGTCACATAGGGCGTGCTGCCCGAGGTCCCTTGCACCTTCACATCGAGCGAGCCGATCGTGTACGGCGGCAGGCGTCCGATCACCTTGCCGTTGGCGTCGATCGCGGCGGTCGTGCCGGTGTTGGTGGCGCGCAGCATGGGGCGGCCGGTTTCCAGCGAACGCATGCGCGCGATCTGCAAATGTTGATCGAGTGCGATCGTGTCGCCGAACCAGGCGAGATTGGTCGAGTTGACGAGGACGCCCGCCGGCGTATTGCTCTCGTGAATGTTCCGCGCGATCTCCTCGCCGAAAATATCCTCATAGCAGATGTCGACGGAGACCGGTTGGTTATGCACGATGAACGGCTTCTGCACGGGCGCGCCGCGCGCGAAATCGCCGAGTGGAATGCTCATCAGATTCACGAACCACCGGAAGCCCCACGGCACGAATTCGCCGAACGGCACGAGATGGTGTTTGTCGTAGCGATACACGTCGCGAATGCCCGGCGTGACGCCGAACAGGCTATTCGTATAGTCGACCACCTGGCCTTCCGGCGTGATGGTGCCGCCGATCGCGCCAAACACGATCGCGGTGCCCGTTGTATCCGAGAAGTTGCGCACTGCCGAGGCGAACTGCGGCGGCAATTGCTGGGCAAGCACCGGAATGGCGGTTTCCGGCGTGACGATCAGGTCGGCCGGCTTCGACGTGATCATCTGCTGATACATGTCGATCGCGGCGCGCATGCCGGCTTCTTCGAACTTCATTTCCTGTTTGACGTTGCCTTGCAGGAGACGTACCGTCAGCGGCGCGTTGGCCGGCAGGGTCCACTGCACGAGCGGCAACAGCAGACCGGCCGCGATCAGCGCAAGCGCGACGCCCCCCGGGACCGCGATGCGCGCGATATGGCGTTTAGCGCCATTGCCAGCATTTCCAGCGTTGCTTGCTGCAGCAGCATCGCGTTGCCCGCGCGACGGCAGCAGTGGTACCAGCGCCTGCACGATCAACGCCGCCACCAGCGCCAGCATCCAGCCGATTCCATACACACCCGCCACGGGTGCAAAGCCTGCGAGCGGGCCGTCTACTTGCGCATAACCGCTCCCAAGCCACGGAAAGCCGGTGAAAACGGTGCCGCGCAACCATTCGCCGATCGCCCACGCGCTCGCAAAAGCCAGCGCGCCGTGCCAGGTCGGCGAGAACGGTTGGTCGGTGTCGGACGTGCCGGTAGCGGAGGCGCCGTTGCGCGCATGTCCGGCGCAGAACGACCAGATGCCCGCAGCGAACGCCGGGTACACCGCCAGATACAGCGAGAACAGCACGACCGCCGCGCCCGCGAGCGGCGCGGCCATGCCGCCGTAATCGTGCATGCTCACGTACAGCCACCACACACCGGTGGCGAAGTTGCCGAAGCCGAAAGCACCACCCGTCAGCGCTGCGCTTTTCCAGCTGGTGGTACGTGTCAGCCACGCAAAGAAGAAAGCGAAGATCACGAGTTCGAGCCAGCCGCCGTGCGGCGTCGGTGCGAACGACAACGTATTGGCCGCACCAGCGGCCAACGCGACGAGGTAATGCCAGCGGGGCAGCGCACGGCCGCGTGCATCTCGGGTGGCAGGGGCGGCAGGAGCACTCACGCCGCGGCGCGAACGGGATGTAATCGGGTCGGCCATTGTTGCGCGGTCGGCGTGAGGAGTTGAAGAAGCGAAGAAAAATAGCGGATCAGGTTTGCACGTGCTGTGCTTCGCGCTCGCGCTGGCCGGCAAGCGGGTCGCGGCGCACCAGCAGCATGTGAATCTGGCGGGCGTCGCCACGCAGAATCTCGAAGATCAGATCGTCGAGGCGGACTTTTTCACCGCGATGCGGCACCCGTCCGAAATGATGCGTGACGAGGCCGCCGATGGTATCGACTTCGTCGTCCGAATAATGCGTGCCGAAAGCCTCGTTGAACTGCTCGATTTCGGTGAGCGCGCGCACGCGGAAGCGCCCGTCCGGCGACGCGATGATGTTGCCGCTTTCTTCGTCGAAATCGTATTCGTCTTCAATATCGCCGACGATCTGTTCCAGCACGTCTTCGATCGTAATCAGGCCCGCCACGCCGCCGTATTCGTCGACCACCACCGCGAGGTGGTTGCGATTCACGCGGAAGTCGTGCAGCAGCACATTCAGGCGCTTCGACTCGGGGATGAAGACGGCGGGGCGCAGCATGCCGCGCACGTCGAATTCTTCTTCGGCGTAGTAGCGCAGCAGATCTTTCGCGAGCAGCACGCCGATGATGTTGTCGCGATTGCCCTCGTAGACCGGATAACGCGAGTGCGCCTTTTCCAGCACGTAGGGGATGAATTCGGCGGGATTGTCCGCGATGTTGATCGCGTCCATTTGTGCGCGCGGCACCATGATGTCGCGGGCGCTCAGTTCGGACACCTGGAATACGCCCTCGATCATCGACAGCGAGTCGGCGTCGATCAGGTTGCGCTCGTGCGCGTCCTGCAGGATTTCCAGGAGTTCTGCACGCGAGTCGGGCTCGGGCGAGATGAAGTCGGTCAGACGCTCGAGGAGTGAGCGTTTTTCTTGCGGTTTGTCGGTTTGACGTCGACTGGGATACGTGTCGTTCATGGTAGTGCGCCCGGCGAGACTGGGCGCGCTGTTGCAGAGCATTAAGGATACACCAGTCACATGGCAGGACCGTGTCCCGCCTGGTCTGGCGATGAGTGAAACGGTAATCAAGCCGCCCGGCCGCGTGCGGTGGGGGCGTAGGTCAATCCTAACTGATTACAGGAGGAAAAGCGTTTTCGAGCAAAAAAGCGCGCTGGCTCCAAGGCTGTCCGCCGTTGCCCTATTTCTGCCCGGCCTTGCGGCTTTTCTCACAGCAACGTTCAAGCAGCGCCTCCAGCGCGCGGTCGGGCATGCCGCTTTCGCGCAACGCATGGACGGTGCGGCTGACGTATTCGAGCGTGGTGCCGTAGCGGCCGCTCGCGCAGCCGAACACGGCTTTGACGATCTCGTCGCGCAGCTTGCCGGTGTAGCTCGGCACGTCGCGCCGCATCACGAACGCGAGCGCGTCGACGCGCCGGCCGTCGGCGAGCACGCAGGGCAGCCACGCCGGGCGGTACGATCCCATCGCCATTTCACGGCGCCACAACGCTTCCAGATGCGGCATCGCGCCCTCGGCGGCGAGGCGGAAGGCGATGCCGGAGCACGAGCCGCCGCGATCGAGCGCGAGCACGAGGCCCGGCTGCTCGGGCGTGCCGCGATTCACGCGCGACCACAAATACAGGCCGCGGTGATAGCCGTGCACTTTCGAACGGGTGGCTTCGATGGTGGGGAGACCAGGATTCCAGATCAGCGAACCATAGCCGAATAGCCACAGGTCGCTCTTGCGGTCCCAGTCGCGCAACGCGCAGTCGAGCGATGCGCGCAACTCCTCGTCCGTCAGCAGCCGCGACTCGCCGAGCGCGGGCGGATAGTCCGGGCAGGGCGTATTTCGGGTCTCGGCTTCAGGGGAGGACGTGCTCACGGTGACTTTTGAAGATGGCGGCACAGACTATTGATAAGGATCCGGGAAGCCGAGCTTGCCAAGGATTTCGGTTTCGATCGCTTCCATTTCCTCGGCTTCTTCCTCGATCTCGTGATCGTAGCCTTGCGCATGGAGGGTGCCGTGCACAAGCAGATGCGCGTAGTGCGCGATCAGCGGTTTGCCCTGCTCGGCGGCTTCTTTCTCCACCACGGGGCAGCACAGGATCAGGTCGCCGGTCACCGGATCGTCTTCCGATTCGGCGTAGGCGAAGGTCAGCACGTTGGTGGAGTAATCCTTGCCGCGATAGGTGCGGTTAAGCAGGCGGCCTTCTTCGGCGTCGACGAAACGCACGGTCAGTTCGCCGTCCGCGAAGAGCGCCGCCTTGATCCAGCCGGCCACGGTCGCGCGCGGCAGCAGCGCTTTGTGTTCCGGCCAGGCCTTGGCGGCGGGGAATTGCAGATTCAACGTCAGTTTTGGTGCGCGGCTCATGCGGTGTCGGCTTGTTGCTTGGGTTGCTACGGCATATCCGGTGAAAACTGACGCAAATGAGTGACGCAATTGAGTGACTCAAATTAGCGCCGCAAATGAGCGACGCCAATCAAGGCCACAAACTAGCGCGAATTCACCGGACTGGCGGTTTTCTGCGAATGGGCATCGTACGCTTCCACAATTCGCGCGACCAGCGGATGTCGCACCACGTCCGCGCTCGTGAAACGCGTAAGCGCAATGCCGCGCACGTCCGCCAGCACCTGTTGCGCTTCGATCAGCCCGCTCTTCGCGCCACGCGGCAAGTCGACCTGGGTCGTGTCGCCGGTCACCACGGCCTTCGAGCCGAAACCGATCCGCGTGAGGAACATCTTCATCTGTTCGGGCGTGGTGTTCTGCGCCTCGTCGAGGATGATGAACGCGTGATTCAACGTGCGGCCGCGCATGTAGGCGAGCGGTGCGATTTCGATCATCTGCCGCTCGAACATCTTGGCGGTCTTGTCGAAGCCGAGCAGGTCGTACAGCGCGTCGTACAGCGGACGCAGATACGGATCGACCTTCTGCGCCAGATCGCCCGGCAGGAAGCCGAGGCGTTCGCCCGCTTCGACGGCTGGACGCGTCAGCACGATGCGTTTCACCTGATCGCGCTCCAGCGCGTCCACCGCGCAAGCCACCGCGAGATACGTTTTGCCCGTACCCGCCGGACCGACGCCGAACGTTACGTCGTGCGAAATGATCTGCTTCAGATACTCGCGTTGCATCGGCGTGCGGCCGCGCAGATCGGCGCGGCGCGTGTACAGCTTCGGGCCGAGTTCTTCGAGATCGTCTTCGCTGCTGTCGGCGGGCTGATCGAATGGATGGTCCGGATTGCCGGGAAAACGTGTGTCTGCGGCGTCCGCGCCCTGGCCGTTGCCATTCGCGCGATGGCGCGCCGGGTGACGCACTTCGACGAGCGCGAGCTGGATGTCGTCGACCGACAGCGGCTCGCGCGCGTTGTTGTAGAAGTTTTCGAGCGCGGTGAGCGCGAGTTTTGCGCCGCGCCCGCGAATCGTGATGCGGTGGGCACGGCGTTGCAGTGTGACGTCAAGCGCCTGCTCGATCTGCCGCAGATTTTCGTCGAGCGGTCCGCAGAGGTTGGCGAGCCGCGCGTTGTCGTCGCGCGGTGCGGTGAATTCCAGATGCTGCTGAGTGGTCTTCAAGGCGGTGGATCGATCCTGTCGGGTTCGTGACGCCGGGCGGGCGTCGCTCAGTGAGTGGTCGCGTGGGTGTCGTCGTGCACCAGCACGAGTTCGCCACGTAACGAATGGGGGTACGCATGGACGATTTTCACGTCCACCATCTGGCCGATCAGCCGCGCATGCGATGCGACCGGCGCCGGGAAATTCACCACGCGGTTGTTCTCGGTGCGCCCCGCGAGTTCGTTCGGATCCTTGCGCGCCGGGCGCTCGACCAGAATCCGCTCGATCTTGCCGACCATCGAATCGCTGATGCGCTGCACGTTTTCTTCGATCGTAGCCTGCAGATGGTACAGACGCTTGAGCTTCACTTCGTGTGGCGTGTCGTCGTGCAGATTCGCAGCCGGCGTACCGGGACGCGGGCTGTAGATGAACGAGAAGCTGGTGTCGTACTTCATCTCGTGAATCAACGCCATCATCTTGTCGAAGTCTTCTTCCGTCTCGCCGGGGAAGCCGACGATCATGTCGGTCGACAAAGACAGGTCCGGACGGATCGCGCGCAGCTTGCGGATCACCGACTTGTATTCGAGCACCGTGTAGCCGCGCTTCATCGCCATCAGGATGCGGTCGGAACCGTGCTGCACCGGCAGATGCAGATGGCTGACGAGCTTCGGCACCTTGGCGTAGGTGTCGATCAGACGCTGCGTGAATTCCTTCGGATGCGACGTGGTGTAGCGAATCCGTTCGATGCCCGGAATATCCGCAACGTATTCGATCAGCTGAGCGAAGTCGGCGATTTCGCTCGAGCCGAGCGTAATACCGGCGCGATAGGCGTTCACGTTCTGGCCGAGCAGCGTGACTTCGCGCACGCCCTGGTCGGCGAGGCCGGCGATTTCGGTCAGCACGTCGTCCAGCGGACGCGACACTTCTTCGCCGCGCGTGTAGGGCACGACGCAGTAGCTGCAGTACTTGCTGCAGCCTTCCATGATCGAGACGAACGCGCTCGCGCCATCGACGCGCGCCGGCGGCAAGTGATCGAACTTTTCGATTTCCGGGAACGAGATGTCGACCTGAGCACGGCCGCTTTCGCGGCGCTTGTCGATCATTTGCGGCAGACGGTGCAGCGTTTGCGGTCCGAACACCAGATCGACATACGGTGCGCGCGCCACGATCGACGCACCTTCCTGGCTTGCCACGCAACCGCCCACGCCGATGATCAGATTCGGGTTCGCTTCTTTCAACTCGCGCACACGGCCGAGCTCGGAGAAGACTTTCTCCTGCGCTTTTTCGCGCACCGAGCAGGTGTTGAAGAGAATGACGTCCGCATCTTCCGGCGTGTCGGTCTTGACGAGGCCTTCAGCCGCGCCGAGTACGTCGACCATCTTGTCGGAGTCGTACTCGTTCATCTGGCAGCCGTAGGTCTTTACATAAACTTTCTTGGTCATCGATTTTCGCCGGTCGCAGTGGTTAACCTGGGGGCATCGTTTAAAAGGTAAAGGGGGTTGGAAACGTGCGGACGGGCCACGGGGCGGCGCTGGTGCTTGCCTGAGCCCATTTCGGTCCACTTTCAATACACGTTTGCAGCGTAGCGCAATATTATAGCCCTTCATCGGATGCGGTTTCCGCCGCGGCCTTGGCTCGCGGCCGCTCCGGCGGCAAGCCCAGCAGGCCTTCCAGTTCGTCCGACACTTGCGCGAAGCGCTCGCTCAGGAAATCCAGCAGCGCGCGCACGCGCGGCGCCATGAAACGGTTGCGGTGGTAGAGCGCGTGCAATGGCGCGTCCGGATAGCGCCATTCGGGCAGCAGGATTTTCAGGCAGTCGCCCCGCAAGTCCGCTTCCACGTCCCACATCGACTTGATGACGATGCCGTAGCCGCGCCGCGCCCATTCCCGGGCCACGGCGCCGTCGTTGGTTTCCCGGGAGGTCTCGAACGGCACGGTGTAGTGCTGCACTTCGTCACCGCGTGTGAAACGCCACTCGTTGACCGGTCCGGACGCGGTGCCGAGCACGATGCAGTCGAAGTTCGCCAGGTCGTGCGGATCTTTCGGTTCGCCCTTGCGAGCGATGTAGTCCGGCGAGGCGCACAGCACCCGCCGGTTCGACGCCAGCTTGCGGGCGACGAGCGAGCTGTCCCGCGGCACGCCAAAGCGGATTGCCAGATCGATGTCTTCCTGCACCAGATTCGATAGCGAGTCCGAAAGCGTCAGCGCGAACGTGACTTCCGGGTAAAGCGCGTTGAACTCGTCGAGCCAGTGCATCAGCAGATTGCGGCCGAAGTCCGAAGTCGCCGAGATTCGCACCTTGCCGCGCACCACGCCTTGGCCGGCTTGCAGCGCGGCCTCGGCGTCGTCGAGCGATTGCAGCGCCTGGCGGCAGCAGTTCAGGTACAGCCGGCCCTCGTCCGTGAGCCTGAGTTGACGGGTGGTGCGCTCGAACAGACGTGTTTTCAGGCCGGCTTCGAGTTTGGCCAACCGCGCGCTGGCGGCGGCCGGCGTCAGGCCCATCTTGCGGCCCGCCGCCGAGAGGCTGCCCTGCTGCGCCGCTTCGACGAACAGGCGGATATCACCGAGGTTATCCATCGCGATCTTTTAAAATAATTTTAAAATGCTTCAAATGCTACGCCAATTATCAAAACGACGTGTTCCGCTCACAATGCACTCCTCGTAAACCCTTAGTGCTTCGTGCAGCCCCGCCATGCAACTCGATCACGCAACGATCGTCACCGCCGACCTGAAGACCGCGCGACGTTTTTTTGTCGACGTTGCCGGGCTGACGGATGGCGCGCGTCCGCCGTTTTCGGTCGACGGCCACTGGCTGTATGCAAACGGCCGTCCGGTGATTCATCTGATCGACGCGACGGTGCCTGCCCAGACAGGCAGGGCCGCGCCGCGCATCGACCATGTCGCGTTCCGGCTGGACAGCGCCGACGAATGGCAGGCGCTGTTGCAGCGCTTGCATGCGGCGGATGTGCCTTATCAACTCGCCGAAGTGCCACAGATGGGTCCGCAGCAAGCCGAATTGCAATTGTTCACCGCGCTCGCGCCGGGTGTGGTCATCGAATTCGTGACCGCGCTGCGTCACGTTCATCGCAGCTAACACGCTTAACTTTAGAACCTGGAGTAGAAAAATGCCCATTCCATTACTGGCGTTAGCGATCAGCGCTTTCGCGATCGGCACGACCGAGTTCGTGATCATGGGCTTGCTGCCCGATGTTGCGCGCGATCTGGCCGTGTCGATTCCGTCTGCCGGTTTGCTGGTGAGTGGCTATGCGCTCGGCGTCGCCGTCGGCGCGCCGCTGCTCGCAGTGGTCACCAGCAAGATGCCGCGCAAGCTCGCGTTGCAGTTGCTGATGGGCGTGTTCATCGTCGGCAATACGCTGTGCGCGATTGCGTCCAGCTATTCCGTGCTGATGTTCGCCCGCGTGGTGACGTCGTTTGCGCATGGGTCGTTCTTTGGCATCGGCGCAGTGGTGGCGGCTTCGCTCGTGCCGGCTGAAAAGCGGGCGAGCGCGATTGCGCTGATGTTCACCGGCTTGACGCTCGCGAACGTGCTCGGTGTGCCGTTCGGCACGTTCGTCGGTCAGGAATTCGGCTGGCGTGCGGCGTTCTGGATCGTCAGCGTGTTTGGGGTGCTGTCGCTGGCTGGCGTGTCGCTGCTGGTGCCGAATCGTCATGATTCCGGCCCGGTCGGCCTGGGTCACGAAGTGCGCGTGCTGAAGGACCCGCAAGTCTGGACCGCGCTTGCGATGACGGTGCTCGGCTTCGGCGGCGTGTTCGTCGTGTTCACTTATATCGCGCCGATTCTCGAGCAGGTCAGCGGATTCTCGCCGCGCGGCGTGACGCTGATTCTGGTGCTGTTCGGTATCGGCCTCACGATCGGCAATACCGTGGGCGGCAAGCTCGCGGACCGCGCATTGATGCCTTCGCTGATGGGCATTCTGGTGGCGCTCGCGGTCGTGATGGCGATTTTCGCGCGGACCAGCCATTCGCAAGTGGCCGCGGCGATCACCATTTTTGTGTGGGGCATTGCTGCTTTTGCGACCGTGCCGCCATTGCAGATGCGCGTGGTCGAGAAAGCCGCGGCGGCGCCGAATCTGGCTTCGACGTTGAACATCGGTGCGTTCAACGTGGGCAATGCAGGCGGCGCGTGGTTAGGCGGTCTGGTGATCAATCACGGCCATTCGCTCGATACGCTGCCGTGGGTTGCGGCGGCGGTCAGTGTGGTGGCGTTGCTGCTCACGTGGTTCGCGGCGAGGATGGATGCGCCGGCGAGGGCTGTGGCGCAAAGCGCGTGAGTGTGGGTGAGCGCCTGAGTGTGCGCGAGCGCCTTGGCGAGCCCGGGGTGCGTCTAAACGCCTGCCCGGGAGCGTCCGAGCGCTCGCATCGGCGCGGCCACGCCCATATGAAAAATTCGCACAAGCTTTGCGAGAACCGTCCTCCGCAATGCTGATAACAGTGTGAAGATAACTTCGTTGGGCGCGGCGAGGCGCGATGCTATCTTGCTTCCACTAACCGCTTGCCCGCCGTCCGGCGGCGCTCCTGGAGGCAATCATGCATTCCCCGCTTGCGTTGGTTCGCGATCCCACGGCTGACACCGATGGGTCGCCGCGTGCCACTGAACCCTTCGATGCGCTTGAACATCTGGTCGGCGTGAATCTCGCCCGTTTGCGCGCCGAGCGCCAACTTTCGCTCGATGCTCTCGCCCGTGCTTCGGGCGTCTCGCGAGCGATGCTCGCGCAGATCGAGTCGGCGCGCAGTGTGCCGTCGATCAAGGTGCTGTGCAAGGTCGCATCGGCGTTGAAGGTATCGGTGGCGGCGTTCTTGCGACGTCATGCGACCAACGGCTTCGAGCATTTGCCGGCGGAGCGTTCGTCGCGTGTCGTCAGCTCGAATGGGCGCTACTCGGCCCGGCCGCTTTATCCCGACGCCGAGCCGACTGCTGCCGAGTTTCATGAGTTGCGTATCGCGCCGTTGCATACCGAGGCCGGCACACGCCGCGCGCCGGGCACCACCGTGAATCTGGTGGTGAGCGAGGGCACGTTGGAAGTCAGCGTGCACGATCAGCGCCAATTACTGGCAACGGGTGACGCTATTGTGTTCGACGCCGACCAGCCGCACAGCCTGCGCAATCCCGGCGACACAGAAGCGCGCGCGTTTCGCGTGACGCTGAAGGCGGAAACGCCGCCGCGCTGGGACGTGCCCGCGCCGCACGATTTGCCAAGGCAGGCCGTGCCGGTCTGACGAATACTTTTTCAGGCGGATCGGACGATGAAGCAGCAAAGTCCGTCTACCCAGTAGGGGTCGCGCTGCAGGTCTTGCGCGACTGTTGTATGCTTCGCCAGCCGGTTGGTCCGGCAATCAGTGCGTCTTCAGGGCGGGGTGAAATTCCCCACCGGCGGTATGCCGGCAGCGCGAAAGCGTGAGCCGGTGAGCCCGCGAGCGCCCGTGTCGTCAATGTGTTTGGCACTGTGCAACTACGTTGCATGGGACGAGAGTAAGTGCTTTGCATGGGATCGGAGTAGCGAGCTAAAGCGCGAACTTCGATCGACAGCTAAAGCGCTAACTCAGGTCGACAGCCTTGCATGGGACCCGAGTAACCGCTAAAGCGGCAACTCGGGTCGACAGGGGGTCAGCAGATCTGGTGAGAAGCCAGAGCCGACGGTTAGAGTCCGGATGGAAGAAGATGTGCAGATAGTCATGTTCGTTTCCGTGGCGCCGCTAGCAGTTGAAGCGGGGCGCGAGCGTCGCTTTTCGCGGCGTTCAACGGCGCGTCTTTGTCTGTTTGCAATGCCCTGAAACGTTTCTCGCCCAACTTTTGCGATGAGCGTTTCAACTATGTCCTTTGCTACTTTTCCTGCTCCGTCGACGATTGCACCCGATGCATCGCTCGATCTCCCCCTGCTCGACACCGAGCCCGTTCCGCCGCGTATCGCCGCCGCCTTGCAGGCCATGCGCGATGGCCGCGCCGTCGTCCTGCAAGACGATCACGACCGCGAGAACGAAGCCGATCTGATCGTTTCCGCCGAGCGTCTTTCCGTCGAAACCATGGCCTTGCTGATTCGCGAATGCAGCGGCATCGTCTGCCTGTGCCTGCCCGACGAGAAGATTCGCGCACTCGAATTGCCGCCTATGGCCGTCAACAACGAAAGCCGTCATGGCACCGCGTTCACGGTCTCGATCGAAGCGCGCGATGGCGTGACCACCGGCGTGTCCGCACTCGATCGCGTGACCACGATCCGCGCGGCGATCAGCGATACGGCGAAGCCGGCCGATATCGTGCGCCCGGGTCACGTGTTCCCGTTGCGCGCGCAGCCTGGCGGCGTGCTGGCGCGTCGCGGCCACACCGAAGGCACGGTCGATCTGGCGGTTCTCGCGGGTCTGAAGCCGGCCGGCGTGCTGTGCGAACTGATGAACGCGGACGGCACGATGACGCGCGGTGCGGACGTGGAGCGCTTCGCGGCGCAACACAATCTGCCGATGCTGACGATCGCGGAGTTGGTGGAATTCCGCGAGGCGCTGGCGACGGCGCGCGAATGTGTCGCCGACGAGGTTTGATGTTTGCAAAAACAAACCCCACGCCTGGAAAAGCGTGGGGTTTGTCATGTCTGAAGCCTGAAGCCAGCTACCGCAGCCGGCTTTTTTATTGCAGCATCCGTTACGACTGCACGTCGCCAAACTCACCGCGCACGCCGGCTTCAACCAGCGCGGGCAGTTCATCCATATGCTTCATGATGCGGGTCATGCCCATCTTACGCAGGGCATCCGCATAACCGTCGGGGATATGGCTCGCACCCACGAAGGCAATCGTCTTCATGCCCGCCGCACGCGCCGCATTCAAACCGGCCACGCTATCTTCCACGACGACGCATCGCGCCGGCTCCACGCCCAGTGTCTTTGCAGCGAACAGATAAACATCGGGGTAAGGCTTCGGCCGCGCCACCTGTTCGGCGCTAAAAATCCGTTCGCCGAAAATCTGCTGCAAGCCCGCGCGCCGCACCGACGCATTCACACGCGCCATCCGGCTATTCGACACGACAGCGGCCGGCAGGGTGACGCGTTGCAAGGCGTCGCGCACGCCGTTGATCGGGCTGAGCGAGGCCGCGAGCTCAAGCTCGACGTTGTGCTCGATCGTATTGAAGAAATCGGTGGGTAGCGTGATATCGAACGACTTCTCGATACCTTCGAGGAAGCGCGAGGTCTGCTGGCCGAACGCCGTCTTGACGACAGGTTCGAAGTCGAGGCCGGGGAAGGTGGCGGACAGCGTTTCGAGCATCACGCGGTCGGCGATGATTTCACTGTCGACGAGCACGCCGTCGCAGTCACAGATGAGGTGGTCGATCATGCTTTTAAAACGGAAAGCGAGAGGCACGCGAGCAAGACGATTGCAAGCTCATGCGCGGAGATTGAAAGCATCATGATACGTGCTTTGGCGCCGCGTGCGCGGCGCCGTCGCTTTCCGTCGGCGCTTATTTGCGCCTTGGGCGTGTGTTTAGTGCGCCGTGTGCGCGCCTTATATATGCGCCCCATGTGCGCCGCAGAATCAGTGCGCGTGCAGGTACAGATACAAGCCCGTTGCCGCTGCGCCGCCCAGCAGCGGACCGCACACCGGAATCCACGAATAACGCCAGTCGCTGTCGCGCTTGCCCGGAATCGGCAGCAGCGCGTGCATCAGACGCGGCGACAGGTCGCGCGCCGGGCTCATCGCGTAACCGGTCGGGCCGCCGAGCGAAATGCCGATGCCGAGTACGAGCAGGCCGACCGGCAGCGCGTCGAGCGCGCCCAAACCAACTTGCGGCGAAGCCAGATACAGCACGCCGAGAATCAGCACGAAGGTCGCGATCATTTCGGTGAGCAGGTTATGCGGCACGCTGCGAATGGCGGGCGCCGTACAGAACACGCCGAGCTTCACGTCGGCATCGCCTTCTTTCGCGAAATGTTGACGATACGCGAGCCACACAAGCAGGGCGCCCGCCATACCGCCGAGCATCTGCGCCGCGATGTAGCCCGGCACCTTGGCCCATGCGAATTTGCCGGCCAGCGCGAGGCTGATCGTGACGACAGGATTCAGGTGCGCGCCGCTGTAAGACGCGGTGACGTACACGGCGATGAACACGGCCATCGCCCAGCCCATCACGATCACGATCAGGTCCGCGCCTTTGCCTTTGGTGCGCGCGAGCAGCACGTTGGCAACCGCGCCGTTGCCGAGCAGCACCAGTAGCGCGGTGCCGATGAATTCCGCAATGTAAGGAGACATGATTTGGTATCCGAAATATAGTTGTTAGGGAAGCCGCGGGAAAAGCGGCTTCGTTATGTCGAAAGATGTCTTATGGAACGGGTCGAGGCAATCAGGGCGTATCGGCCCAGGCCTTCGCGGCGCGAATCGCGCGCTGCCAGCCGTCGAGGCATTCCTTGACGTTGGCGTGCGGGAGGGCCGGCGTGAAACGGCGGTCGAGCGCCCATTGGCTCTTCAGTTCGTTCACGTCTTTCCAGTAGCCGACCGCGAGACCGGCCAGATACGCCGCGCCCAATGCGGTCGTCTCCGATACCTTCGGACGAACCGCGTCGACGCCGAGAATGTCCGCCTGGAATTGCATCAGCAGATTGTTCGCGCACGCGCCGCCGTCCACGCGCAATTCGCCGATACGAATGCCGGAGTCGGCTTCCATCGCTTTCAGCACGTCGAGCGATTGATAGGCGATCGAGTCGAGCGCGGCGCGGGCGATATGCGCCGAGCTCGTACCGCGCGTCACACCGAACAGCGTGCCGCGCGCCCGGGCGTTCCAGTGCGGCGCGCCGAGACCGGCGAAGGCGGGCACCAGATACACGCCGTCGCTATGCGACACGCTCTGCGCGAGGGTTTCGATTTCAGCGGCGTTCTTGATGATGCCGAGGCCGTCGCGCAGCCATTGCACCACCGCGCCGCCGATGAAGATGCTGCCTTCGAGCGCGTAGTTGATCTGGTCGCCGATTTGCCAGGCAATCGTGGTGACGAGATTGTTCTTCGATTCGATCGGCTTGTCGCCGGTGTTCATCACGAGGAAGCAGCCGGTGCCGTAGGTGTTCTTCACCATGCCCGACTCCGTGCACATCTGGCCGAACAGGGCCGCGTGCTGGTCGCCGGCGATGCCCGCGAGCGGAATCTTCGAAGCGAACACGGTGGTCTTGGTCGGCCCGTACACTTCCGACGACGCCCGCACTTCCGGCAGCATGTTGCGCGGAATGTCGAGCGCTTCGAGCAGCTCGTCGTCCCACTTCAGCGTGTGGATGTTGAACAGCATGGTGCGCGACGCGTTGGTCACGTCGGTGACGTGCAGGCCGCCCTTGGTGAAATTCCACACCAGCCAGCTATCCACCGTGCCGAACGCGAGGCGCCCTTGCTTCGCTTTTTCGCGCGCGCCCTCGACGTTGTCGAGAATCCAGCGGATCTTGGTTGCGGAAAAATACGAGTCGATCGGCAGGCCGGTTTTCGCGCGGACTTTTTCTTCGAGACCTTGCTCTTTGAGCTGGTCGCAGAAGTCGGCCGTGCGGCGGTCTTGCCAGACGATCGCGTTATAGATCGGATGGCCGGTTTCGCGGTCCCACACGATGGTGGTCTCGCGCTGATTGGTAATGCCGATCGCGGCGATCGACGTGCCATTCATGCCGGCGCGCGTGACGGCTTCGGCGGCGACGCCGGCCTGGGTCGACCAGATTTCCTGCGGGTCGTGCTCGACCCAACCCGGACGCGGATAGATTTGCTGGAATTCTTTCTGAGCGGTCGACACGACGTTGCCGAGCCGGTCGAACAGCATCGCGCGGGAGCTGGTGGTGCCTTGGTCTAGCGCGAGGATGTACTGATCCTGCATTGTCTCTTCTCCATTTGTTTTATGAATCGCCGGACTTCTATCCGGCGACGGGAACGGCTTGTTGTTTTAAGCGGGCGGCAATAGCTTGAGGTTGCGCGTCCCGGCTTTGTCAGTAGCCGAGGGGTGAAAATCGATTCAGTTCGTGCGGGTTCGTCCACGTAGTCGGGCCGCGTTGATAAAGACTGGCCATACGATGCGACTACGTGGTTTAACCAGGTAACCTAATTAATAACTAACTGCCTTGACTAGGCACTCTGTCGGAACGGTTCGCGGGCGAACCACGCGTCGATGTCGTGTGTGATCGAATCGAGCGTGCCCGGTTCGATGTGCAGGCCGAGTTTCGAGCGGCGCCACAACACGTCCTGCGCACTGCGCGCCCATTCGGTGTCGCGCAAATAGGTGAGTTCGGCTTCGTACAGGCCTGGCGCGAAAGCGCGGCCGAGGTCCGCCACCGAGCGCGCATTGCCAATCACATGCTTCACGCGCGTGCCGTATGCACGCGCGAGTCGATGAGCCAGATCGGCGGGCAGCCACGCGTTCTGCTGCTTGAAACCGGCGAGGAAGCGCTCGAAGTTGGCTTGCGGAATATCGCCGCCGGGCAACGGCGCACCGGCTGTCCACGAAGGCGTGCCGTTATGCAGCGCATAAGCGAGTTTGTCCACGGCTTCTTCCGCGAGCTTGCGGAACGTCGTGATCTTGCCGCCGAACACGGACAGAAGCGGTGCTTCGCCCGCGGGCGCGTCGAATTCGAGCGAGTAATCGCGCGTGACCGCCGACGGGTTGTCCGCACCTTCTTCCTCGAGCAGCGGACGCACGCCCGAGTAGGTCCAGCGCACGTCTTGCGGCGAGATCTTCTGCTTGAAATAGCGGTTGATCGAATCGCACAGATACTGTATTTCGTCCGCGTCGATCGCGACTTTCGATGGGTCGCCGCGATATTCGAGGTCGGTCGTGCCGATCAGCGTGTAGTCGTGTTCGTACGGAATCGCGAAGATGATCCGCTTGTCCGGATTCTGGAAGATGTACGCGTGATCGTGATCGAACAGGCGGCGCGTGACGATATGGCTGCCTTTCACGAGGCGCACGCTATGCGTCGCCTCGCGGCCGAGCGCGCCTTGCAGCAGTTCGCCGACCCACGGACCGGCCGCGTTTGCCATGGAAGCCGCGCGCACGTCGAGAATCGTGCCGTCCGCGCGCTTGAGTTGCGCGCGCCATTCGCCACCGGCGCGCACCGCGCTCAGCAGTTTGGTACGCGTGAGAATCTTTGCGCCGCGTTCCTGCGCATCCAGCGCGTTGAGCACGACCAGGCGCGCGTCATTCACCCAACCGTCCGAATACACGAAACCGCGCTTGATCGAATCGACCAGCGGCGCGCCGGCAGGATGATTGTGCATCACAATGCCGCGCGAGCCGGGCAGCAGTTCGCGTTTAGCGAGGTGATCGTAAAGGAACAGGCCGGCGCGAATGAGCCAGGCCGGGCGCAGATCAGGCATATGCGGCATCACGAAGCGCAGCGGCCACATGATGTGCGGCGCTGCGCGTAGCAGCGTTTCGCGCTCCTGCAGGGCTTTGCGCACCAGCCCGAACTCGCGGTACTCGAGATAGCGCAGGCCGCCGTGAATCAGCTTGGTACTGGCCGACGACGTATGGGCCGCCAGATCATCCTGTTCGCAGAGCAGCACCGACAGGCCGCGGCCCGCCGCATCGCGTGCGATGCCTGCGCCGTTGATCCCGCCGCCCACGACGAGCAAATCGTATCTCGAGCCTTGCGTCACCTGCTGTGTCCCCTGCGTCGAATTCGGAAAGCTGTTTGGAAAAACTATCGAACCGATAGTGTTCGTTTTCGAACTTTAATGAACATATTCGAAAAAGTAAAGTTCGGTTTTCTTAGGCTTTCCTCTAGCGATTGGTCAAGGTGGTGGCGAAACGGTGGTGGCGAAACGCGTGGCCACGGACGATACTCTCGGCAGCAGCCATTTCGAGGTGAATTTATGCGTGGACTTTGGATAATCGGCGCCGCTGCGCTCCTGACGGGATGCATCAGCTCGCCGAGCTTGAACGGGACGATGGGCGCGCCCTCGTTCGCATCGTTGCAACAGATGTGCAGTGCCCAAACGATCGACTACGGCAACGACGCGCAAAGCGTCTACGCGACGCTGTTCGACGCGTACGTGGCGAACCGGCGTGGCAAGTTATCGAAGGACGATTACTGCGCGTTCCAGGCGTCGATTGCGCAGCGCTATTCGAGCCAGGGCGTGAGTGCCGATCCGCAGGTGCGCAATCAGTGGGTTGCGTTCTTCATCGACCAGCGAGCCAAGGCGTTGAGCTGGCGCGCGGCAGCCGACCCGACCTTGCGCGCGGGCTGAACTTCACGCGCGGTTTTCTCCATCCGTTCCTTCCCGCCGGGAGATTCGCGTCGAGCGAGTTGACCGGCGAATGCGAGGCTAGCCGCGCTGCGGCAGGGCTCCGCGCCACAACATCCGGCGAATCTGCGCGAACACGGCTTCGCGCGTCGGCGCGTTGCTCGCGGCGCTTTGTTGCGCCTGTGGCAATGGCAACTGATTGGCGAGCGCCAGCATGGTGAAGCCGTGCAGGCTTGCCCAGTAGGCGTAGCCGATCAATTGGGGGTCGCCTTCCAGAATGCCCGCAGCCACGAGCTGCTCGAAGTGCGCCCCGAGCATGCGCCAGGCACGCTGCGACGCGGCGGTGAGTTCCGGGTAAGCGCCGTCCTGCTGGGTCAGATCGAACATCAGGCGGTAGGCATGCGGCTCGTCCAGCGCGAACGCCACGTAGGCTTCGGCGACGGCGGAGTGGTCGGTCGCCGGAGCCTGTTTCGCCGCGGCTTCGAGCCGCGCCGCGAAGCGGTTGAACGCCGCGGCGCGAACCATCGCAAGGATCTCCTCCTTGTCGCGGAAGTAGCGATAGGGCGTCATCGCGCTGCAACCCAGTTCCTTTGCCAGTTCGCGCATCGTCACGCCTTGCGCGCCGCGCGTGGCGAACGCGTTTTCGGCCACGCGCCGCATGGTTTCGCGGAATTGCTGGATGTCGTCGGAGGAAAGTGTTTTTGGCATGCGCGAAGGCAGAAGGTCCGTCGCGTCAATTTACCGTGTAAATGAATTGGACACAACAAAGCGGCCGATCGAGCGGCCGCTTCTGCAAAATCCAACGTACTAGGAAAAACGTTTGATGGCCCGGAGTGCGCTGTCGCCGGTTTCGGTTACGCGCCATTGTTCGTTGCCCGATGCGAGCCGTTCGAGCTGCACAAGCTGGCGTTCCAGCAGGGCGTCGAGCTCTTCTCGTTCCATGTCGACTTGATTGGGGGCGTCCTTGACGAGCAACAACGTGGCGAATTCATGCGGACTCAGCATCGTTCTCTCCATGTCAAGCTAACGCGGACGGCCTTGCAGGCGACTGGCCCGAGGCCAGTGAAGTCCGCTAGAGGATCAGGCGGGAGGTGCGGCTATCACGACAGGTTCACGCTGCCGGCGCACCGCGTAACGCGGAACGGACGCCGGGGAACTGGAGTGTAGTCAACCGCCAGACAAACACCAAAGGGGCCCCAGTAAATTTTCCCTTTGACAATTGGGCGGTGCAGAGGCGGTTTGGAGCAGCGGCCAGATCCTTGATTTCACTCGAAGTTTTGCGTGCACTGCAACATGGCCGAAGACGCCTGGATTACTCGGCGATATACACCTGGCAGTTGGCGGCCGCGAGCGTTTCGCTCATTTCGGCGGGCGGGGCGGCGTCGGTGAAAAGCGCGTCGATCTGGTCGAGATGACCTTGGCGGACGAGCGCCGGGCGGCCGAATTTGGAGTTGTCCGCGGCGAGAAATACCGTGCGCGCGTGCTGGATGATCGCCTCGGCCACGCGCACCTCGCGGGTGTCGAAATCGCGCAGCGTGCCGTCCGCTTCGATGCTCGACGTCCCGATGATCGCGAAGTCCACCTTGAACTGCCGGATAAAGTCGATCGCCAGTTCGCCGACGATGCCCTTATCCCAAGGTCTCACGATGCCGCCTGTCACCAGCACTTCGCAATCCGGGTAGCCGCTCATCATGCTGGCGACGTTCAGATTGTTGGTGATCACGCGCAGGCCGCGATGCCGGTTGAGCGCCCGCGCGACTTCTTCAGTGGTCGTGCCGAGGTTGATGAAGAGCGACGCCTGGTCGGGAATGTGAGTGGCCACTAGCGCCGCAATGCGCCGTTTCTCTTCATGGAACATCCGTTGACGCGCCGTGTACGAGACGTTCTCGGAACTGGTCGGCAGACTGGCGCCGCCGTGATAACGGCGCAGCAGGTTCATGTCGGCGAGCCAGTTGACGTCGCGGCGGATCGTCTGCGGTGTCACGTCGAAGTGAGCCGCAAGGTCGTCCACGGTCACGAAGCCGTCGCGTTGCACCCACTCCAGCAGTTCCTGTTGCCGGGCGTTGAGAGTCAGGCGGGGGTCTCGGGTCATGTGTCTCGGGTCGTGGGTTTTTTATCGGCGCTGCCCGCCACCGGCGCAAAAAGCCGAGCTGGAAAACGGATCATGCGTGAACGAGGGTGAGCGTATTGTAAGACCATCGCACGTCATGTCTGCCAACTCGTGCGTCATGGTTCGGATGCGGAGCGACCCAGCAGCGAGCCAGCAGCGACCCGGCAACGACCCTGAGGCGAATCATTCAGGTCTTTTGCGCATTTATTCATTTGATAAATGAATTTGTTTTTTGTGCCGGATCGCGCTGCAATCCATGGTTCCGCGCTTTACCCGCGTTGTTACCCGTTTCCCTTGGTTTCCGGCGTTCGAAAACGCGTCGGCCCACGCTTTCGAGAGTGTTCGACATGACTGGCTTTAATTGGCAAAACCCCTATCCGACGCCGCGTCTGCCTGTATTCGCGCGCAACATCGTTTCGACTTCGCATCCGCTCGCCGCCCAAGCCGGGCTGCGGATGTTGTGGAAAGGCGGTAACGCCGTCGACGCGGCGATCGCGGCGGCAGCCGCCATCACGGTGGTCGAGCCCGTGTCGTGCGGCCTTGGCGGCGACGCCTTCGCGCTGGTGTGGGACGGCCAGAAGCTGCATGGCCTGAATGCGTCGGGCGTCTCGCCGGCGGCGTGGAACGTCGATTACTTCAAGCGCAAATACGGTGAGGAAAATGGTCTCGCGAAGCAACCCAAACGCGGTTGGGACGCGGTGACGGTACCCGGCGTGATTGCCGGCTGGGAAGCCTTGCATCAGAAATTCGGCACGCTGCCGTTCGCCGACCTGATGGAGCCGGCGATCGAAATCGCCGAGCGCGGTCATGCGGTGGCGAGCATCGTCGCCTACAAGTGGGCGGCGGCCGTACCGGAGCTGAAAGACCTGCCGGGCTTCGCGCAAACCTTCATGCCACGCGGGCGCGCGCCGGAAGTCAGCGAGCTGGTGCGCTTTCCCGGCCACGCGAAGACGCTGCGCAAGCTGGCCGAACAGGGCCCGCGCGCGTACTACGAAGGCGAGATCGCCGAGCAGATCGCGGCGTTTGCGCGGGAAGGCGGCGGCGCGTTGACCCTCGACGATCTGCGCAACTACCGCGCCGATTGGGTCGAACCGATCGGCAAGGACTATCGCGGTTACACCGTGCATGAAATTCCGCCGAACGGCCAGGGCATCGCGGCGCTGATCGCCTTGGGCATCCTCGAAAAGTTCGACATGAAAGAACTCGCCGTCGACAACGTCGAGTCGCAGCATGTGCAGATCGAAGCCATGAAGCTGGCGTTCGCCGACGTCTACCGCTACGTCGCCGATCCGCGTTCGATGGAAGTCACGCCCGAGCAGATGCTCGACGACGCGTACCTCACGTCGCGCGCGAAGCTGATCGACCCGAAGCGCGCCACGCAGTTCGACTTCGGCATGCCGAAGGCCGGCGGCACGATCTACATGTCGGTGGCGGACGGGCGCGGCATGATGGTCAGCTTCATCCAGTCGAACTATATGGGCTTCGGCTCGGGCATCGTGGTGCCGGACAGCGGCATCGCCATGCAGAACCGCGGCTGCGGATTCTCGATGGACCCGAAGTCGCCGAATGTGGTGGAAGGCGGCAAGCGCCCGTTCCACACCATCATCCCGTCGTTCCTGACGCAGCAGGTGGACGGCAGGCCGGAAGCGGTGATGAGCTTCGGCGTGATGGGCGGCGATATGCAGCCGCAAGGCCATCTGCAATCGATCGTGCGGATGCTCGACTACGGTCAGCAGCCGCAGGCCGCCTGCGACGCACCGCGCTGGAAGGTCAATCGCGACTTCACCATCGACATCGAATCGACGCTCGATCCGAAGACCGCCGCGGCACTGCAGAAGTTGGGTCACACGATCAAGTCGGTCGACGATCCGTATATGGACTTCGGCTCCGGCCAGTACATCTGGAAGCTCGACCGTAACGATCCCGAGCGCGGCTATGTCGCGGCGAGCGACGGCCGTCGCGACGGGCTGGCCGCCGGGTTCTAAACGACTCAAGCGAAGAAGCGCGGCGCCGCATATGCGGCGGCCGCGCCTCGGTTCATCCGTTGACGATGCATGACGCATTCTCGTGGGGCAAACCGATCAAGCCATTAAAGCAAGGCGTCACGCGCAGGCAACGGACCGCGCGTGACAGCCGGGCACCGGGCGCATCAAAAATCAGGCAGGGCAGGAGACACCATGAACATCCCCGCGTCGCAACCCGCAACAGTTTCCCTCCATTCCACGTCCGCGCCGCTTTCCAAAGCGACGGTGCGGCGTATCGTGTTTTCGTCGTCGGTCGGCAACGCGCTCGAGTGGTTCGACTTTCTGGTCTACGGCTACTTCGCGACCATCATCGCAAAACAGTTTTTCCCGATGCAGGACGAGTGGCTCTCGACGCTGCTCGCCATCGCCACCTTCGGCATCTCGTTCCTGATGCGGCCGCTGGGCGCCGTTGTGCTGGGCGTCTACGGCGACCGCAAGGGCCGTAAGGCGGCGCTCACGCTCGCCATCGCGCTGATGATGGTCGGCACCTTCACCATGGCGGTGATGCCGCCGTATGCGTCGATCGGTATTGCGGCACCCGTGTTGATCCTGCTCGCCCGGCTCGTGCAAGGCTTTGCGGTGGGCGGCGAGTTCGGCAGCGCCACGGCCTTCATGGTCGAGCACAGCGCGTCGCGGCGGGGCTACTACGCGAGCTGGCAGTTCGCGAGCCAGGGTCTGGCCGCGATCACCGCTGCGGCCTTTGGTTCGCTCCTGACCGCGTGGATGCCGCCCGAGCAACTCAATAGCTGGGGCTGGCGCCTGCCGTTCGTGTTCGGTCTGCTGGTCGGGCCGGTGGGCTACTACATCCGTTCGCATCTCGATGAGACGCCGGAGTTTCTCGCGTTGCGTGAAGCGCGTGAGACCGCAAGTAAGCGTCAGGCGATGCCTGAGGACAAGAGCGCGTCATTCAGCAACCAGTGGGTGAACCTGCTGCTGGCCGTGGGCATCGTTGCGCAATCAACGGTCGGCGTGTACGTGCTGCAACTTTACATGCCGATGTATGCGGTCAAGCAGTTGCACATGCCGGCTGCGGCGTCGTTCGGTGTGGTGGTGCTCAATGGCGGCTTGCAGTTTCTACTGTCGCCGGTGATGGGCGCATTGTCCGACCGCATCGGCCGGATTCGCATCATGCTGACGACGTCGATTCTCATGGGCCTATTGATCTATCCGATGTTCGCTTTGCTGCAATCGCATCCGACGATCGGCTGGCTGCTACTGTTGCAAGGCACCGCCGGAATTTTCAAGGCGGCTTACTCCGGACCGATGCCCTCGCTGATGTCCGAGATCTTCCCGACGCAAGTGCGCTCGACGGGTCTTTCAATCGGTTACAGCATTGGCGTGACGATTTTTGGCGGCTTTGCGCCGACGATTGTGGAGACCTTCATTCACTTGACCGGCGACAAGCTCGCGCCAAGTTATTACGTCCTGATTGCCGCGGTGCTGTCGGGGTTGTCGCTCGTCGTGGTTGCGTGGCGTATGCGGCGCTTCAGGCATCTCGAAGGCGTTCAACTCGCATGACGGTCTAGCGGCCATTGTGCTGCGCAGCGAGCCTTGCCGCGCTTGACGCGCATTCTGTTCAGGTCAAAGCCAGCGCTTCGAGCTGGCTTTTTTTGTGCCCTGCGCGAGCCCCTTGTAACCATCCGAAGGATTTGACTACTGTGAAATTGGAACTGCAGCGGCCGGGTATGGTCTGTGCTGGGTTATCTGCAGAGTTGCCGAACACCAGCTAAGATGCAAGATACAAGGGGTTAACTCTAATTCAAGGCGCTGTATCTGACACGGCGGACCGTCCTTGCGATAGCGGACGGTTTCGAGCGTGCTCCACGAGTCGATACAGCTTTCGGAGCAACGAAACAATGCACACCGAGCTGAACCATGTGATGCCCTGGCGGATCGAGGATATCGACCTCACGCGCATAGATCGCCAGAAGGCTGTCGCTAACGAAGACCTGCTGCTTCTGTTGTGCGCCGCTTCATTTATCGAAAGCGGCACTGATCTTTACACCAGCAATCTGAGCACTTTCTTCGACGGCGACCCGGAAGTCTCCGCCTGGCTCAACCAGGAATGGGAGCCGGAAGAGATGCAGCACGGCCGCGCGCTCAAGACGTATGTCGCCTACGTCTGGCCTGAGTTCGATTGGGACACTGCGTTCCGCAATTTCATGGAAGAGTATTCGCTGACCTGCTCATTCGAAGACTTCGAAAAAACCCGCGCGCTCGAGATGGTTGCACGCTGTGTGGTGGAAACGGGTACCGCTACGCTCTATCGCGCGATCGGCGAATGTTCGGACGAGCCCATGCTCAAGCAGATTACCGACAACATTCGCACCGACGAAGTTCGTCACTACAAGCACTTTTTCAAGTTCTTCAAGAAGTACAACAAGATCGAAGGCAATGGGCGTCTTGCCGTTCTCGGTGCGTTGATGCGCCGCGTGATGGAAATCAAGAACGAAGACTCGGAGATCGCATTGCGCCATGTCTTTGCGATTCGTTATCCTGAACGCGTGCACGATTCGGCCTATAACCGCGAACGCGCGGCTCGAATCAACGCGCTGGTGCGGCGCAATCTGTCGGCGGACATGTGCGTGAAGATGCTGCTCAAGCCGCTCGATCTGCCGGCCAAGATTCAGCCGGGCGTGCATTACCCGCTCGCCAAGATCACGCAGCACGTGTTCTTTCGCTGATGTTTATCTGCTGAGCCTATGGCGTACAGATGAAGTTGCATGACCCGCTCGCGCGGGACATATTTTTTCGAGGCATGATTGATCTTTGCAAGCGGATCTTTGCAAGCGTTCGCAACCTTCGCAACTTGCTTCTGACCGGATCGATACGATGAGCGAATCTCCTTCACCCGAACGTCCGCTCGAACAGAACGTGTTCGACGAATGGCCCGACGCCGTCCGCACGTTATTCGACGGTTCGTCGCTGGCGAGCAAGACGGGCTTCACTGCGTCGCTGCTCACCGTCGATGCGAATGGCCATGTCCGTACGTCGCTGCTCGGCGTCGGCGAGTTGTACGCGCCTGATTCGCGCTCGCTGTGCTTCGCATTGTGGCCGCAGGCTCGGGCGGCGCGCGTGATCGCGCAAAGCGGCCGGGCCGCGCTCACATTCGTTTGCGACGAGGCGTTCTATCAGGTGCAGTTGCGTTGCACGCCGCTAGCGGGCGTGACGGGCGACGACAGCGGCCTCGTGTACCTCATCGGCTCGATTGACACAGGGGAGGCGCAGAGCGTGCGTTATGCGCGCCTGACAAGCGGCATTACGTTTGAACTGCAAGGGGAGGGGGAGAAGGTGCTCGATCGATGGGAACGACAGATCGAGCACCTGAAGCAAGCTGCCGCTGCGGCTAGCCGATAGTCTCGAAAGACGGCTAGCGAGCAGGCAGTGCCTGAAACTTAACGGCCACTTAGCGGCCGCGTTGGCCGCTGCGCGTCGGCTGACCACCACGCGGCGCATCGCTGCGCGGCTTGGCGCCACCCAGCAAAGCACCCGGATTGCCGCCTTGCGGCTTTGCGCCCTGCGGCTTGCGCGGCGCATGTTGCGCGGCGCTGCCTTCGTGCGCTGCTGCACGCGGCTGGCCGTCATGACGCTGGCCGTCGCGGCGCGGCTGGCCACCATTGCCGGCCGGCTTCGCACCTTGCGGCTTCGGCTGCTGCTGACCATTCGCCGGACGCTGACCCGAACGTTGCGCCGGCTTTGCAGACGATGCGCCATCGCGTTTCGGCGCACCTTGGCCCTGACGCGGCGAACGGCCGCCACCGCCACCACCACCCTGGCCGCGGCGCAGAATCGGCTCCGGCTTCGCGGTCGGATCCGGTTCGAAGCCGGCGATCACTTCCTGCGGCACCGGACGCTTGATCAGCTTCTCGATGTCCTTCAGCAGTTGCAGTTCGTCGACGCACACCAGCGAGATCGCTTCGCCCGTCGCGCCTGCGCGGCCCGTGCGGCCGATGCGGTGCACGTAATCTTCCGGCACGTTCGGCAGATCGTAGTTGACCACGTGCGGCAGCTGATCGATATCGATGCCGCGTGCCGCGATGTCAGTGGCGACCAGCACTTGCAGCGTGCCGTCCTTGAACTCGGCAAGCGCGCGAGTACGGGCCGACTGGCTCTTGTTGCCGTGAATCGCCAGCGCGCTGATGCTGTCTTTGGTCAGCTGTTCGGCGAGGCGGTTCGCGCCATGCTTGGTGCGCGTGAACACCAGCACCTGGAACCAGTTGTGTTGCTTGATGAGGTGCGTGAGCAGTTCGCGCTTCTTGTCGCGATCCACCGGGTGAATCTTCTGCGCGACCGTCTCTGCCGTTGTGTTGCGACGGGCGACTTCGATCAGCGCCGGCGAGTCGAGCAGGTTGTCGGCGAGCGTCTTGATCTCGTCCGAAAAGGTGGCCGAGAACAGCAGGTTCTGACGCTTCGGCGGCAACTTCGCAAGCACGCGCTTGATGTCATGGATGAAGCCCATGTCGAGCATACGGTCGGCTTCGTCCAGCACGAGAATCTCGAGATGCGACAGATCGATGGTCTTCTGCTGCATGTGGTCGAGCAAACGGCCGGGCGTCGCGACGACGATGTCCACGCCGCTGCGCAGCGCGCCGATTTGCGGATTGATGCCGACGCCGCCGAACATCACGGTCGACTTCAGCTTCAGATACTTGCCGTAGGCGCGCACGCTTTCTTCAACCTGGGCGGCCAGCTCGCGCGTCGGCGTGAGGATCAGCGCGCGCACGGCGCGCTTGCCCGAGGCCGTGGTGACAGCGGGCATGGTGTTAAGACGCTGCAGGATCGGCAGCGTAAAGCCGGCGGTCTTGCCGGTGCCAGTCTGCGCGCCGGCCAGCAGGTCGCCGCCGTTGAGCACAGCAGGGATCGCTTGCGTCTGGATCGGAGTCGGGGTGGTGTAGCCGAGTTCGTGTACAGCGCGGACCAGCGGTTCGGACAAGCCGAGGGAATCAAAAGACATAAATGCTCTTTGCAATGCAGTTTCGCGAACGGAGCCAGACGGCACCAATGGGTGCCCAAGCGGGCCCAAGCACGGCATGAACACGCCTTGATGGCGCGTTCGAGGCCAAAGCCCGGTTCCGGTCGCTGAGAAATCGGCGGCACGCTCAAATGCGTGCCGAATGCTTCAACGCGCTATGCAGACACGTTGACTGGCCTTAAGTTGCATTTCGCCGCCGTGGGATGTCACGCGACGTAGCGCGCAACACTGACGAATTGACACAGACTGCCCGCCAGTACGAACAGGTGCCAGATACCATGTCCGTGCCGGATGCGCTCGTCGTTGATGAAGAAGTAGATACCGGCGCTGTAGATGATCCCGCCGGCCACGAGCCAGGCGGTACCCGCTGCTGGTAAAGCTTGAACCAGCGGGCGGACGGCAACGAGCGCGAGCCATCCCATCAATACATACAGCACCATCGAAACGCTGCGGGTGCGTCGCCCGAGCGTCAGTTCCTGCACGATGCCGAGAGCGGCAAGCCCCCAGCTTACGCCGAATAGCGACCAGCCCCACGGTCCGCGCAAGGTCACAAGCGTGAACGGGGTGTAGCTGCCGGCGATCAACAGGTAGATCGCCGAATGGTCGCATTTTTGCAGAACCGCTTTGACACGCGGGTTGCGCACGCTGTGGTAAAGCGTCGAGATAGCATACAGCACGAACAGCATCGCACCGTAGACACTGAAACTCACCACCTTGTACGCGTCGCCGTCGAGCGCGCCCATTGTCACGAGCGTAGCCAGCCCCGCCACCGACAGCACGGCGCCGACGAGATGGGTAATGCTGTTGAAACGCTCACCGACATGCACGGCTCTTTCCTCCTGCGCGGTTTCATTAGGGTTTATACCACCCACATGATACCGGTCCTGAAAAAACGAAGGGCGCGGCCGCGTTATTCGCAGGCCGCGCCCCAGGTGCATCTCGCGCTGCTTAGTCGAGCGGCGCCGAACGCAGATCGGACACTTGCTGCGGCGACACAGCCGTACCGTGGTTGCCCCACGACATACGAATGTACGTCACGACAGCTGCCACTTCCGTGTTCGACAGCGCCTGGGCAAACGGCGGCATGCCGTACGGATGCGGATTGCCTTCCGTGCTCGGCGGATAACCGCCGTTCAGAACCATACGGATCGGGTTGACCGCCGACGGCATCTGGATCGACTGGTTATTCGCGAGCGGCGGGAAGGACGGCGGCATACCGAGGCCGTTTTCCGCGTGACACTTCGCGCAGTTGTCAGCGTAGATCTTCTGACCTTGCTTCAACAGTTCGCCACCGAACTTTTCCGACGTTTGGAGCTGCAGCTGTTCCGGTGCTTCGCTCTTCTGCGGAATCGTCTTCAGGTACGTTGCCATCGCGTTGATGTCTTCGTCCGACATGTACTGCAGGCTGTTGTGAACCACTTCAGCCATCGGACCGAACACCGCGCCGCGGTTCGACACACCGGTCTTGAGCAGATCGGCGATATCTTTGGTTTCCCAGTCGCCGAGGCCGGCTTCCTTGTTCGACGTCAACGAAGGCGCATACCAGTTCTGCAGCGGGATCAGGCCGCCGGCGAACGCGGCCGAGCTGACCGGGCCGCCCATCGCGTTGATCGAGGTGTGGCACATGCCGCAGTGGCCGAGGCCTTCGATCAGGTAAGCGCCACGGTTCCATTCGACCGACTTGGTCGGATCAGCCTTGTACTCGCCTTCGCGGAAGAACAGCGTGCGCCAGCCGATCAGCATGTTGCGCTGATTGAACGGGAATTTCAGTTCGTGCGGACGGCTCGGCACATTGACCGGCGTAACCGAGCGCAGGTACGCGTAGATCGCGTCCGAGTCGGCACGCGTGACCTTCGTGTAGCTCGTGAACGGGAAACCCGGGTACAGCAGGCTGCCGTCTTTCGAACGGCCCGTGTGCATGGCGCGGTAGAAGTCGTCCTGCGTCCACTTGCCGATACCGTACTGGTCGTCAGGCGTGATGTTCGGCGTGAACATCGTGCCGAACGGCGTGGCCATGGGCAGGCCGCCGGCGAACTGCTTGCCGCCGCGCACCGTGTGGCAGGCGATACAGTCGCCGGCGCGGGCGAGGTACTCGCCCTTCTTGATCAGCGCGGCCTGGTCGGCGGGCGTTGCCGCCATAGCCGTGCCGTTATGCAGATTGTCGCCGCCCGACCACAGGACGGGAACGAGTGCGGCAGCCGCAACGACGACAACTGCCGAGAGGGCGAACAAAGACTTGCGTTTCATTTGAGTGTCTCTCCCGGTGCCTTATTGCGGTTCGCTGCCGCAGGCAAGCGGAGTCTTCATCGAGCGGGCCGGAGCCGGCACGGGGTTTTGTGGGGCCGTTTGCGTGGAAAGCCATGCTGCGACGGCGTTCACGTCGTCATCGGTCAGACGGGTGGCGATGGTGTGCATGCAATCAGGTGCGATGGCATGACGCGAGCCCGAACGCCATGCGCCCAACTGCGCGCTGATGTAGTCAGCATGCAGACCGACCAGACCCGGGATAGCGGGTTCCATGCCGGTCAGCGCCTTGCCGTGGCAAGCCGCGCACGCCGGAATCTGTTTGGATGCGTCGCCGTGCAGCACGATCTGCTGGCCGCGTGAAACGATCGCCGCCGACACGGTCGGCTTGGCCGGCGTGGGGTACGGCGGGCGTTGCTGCGAGAAGTACGTGGCGATCTGATGAAGGTAGTCGTCGGAAAGATACGTGACGAGGTAGTTCATGGGCGGGTACTTGCGGCGCCCTTCGCGGAAGTTCTGCAACTGGTTGTACAGATAGTCGGCCGGCTTGCCCGCCAGACGCGGGAAGTAGTCGTTGTCGGTACCTTGGCCGTGCGACCCGTGGCAGGCCGTGCAACCTTGCACGCGCGCTTCCATCGTATCGGGGGCCTTCGGTTGAGTCTGCGCTTTCGCAGCGCTATAGACACCCGCGGAGCCGATCAGCAGAAGGGCAAGCAACGGGCGGAAAATGCGTCTTGAAGACACGCGTAACTCCATCAAAATCGGGGACCTGACCGAACTTCGAGCGGCTCGGTGTGAAGGGCAGCCGGCGCTGCGGCGACGCAGCATTCTATCATCGAAGGGTGATGGTGACTATTTGCCACATTAGAGAAGGTTCCAGCTGTGACAGTCGTGCGACAGTTTGACGCGCATCACCGTCCGGCAAGCGAGTCGGCCATCTCGATTTTGTTCGCTCGATCGCGGGCGCACGTGCTGCTCCTGCTCGCTTATATAACAAACCAGGTTGAACCGACGCGCGCGCCGACCATCGAAGCGTACACTTCCGGGCGCGCCGGCGTCTGTCCGATGCCCACGCCCCTTGGCTCAACGTCCATCGTTTTACTTTCCATAAGCTATCGGCCTTACATGAAGCTATTCAATATTTCCCGTCCGGCGCTGCGTGCGTTGACGCTCGGCGCCGCCGCGCTGGTCATGACGTCTACGGCTTTTGCCCATGCGCATCTGGTGTCGAGCGAGCCCGCGGCGAACGCCGAAGTCACCGCCGCCACTGAAGTGACGATCCATTTCACCGAGCCGCTCGAACCGGCATTCAGCAAGATCGAACTGAGCGACGCGAACGGCAAGCCCGCCGCGCCGGCTGCGGCGCAAGTCGACAAAAGTGACGCAAAAGTGATGCATCTGGCGCTGCCGCCGTTGACGGCCGGCCGCTACGCGGTGCAGTGGACGGCGGTTGCCACGGACGGCCACCGCACCCAGGGCAACTTTGCGTTCATCGTCAAATGAGCATGGACGGACTGTGGATCGGGCAGGTCGCCATGGCCGCGCTCATGAATGTCGCGTTTGCGTTTGCCGTCGGTTCGGCGTTGCTTGGCGGGTGGCTCGCTAAAGACGCACAGGCCAAGATCGCGCCGGCGCGGCCCGCCTGGTTGCGCGCGCAACGGTCGATGCTGACCGCCACCGTCGTGCTGGTGCTCGCGGATATCGGCTGGCTGTTGTATCAGGCGGCGTCGATGAGCGGCGTCGCGTTGCCGTCGGCCATCGGCGTGGTGCCGACCGTGTTGACGCAAACCCATGTGGGTTATGGCTGGAGCGTGGCGTTCGCCGGCGCGCTGGTGTTGCTGGGCACAGCCATGGCCAGTCATACGGGCATGCTGCGCAATGCGCTGTTGTGGCTCGCGGTGATCGCGATCGCGGCGGGCAAGGCGTCGCTCGGACATGCGGCCGACGCCGGCCCCGCCTCGGCGGCGATCGCCATGCAGACGCTGCATGTGCTGGTCACGAGCGTCTGGGGTGGGCTGGCGATGGCGGCGGGGATCTCGGTCTTGCCCGCGCTCGGCACGTCGACCGCCCGCGGGATGCTGATCCGCACGGCAACGCAGGTGTCGGGCGTATCGCTGGTGGCGGTCGGGCTCGTACTGATCACCGGCGTGTTCAATGCCGTGCGGGGTTCGGGCGGCTCGTTTGAAGCGATCCAGATGAGCACGTGGGGCCATGTGCTGACAATGAAGCTTGCGCTGATCGCGCTCGCGCTGGTGCTCGGAGGGCTCAACCGCTTTTCGGCGCTGCCGCGCTTGCGCCGCACGGCCTCGACGATGGACGCACATACCTTCGTCAACGTGCTGTATCTCGAGGCGCTGGCGATGATCGGCGTGTTCGTCGCAGCGGCCGTCTTGTCGCACAGCGTGCCGGCCTTCGCCGCGTTGGGCTGAGACTAAAAAAAGCGCCGCACTGCAAAAGCGTGCGGCGCAATACACACGGTCGCCCGGCGGTGGCTGGCTGATCCGTTACTACTCTGCTATTGCCCTCTACGCAGCGAGCGCGTTGTGCGCCCGTTCCAGTGTCTCCTCCGGAAACATCTCCTGCTGCAGTTCGCCGTCGTTGCCGAACCACTGGCAGATCAGCCAGTTGCCCGGCGCGAACAGGACCGGCCCGGTCCAGGTGGCCGTCATCGGACGTCCGCCGGATTTGAGCGTCAGCACGTCGCCGGCGCGGTAAGCAGGCTTTGCGGCTTTCGCAGGTCTCTTTCCCAGTCGCATGGCGAGCATCCGTTCGTTCGGTGAACCCGGTTATTCGAGGCCGAGCCGATGCCCGAGAATCGGTGTGCAGAAGAGCGCGATCGCGCAGCCCGCAGCTTTGCCTTCCAGTTCCGCGCCTGCGGCACGCGAGCCGTACATATGCGTCAGCAGATCGAAGAGCTGCGGCAGGCAGTACAGCACCGCGGCGGCGATAAAGCACTTTTCGACCACGGAGATGCGCCAGCCGCGTTCATAGGCGAGCATCGCGCCGATGAGGCGAAGCACGCCGAACGCCACCAGGGCGCCGACAGCGGCCTGTTCGCGCAGCAGATAGTCTGGAAGGAATTCGCCCATGATTTGCCCCGATGCATTGTCGTTTGAATGCATTTGAGCAAGGAGCGGGCCATGCGTATGTCCGGTGCCGAACGAACGACGGGAAAACCTTTCTGGATAAGGCTTTGCGCAGAGCAGGGCGGGGCGGTTGAAAGGCTGAAAAGTGCGGCTTGAGGCCGTTTCGGTCCGTGATGTTACGTAACTGCGACGGAGCGCGCGTCACGGCACCGTAACGCCCGTGCCCAGCGCCGAAAAAGAAAAACGCCGCCCGCAGGCGGCGCTTCGTCAATCCGTTAAGCCGTCACACCTTTACCATTCCGCGACGCTGCCATCTTCGTGGCGCCACACCGGATTGCGCCAACGGTGGCCGACCTTCGCCATCTCGCGCACCTTCTCTTCGTTCACTTCGATACCGAGGCCCGGGCCTTGCGGAATCGACACGAAGCCGTCTTCGTATTTGAAGACTTCAGGGTTCCTGATGTAGTCGAGCAGGTCGTTGCCCTGGTTGTAGTGAATGCCCAGGCTCTGTTCCTGGATGAACGCGTTGTAGCTCACCGCGTCGATCTGCAGGCAGGTGGCCAGCGCAATCGGACCCAGCGGGCAGTGCAGCGCGAGCGCGACGTCGTACGCCTCGGCCATCGACGCGATCTTGCGGCACTCGGTAATCCCGCCCGCGTGCGACGCGTCCGGCTGGATGACGTCGACGTAGCCGCCCGACAGGATGTGCTTGAAGTCCCAGCGCGAATACAGACGTTCGCCCAAAGCGATCGGCGTGTTGGTCTGATTGACGATGTCGCGCAAGGCTTCCGCGTTTTCCGACAGCACCGGCTCCTCGATAAAGAGCAGCTTGTACGGGTCGAGTTCTTTAGCCAGCACCTTCGCCATCGGCTTATGCACGCGGCCATGGAAGTCCACGCCGATACCGATGTTCGGACCAACCGCTTCGCGCACGGCGGCGACGTTGTTGATGACGCCTTGCACCTTGTCGAAGGTGTCGATGATCTGCAGCTCTTCCGAGCCGTTCATCTTCACCGCCTTGAAGCCGCGCTCGACCACGGCGCGCGCGTTGTTCGCGACGTCGCTCGGACGGTCGCCGCCGATCCACGAATACACCTTGATCCTGTCGCGCACCTGGCCGCCCAGCAGCGCATGAACCGGCACGCCATGATGCTTGCCCTTGATGTCCCACAGCGCCTGGTCGACGCCGGCGATCGCGCTCATCGTGATCGGGCCGCCGCGGTAGAAGCCCGAGCGATACATCACCTGCCAGTGGTCTTCGATCAGCAGCGGGTCTTTGCCGATCAGATAGTCGGACAGTTCCTCGACGGCGGCCGCCACCGTATGCGCCCGGCCTTCGACCACCGGCTCGCCCCAGCCGACGATGCCTTCGTCAGTCTCGATCTTCAGGAAGCACCAGCGCGGCGGAACGATGAAGGTTTCGAGCTTGGTGATTTTCATGGTGTGCGTCTCCTTGCGGCTGGGCGCCTGCGTGTGCAGGCAATTTCGAGGATTCACATGCTACAACAAAAGCACGTTTAAGTACTATTAATAGTACTATTTGCCAAATAGTGGCTGGGCGGTGGGTGTGTGGCGGCGCCCAAGTAGTGGGTAAGCCGGTTGAGATACCGGATAATCGCGGTCCATTCCGGGCTCAGGTCCGATATCAATAGCGCCGAGAGGCTGCCGGGAGAAAGCTATTCAGCACGATCTGCATGGGCGCGTCGCCCATCTGCTGGCGACCGCGATACTGCGCGGCGACTACGCGCCCGACTCGATCCTGCCGCGCGAGGCGGAGTTGATCGACACCTTCGGCGTGAGCCGGACGGTGTTGCGCGAGGCGCTGCGTACGCTCACGTCGAAAGGGCTGATTGAATCGCGTCCGCGGGTGGGTACACGAGTGCGGCCGAAACAGGCGTGGAATCTGCTCGATGCCGACGTGCTCGACTGGTACTCGCGCGTGGCCGAGCCCATGGCCTTCGCGCTCAAGCTGCAGGAAATGCGCGAGATGATCGAACCATACGCGGCGGCTCTGGCGGCTGCCTCGCACACGGACGACACCTTCAACGCGCTGGCGGCAGCGCATGCGTCAATGGTCGCGGCGCGCAATGTCGATGAATGGGTGCGCGCCGATCTGCAGTTTCATCTGAGCGTGCTGACGGCATGCAGCAACGAATTGCTGATTCCGCTCGGCACACTGATCGAGCGTACGTTGGAGGCGCAACTGCGCCTGAACGCGAAACGCGCGGATGTGTTCAACGCGTCGCTGACCGAGCACACGGCAGTGTTCGAAGCGATCCGTGACCGCAAGGCGGTGGCGGCGCGCGAGGCGATGGCGGGATTGCTGGGCGTGACGCGCGGAAGAATCGAGGCGTAAGCGTGACGCGAATGCGCCGCCTGCCGCCGGCCATCATGATCGTGCTCAATCCATCGCCGCATGCGCCACCGACGCATCCGGCGCCTGGCGCGCCGGCCGGATCAACACCAGCAGCGGAATGACCAGCAGCGTGGCCACGAACATCAGTTTGAAGTCGTTCAGGTAGGAGATCATCGACGCCTGCTGCGTAATCGACGCGTTCAGCACCGCCAGGTCGTAATTCGAGCCGCTGTTGAGCATCGGCTGGATCGCCGGATTGAAGGGCGTGATATTCGCCGCGAGGTCGGCATGCGAGACCTGCGTGTTGCGCGTCATCAGCGTCTGCACGATCGAAATGCCGATACTGCTGCCGATATTACGCATCAGGCTGTACGTTGCGGTGCCGTCCGCGCGCAGCTCGGGCGCGAGCGTGGAGAAAGTCAGCGCGCTCAGCGGCACGAACACGAGACCCAGGCCGAAGCCCTGGATCACGCCGGGCCAGACGATGTCCGACGCCGACAGCACGATCGTGTATTGCATCATCTGCCAGAGCGCAAATGCGGAGATCAGGAAGCCGGCGAGCAGCAACAGCCGCGCGTCGATCCGCTTCAATAGCCGCCCGGCAAACAGCATCGCGACCATGGTCCCCGCGCCGCTCGGCGCCGTGACGAGACCCGTGGTCGCGACCGGATAGTTCATCAGGTTCTGCAGCATCGGCGGCAGCAACGCGCGTGTCGCATACATCACCGCGCCGATCACGAAGATGAAGAACGTGCCGGTCGCGAAGTTTGGATCCCTCAGCAACTCGTACTTGAAGAACGATTTCTTGCCGACCGTCGCCGTATGCACGAGGAAGAACGCGAAGCTGATCGCCGCGAGCAGCGCCTCAATGACAATTTCATTCGAGCCGAACCAGTCGAGTTGCTCGCCGCGGTCGAGCATTGCCTGCAACGCGCCGATGGCGAGACCCAGGGTGGCAAAGCCGAACGCGTCGAACTTCGCGTCGTGCTTCGGCTCGCGCGCCGGCAGGAAGGTGGCCACGCCGAATAGCGCAAACGCACCGATCGGCACGTTGATGAAAAACACCCAGCGCCAGTTGTAGCTATCGGTGAGCCAGCCGCCGAGCGTCGGGCCGAGAATCGGCCCGACCATCACGCCCATGCCCCACACGGCCATCGCCTGGCCCTGCTTTTCGCGCGGATTGATGTCGAGCAGGATCGACTGCGACAGTGGTACCAGCGAGGCCCCGAAAATCCCTTGCAGCAGACGCGACGCGACGATCTGCGTCAGCGTTTCCGACAACCCGCACAGCGCCGAGGCCACGGTGAAGCCGCCGATCGAGAAGATCAGCAGCCGCTTGACGCTCAGCCGGTCGGACAGCCAGCCGGTCAGGGGCGTGGCGATCGCGGCCGCGACGATATATGAGGTCAGCACCCACGTGATCTCGTCCTGCGACGCGGACAGCGTGCCCTGCATGTGCGGCAGCGCGACGTTGGCGATGGTGCTGTCGAGCGTCTGGATCAGCGTGGCGAGCATGATCGCGACGGTGATCATCGGCCGGTTGAGCGGGGCGGCGGCGCTCGTCGGCGTGGAGTCGGAGGACATGGGAAACCGGGATCGTCAAAATTAGTAAGCATGCTTACTATATCGGCTTCGAGCGAATGTGCCCACCAGGAATTATGCGGAGCCTGAATTGCGCCCGTTTTGGCGCGTTTTCGCCCGCTTTCGCCCGTTTCGACGATGACAAACAGAAGCCTTTCGTATAATCCGCGCATGACCACCCAACTCGAAGAACGCTTCGGCTTTCTGATTTCCGACGTCGGCCGCCTGACAGGCAAGCGTTACGACGATCTCGCGAAATCATCGGTCGATCTGACGCGCGCGCAGTGCCGCGTGCTGGCCAACCTCGCCCACTACGGCGACGTCAATCAGGCGCGACTCGCGGACCTGCTCGAAGTCGCGCCGATTTCGGCGGGACGTTTGCTGGATCGTATGGAAGATGGCGGCTGGATCGAGCGCACGGCGAATCCGCAGGATCGCCGGGAGCGTCAGGTGCGCATGACGCCGAAGGCCGAGCGCATGCTCGGCAAGGCCCGCAAAGTAGGCGATGAAGTCGCGCTCGAAGCGCTAAACGGTTTCACCGACGAAGAATCGAAGCAGCTCATCGCATTGCTGCAACGGGTGCGCGGCAATCTCAGCCGGCTGGTCGATCGTTGAGCGTGACGATTCGGGTGATGCGCTGCTTGCGTGATGCAAGCAGCGGGCGCGTGCCGGGGGCGCGAAACGCGGTATCGCGAACAAGCTAGCGTGCGCTAGGAGTCCGCGCGGCAGACAGAATTTGAGCCTCCGGAGTTGACGCCAGATCGGGCGGCGTCAACTGCGATTGCAGTTTTGCCCGCCAGTGCGCGCAAAAATGGTTTGCCCGGGGGCGAAATCAGGCAAACTTGCCCCCTTCCGGGCTTACGCAAGTTTCATTTTCGACATTCTGCGCAGGTTCAGCGCCACGCAGACGAGCTTCCACTCGGCCTGAGCCTTGGCCAGTCCGCGCATGCTGAATTGTCGAAATCCGAGAACGCTTTTTACCCAGGCATTCGGCGGTTCGGACAGCCATTTGCGCTTTCGATAGGCCGCCTGAGTTTGCGCAGAAGTAAACTTTTCTGCCATCGCGGCGCACAGCGGGCGCTTCAGGGCATCGACCCTCACATCTTTCTTGCCCTCGCGTCCGGGCGCCACAATCAGCTCGGCGGGATGCTCGCGCAATTGCTCGAACGTCGCTTCCGACCGGTAGCCCGCGTCGGCAAGGACTTGCCTGGGATTGGCGCCAGCGTCACGCAGCACGGCAGCAAGAACGCCTGGCAACTGGCCGCTGTCGGCGGCACTGTTACCCAGTTCGGCCGCGACGATGATGTGGGCCGTGTCGTCGACGGCAGCCTGGGCATTGTAGGAATAGTCGAAGCCGCCGCCGGCGTGCTTCATGATCCGGCTTTCCGGGTCAGTAAAATTCTCCTGGGCGTCGGGCTTGGGCTCGCCGAACCTGTACTTGAAGCGCGACTTCTTTTTCGGCTTGTCGCCGCCGTCCGGCGGCGTGTCGTCGTCGCTACGACCACGCGCGATATCGGCCTGGCGCTGGCGCTCTTCCAGACGCGCACGCGCAGCACGGATGACCGCAAGCCGGTCCTCGCGCCGCGTGATCTCGGCCGGAATATCGAGTTCAGGCTCGTTCTTCTCAGCGTCATCGGCCACTTTCGCTTTTGCCAGCAGCGCATCGATCTGTTCTTTCAGTTCAAGCTCGGCTTTCTTCATCCGGTCGTAGCTCATCGCCTTGTGGCGCGAGGCATTGGCCTTGATCTTCGTGCCGTCAACGGCAATCGTCCCGAGCCTGATCAGTCCGCACTCCCTGGCCAGTTTCACCACCTGCACAAACAGGTCCGACAGTTCTTTGAGGTGAAAGGCGCGGAAGTCGCACAGCGTCCGGTGCGCCGGATAGTTGCCCGCCGCCAGGACCCGGAACGCGACATCCTCATGCAGCTTCCTGGCCAGCTTGCGCGACGAGAACACGCCGGTCGCATAGCCGTACACGAGCACCTTCACCATCATCGCCGGATGAAAGGGCTGGTTGCGCTGACCACCGCCGGCATACCGCGCATGGAAAGCGGAGAGGTCGAGTGAGTCCACCGTGTCGCTGATGTAGTAGGCAAGGTGCCCTTCGGGCAGCCAGTCTTGCAGCGCGTGGGGCAGCAACATCTGCTGCTGCGGCTCGTAGGGGAGATAGCTTGTTGTCATCTGCTAACAACGTTTACCCTGCCCGACCGGATGACATCAGACTTCTGCCGCGCACGCTCCTAGCTCTTTTTATGGCATTCGCCGATGAATTGCAGCGGCCAGGTTCACTGCTTATTTCGATTCAGGCGCGGCGCCAGACGGTTGAACCAGTTCGAAGCAGGCCGCCTTTGATTTCGCATCGGGTTGCGCCGGGTCGATGCATTTGAACGCGCTCTGGTCGCGTTGAACAAAAATGGTATCAGTTGTGCCGACGCTGCCGCGTGCGCCATTGATCACTGCGACGATTTTGTAGCCGTCCTGCAGCAGCGTTGAAAGCGTGATCGGACTGGCGCGCCACTGATTGTCGGGCGGCGTTTGGGTGTTCGCTTGGGTGTTGGTTTGGGCATTCGCCTGGGCGTTGGCGAAGAGCGGCGATGCGGCGGCAAAAAGCGCGGTGGATGCGGTGGCCACGGCAAGCGCGGCGGTGCGGAACGTCATCAAGAAACCTCCTTGAAGTTGCTGTTTGGGAAAGCCAAAACGGAAAGCCAAAACAAAAAAGCCGCTGATCTTGTGGATCAGCGGCTTCTTCTTGCAACTGGTGGCGAATCAGGGACTCGAACCCCGGACCTGCGGATTATGATTCCGTCGCTCTAACCAACTGAGCTAATTCGCCGAAAGAAGCGAGATTATGAGGATAGGGCTGGGGGCTGTCAACCCCCGCCGCACAACTTTTTCAAATTGCCCATCCATCATCAGGCGGTTCAGTCCTTCGCGTAGATATCCGAGTCCTTGGTTTCCCTGACGAACAGCATGCCGATCACGAGCGTGGCGAGCGCGACCACAATCGGATACCACAGGCCCGAGTAGATGTTGCCCTTGGCCGCCACGATCGCGAAGGCAGTCGCCGGCAGGAAGCCGCCGAACCAGCCATTGCCGATGTGATACGGCAGCGACATCGAGGTATAGCGGATGCGCGTCGGGAACATCTCCACCAGCATCGCCGCAATCGGCCCATAGACCATCGTCACGTAGATCATCATGATTGTCAGGATCACCACGGTCATCGGCCAGTTGATCTGCGACGGATCGGCCTTCGGCGGATAGCCGGCGGTCTTCAGCGTGGTCGCCAGAGTCTTGTCGAACGCCTTGCCCTGATCCTTGGCGTCGGCGGCCTTGCCGTCATACGTGTTGATCACCGTATCGCCGACCTTGATCTCCGCCAGCGTGCCCGCCGGCCCCGCAACGTTCTCGTAGTTCAAGCCGGCCTTCGAGAGCGCGCTCTTGGCGATGTCGCAGGAGCTCGTGAACTTCGAGGTGCCGACCGGGTTGAACTGGAACGAGCACTCGTCCGGATTCGCGATCACGACAATCGGGGACTTTGCCGTAGCCGTTTCCAGCGCCGGGTTCGTGTAGTGAGTCAGCGCCTTGAACAGCGGGAAGTACGTGCAGGCAGCAATCAGCAGGCCGGCCATGATGATCGGCTTGCGGCCGATGCGGTCCGACAGCGAGCCGAAGAACAGGAAGAACGGCGTGCCGATCAGGAGCGCGATCGCGATCAGGATGTTGGCCGTCGCGCCGTCGACCTTCAGCGTCTGCGTCAGGAAGAACAGCGTGTAGAACTGGCCCGTGTACCAGACCACGGCCTGGCCGGCGGTCAGGCCGATCAGCGCGAGGATCACGATCTTCAGGTTCTTCCATTGACCGAATGCTTCGGTCAGCGGGGCCTTCGAGGTCTTGCCTTCGGCCTTGATGCGCTCGAACACCGGCGATTCATGCAGTTGCAGGCGAATCCACACCGACACGCCGAGCAGCACGATCGACGCGATGAACGGAATGCGCCAGCCCCATACGCCGAATGCGTCTTCGCCCATTGCCGTGCGCACGCCGAGAATCACCAGCAGCGACAGGAACAGGCCGAGCGTGGCGGTCGTCTGGATCCATGCGGTGTAGAAGCCGCGGCGTCCCGGCGGCGCATGTTCCGCGACGTAGGTTGCCGCACCGCCATACTCGCCGCCGAGTGCGAGACCCTGCAGCAGGCGCATCGCGATGAAGATCACCGGCGACACAATGCCGATCGATGCATAGCCGGGCAGGAAGCCGACCAGGAAGGTCGACAGGCCCATGATCACGATCGTGATGAGGAACGTGTATTTGCGGCCGACCATGTCGCCGAGGCGCCCGAATACGATCGCGCCGAACGGCCGCACCGCGAAGCCCGCGGCGAAGCTGAGCAGCGTGAAGATAAAGGCGGCAGTCGGATTGACGCCGGAGAAGAAGCTCTTGCTGATAAAGATCGCAAGTGAGCCGGCCAGATAGAAATCGTACCACTCGAAAACCGTACCCAGCGACGACGCGAAGATCACCCGTTTCTCTTCGTGTGTCATCGGCGCGTGGGAGAGTTGCCCGCCAACGGTAGCCATAAGTCGTCTCCAATATTGATATATGCACGCGGTCCGCCGGCAAAGGCGTCCCCGTGAAACCGATTATTGGAGTGAAAACTTACGGCGTACTGACGTGGAGGGGTGAAACTGCGGTCTCGGATTTTTAGGCCGAATTTCCGTCTAAATTCGTTAAGTGGCGTGTAAATTATCGCAATTTACGGCTAACGTATCTCAATATGGCGACGGGCCCAGCGAGGGTTTTTGCGCGCTTAGGGTAAGTCCCGTACCCGTTCGAGCACCTTTAAGCTGATACGCACGAGCGTTCCGGCAAGCCGCGGCGAGGTTTGATAGACGTGATCGTCGATCGTCATCTCTCCGCCGTGCATCGTCGTGATCTCGCGGACGATCGCGAGTCCGAGCCCACTGCCATCGCCTTCGCGGCCGAGAATCCGGTAAAAACGCTCGACCACGCGCGAGCGCTCTGCCACCGGAATGCCGAGCCCGGTGTCTTCCACTTCCAGATGCACGCGCCGCGCCGTCACGTCGTGCCGCACCCGCACGGTGATTCGCCCGCCGGCCGGTGTGTAGCGGATCGCGTTGTCGATCAGATTCGACAACATTTCCCGCAGCATGACCGGATTGCCGTCGACTTCGACCGGCGTATCCGGTGCTTCGGGCGCTTCTGGTCCTTCGTAGCCGAGGTCCATCTGCTTGGCGAGCGCGGCCTGAACCCAGTCGCGCACCGCGCTGCGCGCGACTTCCGTCACTTCGACGGGCGTGAAAATCTGCCCCGACATGCGGTTTTCCGCGCGCGCCAGCGCGAGCAACTGGGTGACGAGACGCGCCGCATGCTCCGAACTGGTGGCGATCTGCTCGAGCGAGCGGTGGACTTCCTCGGAGGCGTCCTGGCGCAGCGCCAGTTCAGCCTGCGTGCGCAGACCGGCAAGCGGCGTTTTCATCTGATGCGCGGCGTCGGCGATAAAGCGCTTCTGCAACTCCATGTTCTGTTCGAGGCGCGTCAGCAGATCGTTGAACGACGTCACCAGCGGTTCGATCTCCGGCGGCGCGCGGCGAGCTTCGAGCGGCGACAGGTCGTCCGGGCGGCGCGCGCGAATATGCGCCTGCAGCGCATGCAGCGGCGCAAGTCCGCGCGACAGGCCGAACCACACCAGCAGGATCGCCAGCGGCAGGATCACGAACTGCGGCAGGATCACGCCTTTGATGATGTCGTTGGCAAGCTGGCTGCGTTTGTCGAGCGTCTCGGCGACCTGCACCAGCACCGGCTGCGCGCCGGGTGTCTGCGGAAACTCGACGGTCGTATAGGCGACGCGGATGTCGTTGCCGCGCAGCACGTCGTCACGGAATTCGACGAGACCCGGGGGAGGGCGGTCCTCCTCGTGCGGCAGCGGCATGTCGCGCTCGCCGCCCACCAGTTCGCCGCGCGTGCCGAGCACCTGATAGAACACGCTGTCGACATTGTCGGTGCGCAGAAAGTCGCGGGTGGAATCGGGCAGCGACAACTCCGCCACGCCGTTGATCGGATGGATCTGGCGGGCCAGCACGTAGGCGTCGGTTTCGAGCGCGCGGTCAAACGGGCCGTTGGCGATCGACTTGGCGACCAGGTAGGTGACGGCGAGGCTCATCGGCCAAAGCAGCAGCAGCGGCGCCAGCATCCAGTCGAGAATCTCGCCGAACAGCGAGCGCGGGCGCGCTTCGGCGGCGGCTTCGGTCTCGTCGGGCGGGGCGAACGGATTGGCGTAGCGCTCGTCGCGTGCCTCGTCGAGGTCCGCCGCGTGCGCCGTAGCGCGGTCTGCGCGTGCGGACATGGGCGTCTTCTATTTGTAGTGATGGCTCGCCGGCATCGCGGCCGACGGAGGCGAAGACGGCGATCCCGGCGATGCCGGCGCTTCGGGCTCACCGGACGCAGGCGGCGCGAGCGGGTTGTCGCTCGCGTTCACATTTGTGCTCGTGTTCGCGGGCAGGGCGGCTTTCTCGAGGCAGTACCCGAGGCCTCGCACGGTGATGATGCGCACGCCGCTCGGCTCGATCTTCTTGCGCAGCCGGTGCACGTACACTTCGATCGCGTTATTGCTGACTTCCTCGCCCCATTCGCACAGATGGTCGACGAGCTGTTCCTTCGATACCAGCCGCCCGATCCGTTGCAGCAGCACTTCGAGCAAACCGAGCTCGCGCGCCGACAGGTCGATCACCTGCTCGTTGACATAGGCGATCCGGCCAACCTGATCGAACGACAGCGAGCCGTGCCGCACCACCGTCGGGCCGCCGCCCGCGCCGCGCCGGGTCAGCGCGCGCACGCGCGCCTCGAGCTCGTTCAGGGCAAAGGGTTTGGCCATGTAATCGTCGGCGCCGAGATCGAGGCCTTTGACGCGTTCGTCGACGCTGTCCGCAGCGGTGAGGATCAGTACCGGCAGGTTCGAATTGCGGGCGCGCAGGCGGCGCAGCACCTCGAGCCCCGACATGCGCGGCAGGCCCAGATCGAGGATCAGCAGGTCGAAAGTTTGCACCGACAGGGCGGTGTCGGCCTCGACGCCGTTCTTCACATGATCGACGGCATAGGCCGATTGGCGGAGTGATCGAACCAGACCGTCCGCGAGTATGCTGTCGTCTTCGGCAATCAGAATTCGCATGGTGCGCCAACCTGGCCTGGCCGGCGCCGTGGGGTGTCCCCCCGGCGCACAGCGGTCTCCGAAAATTATTGTGGGTAGTTGGGCAGCGCGACGGTAAAAATGCGCGTTCGCATGAGAATCGTGCTTGCCAAAACTACTGTTTTTTTATACAGTGTCTGAGTTTCGTGTGCTGCCATCTAAAAGTGGGCCGCACATCTGCCTCAGACGCCGTTCATCATAGCAAAGGACGATTCATGGAAGAAAGCAAGAAAGGCTCGGCTGGACTGACTGCTGAAAAGAGCAAGGCACTCGCTGCCGCGCTCGCGCAGATCGAAAAGCAGTTCGGCAAAGGGTCGGTCATGCGGCTCGGCGCGGGTGAGGCGGTCGAAGATATCCAGGTGGTCTCAACGGGATCACTCGGCCTCGACATCGCACTGGGCGTCGGTGGTTTGCCGCGTGGCCGGGTGGTCGAAATTTATGGTCCGGAATCGTCCGGTAAAACCACGCTGACGCTGCAAGTCGTGGCTGAAATGCAGAAGCTCGGTGGTACGGCGGCGTTTATCGACGCGGAGCACGCGCTGGATATCCAGTACGCGGGCAAGCTCGGCGTGAACGTTAATGAACTGCTGGTCTCGCAGCCGGACACCGGCGAACAGGCGCTCGAAATCGCCGACGCACTGGTGCGCTCGGGCTCGATCGACATGATCGTGATCGACTCGGTCGCGGCACTCGTACCGAAGGCTGAAATCGAAGGTGAAATGGGCGACTCGCTGCCGGGTCTGCAAGCGCGTCTGATGTCGCAAGCGCTGCGCAAGCTCACCGGCACGATCAAGCGTACCAACTGCCTCGTGATCTTCATCAACCAGATCCGTATGAAGATCGGTGTGATGTTCGGCAATCCGGAAACTACCACGGGCGGTAACGCGCTGAAGTTCTACGCGTCGGTGCGTCTGGACATTCGCCGGATCGGTTCGATCAAGAAGAACGACGAAGTGATCGGTAACGAAACGCGCGTGAAGGTGGTGAAGAACAAGGTTGCGCCACCGTTCCGTGAAGCGATTTTCGACATTCTGTATGGCGAGGGCATTTCCCGTCAGGGCGAAGTCATCGACCTCGGTGTGCAAGCCAAGATCGTCGACAAGGCCGGTGCCTGGTACAGCTACAACGGCGAACGTATTGGTCAGGGTAAGGACAACGCGCGTGAATTCCTGCGCGAAAATCCGGATGTCGCCCGTGAGATCGAAAACCGTATTCGCGAATCGCTGGGCGTGAATGCCATGGCGGAAGTGGCGACCGGTGCGGCCGCTGAAGTCGCGGGCGAAGAAGAGTAACCAGCACGTGATACGCAAGGGCCGGCCGCTGTCCAAGAATGGACGCAACAACGCGGACGGCCCGCGCGAGGATGACAACGATCCGTTCGAGTCGTTCGACGCGCATGATCGCGCTTCGGGTCGTCAATCTCAGTCTGAATCTTCCGCGCAAGCTGAAGCAGACCCGTCCGAAACCACCTACACCCGCTCGCGCCGCACACCCGGCGAGGCGAAGTCAGGGCAGGACGAAGCCAAAAAATCCCAACGCCCGGCCCGTTCGCTAAAAGGACGTGCGCTCGGCTATTTGTCCCGGCGTGAATACAGCCGCTCTGAACTGGCGCGCAAATTGAAGCCGTTCGTCGAAGAAACCGATTCGCTCGATACCTTGCTCGACGCGCTGGAGGCCGAAAACTGGCTGTCCGATTCGCGCTTTGCTGAAAGCCTGATCCATCGGCGCGCGTCACGCCTGGGCGCAAGCCGGATCGTCGGCGAATTGAAGCAGCACGCAGTGGACCAAACGCTGGTCGAAGAGGCCAGTGCGCAACTGCGCGAAACCGAACTCGCGCGCGCTCGAGCCGTCTGGGGGAAGAAATTCGATCGGCTGCCCGAAACGGCCGCCGAGCGCGCCAAACAGGCGCGCTTTCTGGCGTCGCGCGGTTTCTCGGGTGCCACGATCGGCAAAATCCTCAAAGGATTCGACGAGGATTGAAGTGGCGCATAGCCGCAAACCGCGGGCAAACCGCGGGCAAATCGCGGGCAAACGGCGGCAATCCCGCAGCAAACCCTCGCCGCGTACGTCACTTCGTGATAAGGGTTCCCGCGCTGAACCGCCTGCTGGGTGGGCCTGCGGATTCCAACCTGTCTCAAATACCCAGTATGCTAAAATTCACGGGTTTTCCAATCCGGCCTTTCCTTCCCGCATGCCGCTCTCCCCGCCAGTGTCCCGTCAGTTGCGCCACCGTCGCGCAATCAGAGCGGAAGCCTATGAGCGAGCCGATGGCCTGTGGGATGTGGAAGCGTGCTTGACCGACGAAAAACCGCGCGATGTGGTGCTTGCGTCGGGCGTCCGGCCCAATGGTCAGCCGATCCATGAACTCTGGCTTCGCATCACCATCGATCGCAAGCTCAACGTCGTCGACGCCGAAGCGTCGTCCGACTGGGTGCCCTATCCAGGCTTGTGCCAAGCCAGCAATCCCGCCTACCGTGCCCTCATCGGACTCAATCTGTTCCAGAACTTCCGTCGCGATGCTGCCCGTTTGCTGGCCGGCACGGCTGGCTGTACGCATCTCACCGAGTTGTGCGCGCTCCTGCCTACCGCCGCAATCCAGGCGTTCGCCGGCGACGTATGGAACACAGGTGACAGCGCGCCAGGCGCGACAGCGAGTTCAGGGAACGGTACGTCGCACAGCACAGACGAGCATTCCAACGACAAACCGCCATTCCAGCTGGGACGCTGCCATGCGCTGCGTTTCGACGGCGAGGCGGTGCAACAGTTTTATCCGCGCTGGTATGGCCGCGCTCCGTATACAGCGGATCGCGCGGCATCGTCAGGCGACGGGGCAGCCCGCCAGACAGGTGAGGGCGGCAACGCGTCCGGCATGAACGACGGCAGCGGAAACGAAGTTCAATCCAACTCTCAGACTGAAGGGAATCACGCATGAAGATTCACGAGTACCAGGGTAAGGAAATCCTGCGGAAATTCGGCGTCGCGGTACCGCGCGGCAAGCCGGTCTTCTCGGTGGATGATGCGGTCAAGGCCGCGGAAGAGCTCGGCGGCCCGGTATGGGTCGTGAAGGCTCAGATCCACGCGGGTGGCCGTGGCAAGGGCGGCGGCGTGAAGGTCGCCAAGTCGCTGGAACAGGTTCGTGAATTCTCGAATCAGATCCTCGGCATGCAGCTCGTCACGCACCAGACCGGTCCGGAAGGCCAGAAGGTGAATCGTCTGCTGATCGAAGAAGGCGCTGACATCAAGAAGGAACTGTATGTCGGCCTGGTGATCGATCGCGTTTCGCAGAAGATCGTCGTGATGGCATCGAGCGAAGGCGGCATGGACGTCGAAGAAGTCGCGGAAAAGACGCCTGAGCTGATCCACAAGATCGCCGTCGATCCGTCGACCGGTCTGAAAGACGCCGAAGCCGACGAGCTCGCAACGAAGATCGGCGTGCCCGCCGCTTCGCTGCCGCAAGCGCGCTCGATCCTGCAAGGCCTGTACAAGGCATTCTGGGAAACCGACGCATCGCTCGCTGAAATCAACCCGCTGATCCTGACCGGCGACGGCAAGGTCATCGCGCTGGACGCCAAGTTCAACTTCGATTCGAACGCACTGTTCCGTCACCCGGAAATCGTCGCGTATCGCGATCTGGACGAAGAAGATCCGGCTGAAGTCGAAGCATCGAAGTTCGACCTCGCGTACATCTCGCTCGACGGCAACATCGGCTGCCTCGTGAACGGCGCAGGCCTCGCAATGGCAACGATGGACACCATCAAGCTGTTCGGCGGCGAACCGGCGAACTTCCTGGACGTGGGCGGTGGCGCCACGACCGAGAAGGTCACGGAAGCGTTCAAGATCATGCTGAAGAACCCGAATCTGACCGCGATTCTGGTCAACATCTTCGGCGGCATCATGCGCTGCGACGTGATCGCGGAAGGCGTGATCGCGGCGTCGAAGGCCGTGTCGCTGAAGGTGCCGCTCGTGGTCCGCATGAAGGGCACGAACGAAGACCTGGGCAAGAAGATGCTCGCTGAATCCGGCCTGCCGATCATTGCGGCAGACAGCATGGAAGAAGCGGCTCAGAAGGTCGTTGCGGCCGCTCAAGGCAAGTAACGAGCGCGCTCGTCGGGCGCTCAGTTTCACATTGAGCCAGGACAACCAGGATTACGAATGGCGACGCGCGAGCGACGCGGGCGGAGAACATCCCGCCTCGCGCGCAACAGCGCGACGCCAAACGAACAGAGGTCAATACATGTCGATTCTGATTAACAAAGACACCAAGGTCATCACGCAGGGCATCACCGGCAAGACCGGTCAGTTCCATACGCGTGCTTGCCGTGAATATGCAAACGGCCGCGAAGCGTACGTTGCGGGCGTGAACCCGAAGCGTGCCGGCGAAGACTTCGAAGGCATTCCTATCTACGCTAGCGTCGCTGAAGCCAAGGCTGAAACGGGCGCAACCGTGTCGGTGATTTACGTTCCGCCGGCAGGCGCTGCTGCTGCGATCTGGGAAGCGGTCGAAGCCGATCTGGATCTCGCTATCTGTATCACGGAAGGCATTCCTGTCCGCGACATGATCGAGCTCAAGGCACGCATGCGCGCAGAAAACCGCAAGACGCTGCTGCTCGGACCGAACTGCCCGGGCACGATCACGCCGGACGAACTGAAGATCGGCATCATGCCGGGTCACATTCACCGCAAGGGCCGCATCGGCGTCGTGTCGCGTTCGGGCACGCTGACGTATGAAGCAGTCGGCCAATTGACGGCGATCGGCCTCGGCCAGTCGTCGGCAGTCGGTATCGGCGGCGACCCGATCAACGGTCTGAAGCACATCGACGTGATGAAGATGTTCAACGACGATCCGGAAACGGACGCCGTCATCATGATCGGCGAGATCGGCGGTCCGGACGAAGCGAACGCTGCTGAGTGGATCAAGGACAACATGAAGAAGCCGGTGGTTGGCTTTATCGCCGGTGTCACGGCGCCTCCGGGCAAGCGAATGGGCCACGCCGGCGCGCTGATCTCGGGCGGTGCGGACACGGCTGAAGCCAAGCTGGAAATCATGGAAGCCTGCGGCATCACGGTCACGAAGAACCCGTCGGAAATGGCGCGTCTTCTGAAGGCGATGCTGTAAATCAAAATTCGCGCGCAGCCCTGGCGCGTTTTTTGATACGCTTACGAAATCCTTTCGTGAGCGGGCAGTCTTAAAAAAGCGGGGGAGTGCAGACTCCTCCGCTTTTTTATTGCCGGCGCGTCCGATTCGTCCGATCCCTTCGTCCTCTTTCATTCATGCTCGAGTTCTTCGCCACGCTCCATTGGGGCGCAGTCATTCAGATCATCGTCATCGACATCCTGCTGGGTGGCGACAATGCGGTGGTGATCGCGCTTGCCTGCCGCAACCTGCCGCCTGAGCAGCGGACCAAGGGCGTGCTGTGGGGTACGGCCGGCGCGATTGTGCTGCGCGTGGCGCTGATTGCGTTTGCCGTGGCGCTGCTCGACGTGCCGTTGCTGAAATTTGCCGGCGGCCTGTTGCTGTTGTGGATCGGTGTGCGTCTGATGGCGCCCGCCCATGACGTCCACGAGAATATCAAGCCGGCAGACAAGCTTATCGCGGCGATTAAAACCATCATCATTGCGGACGCGGTGATGAGCCTCGACAACGTGATCGCGATCGCGGGCGCGGCCGAGGCGGCCGACCCCGAACATCGCCTCGCGCTGGTGATTTTCGGCCTGGTGGTGAGTATTCCGCTGATCGTGTGGGGCAGCCAGTTGGTGCTGAAGCTGCTCGACCGCTTTCCAATCGTCATCACGCTCGGCGCGGCACTGCTCGGCTGGATCGCGGGCGGCCTGATCATCAACGACCCGGCTGGGGACCGTTGGCCGATCCTCGATACGCCGGCGGCAGAGTACGGCATGAGCATCGCCGGTGCGCTGTTCGTCGTGATCCTGGGTTATCTGCTCAAGCGCCGCAACGCAAACCGCGCGGCGGTTTGAGCTTAAGCTGATCTGAGTCGGGTGCTGAACGATAACGGTGCGGCGGCCCGGGCTTAAAGCCGTATCCGCCGCAGCCGCAGCCGCAGCCGTATTGGCGCGCAACGTTAGCCATTCGGCTGACTGTGTGAAACGAGCACCGCTGGCTACGATTGAAACGCCTGTCCCCGATTCGCGGGGCAGGCGTTTTTCGTTTCAGGAGCCTGCCGATGACCGTTACTTTGCCGTACTCCCCTTTTTCACTGTCCACGCCTTCCCCGCGGCACGCGTTCGAAAGAGCGCGCTGGAGTGCACCCCTCGCGCGCGCTTGCCGCTGCTTTAGTGTCGGCTTCACGCTGATCGAGTTGATGATCGTGCTGGCGATTGTCGGCGTCATCGCGGCCTATGCGATCCCGGCGTATCAGGACTATCTGGCCCGCAGCCGTGTGGGGGAAGGGCTCTCGCTGGCCGCATCCGCACGGCTCGCGGTGTCCGAAAACGCCGCCAGTGGCAACGCGTTCGGCGGCGGCTATGCATCGCCGCCCGCCACCCGCAACGTCGAATCCGTTCATGTCGACGACGACAACGGCCAGATCACCGTTGCTTTCACGACGCGCGTCGCGCCTGCCGGTTCGAATACGCTGACACTCGTGCCCTCGGTGCCGGACAATGCCGACGCACCCACTGCGCGGATCGCCTTGAGCAAGGGTGCCGTGCAGGCGGGCGCGGTCACCTGGGAGTGTTTCGCCGGAGGTAAAACGCCCTCCTCGTTGCCAGCGCCTGGCGCCGGGCCCGCACCTGCCGATGCGCCATCGTTGCCGTCGAATCTTGCACCACCGGAGTGCCGTTCATAAGTCATCGGGCGAACGATCGGGGGAGTTGTTATCCGAACGTAAAACACTGATTTTCGGGATATTTCAGCCCAGCCGGCGCACAGCAGGAGAATTTCTTTGTATAGTGCGCCGGTTGCTGACGCCCTCCGGTTATTCGATGCCCACCCCATTTGCGCGCTATCTGTCTCTCATTCTGTTGGCTCTTGCGTTGGTGCTGCCTTATGCAGTCGTCACCCACACGTATCCGATTCCGACCTTCTACGCTGAATTCACGGCGCTCGCGCTGTATCTGCTAATGGGCGCGGGCGTCGTGCTGCTGGTTTCGACGGCCAGGCCGCGCGTGACGTTTGCGTCGCCGGTCGTCGCGCTGGTGCCGTTGCTGTTCGGGCTGGTGCTGGTGGCGCAGTCGGTGCTGCTGCCGGTCACCCAGCCGTCGATGAACTGGCTCGGCGGCGGTTACTTGCTCGCCGCATTCATGGCCACGCATGCGGGCTACGGTTTCACCCGCGTCAAGCTGAACGAAACGGTGCTGCGCTGGGTCGCTGGGGCGTTGATCGTTGGCGGCCTGTTTGCCGTGTTCTGCCAGGTGATCCAGTTGTTTCACCTCGAAGTGCGCGTGTCGCCGTTTGTCGTCGCCTATAACATCACCGTCGAGCGCCGGCCGTTCGGCAATATGGCGCAGGCGAACCACCTCGCCACCTATATCGCATTCGCGATGGCGGGTGCGCTGTTCCTCGTGCAGACACGCCGCATCGCCGTCAGCATCTGGCTGCTCGCGTCGGCGATTTTCGCTATTGGTCTCGCTTTGACCGTATCGCGCGGCCCTTGGCTGCAGATGGGCGTGATCGTGGTGGCGGGTTTCTGGATGGCCTTTGCGCAGACGCGCAGCCAGCCGCTTCTGCGCCGCGGCAATCGCGAATGGCTGATCCCGATCGTGTTGGCGGTGCTGTTCTTCGTCGTCAATGCCTTGATCCGCTGGGCCAACGTGCGCTACCACCTGGAACTTGGGCAGTCGGCGGCTGACCGTTTCAAGGACGCCGGCCAGATCGCGCCGCGCCTTGCGCTGTGGAAATACGGCTGGACGATGTTCAAGGCGCATCCGCTGCTGGGTGTCGGCTGGGGCGAGTTTCCGAGCTACCAGTTCGAGTATGCGAAGTCGCTGGGCGGCGTCGAGATTGCCAATAATTCGCACGACATCTTCATCGACCTGCTCGCGAAAACCGGTTTGATCGGTCTCGCCATCGTGCTGTTCGGCCTGATCACGTGGCTGGTGCGCGTGGTTCGCGCGCCGCAGAGCGCCGCGCGCGTGTTCGGCATTGCGCTGATCGGCGTGCTGGTCATGCATGCGCTGGTCGAGTATCCGCAGCAGTACATGTTCTTCCTGCTGCCGGCAATGTTCGTGTTCGGGTTGCTCGAGACGCGGCCGCTGCGCCTCGTGCCTGGCCGCCTGTCGTTCGGTGTGTTTGCGGTGGTCGTGTTCGGTGGCGTGGCCGCGCTGTATCCCGTGTTTCGCGACTACCAGCGTTCCGAGGTGCTGTATTACGGCTCGCGTCCGGCCGAGCAGTATCGCGCGGATCCGTCGTTCCTGTTCCGGGCGTGGGGCGAATATGGCCTGGCGACGTTGGAACCCATGAATTCGATGAACCTGCAGCACAAGCTCGCCATGCATAAGCAGGCGATGGCGCTGCTGCCGGGCGAAACCGTGCTGCGCCGGTACGCGGTGCTGCAGGCGTTGAGCGGCGATACGGCGGGGGCGTTCGACACCATTGAGCGTCTGAAGATCTTCGCTGTGGAGTTGAACGACTGGCCTTCGCAGCTGGCCTACGTGTATGAGTTGTGCGACGAGCAGAAGACGTTGGCCGGTTTCAAGGCGGAACTGGTCAAGCGCTACGGCCTGCCGTCCGGCAACGTCAATCAGGACGACGACAGCGACGAGGATTGAGCTGCGCTGTCGTTTTGTAGCCGTAGCTGATGCTTTAGAGGTGGAGCGGGGCGATGGCCTTGGCCGTCATCAACCCGCCACCCAATCCCCAGACTTCCCGCCGTGCTTCTCCAGCACTTTCACATCGGTGATCGTCATGCCGCGATCCACCGCCTTGCACATGTCGTACACCGTCAGCAGTCCAACCTGCACGGCGGTTAGCGCTTCCATTTCCACGCCCGTGCGTCCCAGCGTCTCCACTTGCACCGTGCAGTGCACGCCGGGCAGTTCTTCATCGAGTTCGAAGTCCACTTTGACGCGCGTCAGCGCGAGCGGATGACATAGCGGGATCAGATCGGCGGTGCGCTTCGAACCCTGAATCGCAGCGATCCGCGCGATCCCGATCACGTCGCCTTTCTTGGCATTGCCATCGCGAATCAGCGCGAACGTTTCCGGCAGCATGCGAATCGAGCCACGCGCAATGGCGATGCGCTTCGTCTCCTGCTTGCTGCCGACATCCACCATATGCGCCTGACCGGCGGCATCGAAATGAGTGAGTTCAGGCATGGTTGGGCTCCTTCAGAGGGCGCCTATCATAGCAGTGTGGCCGCGCGGGCCGGGATGATTACAATTGCCCTATGCCCGTTATCTTAGTCCGAGCGGCGGGTGTCGCTTTTCGACTTCGTCATATCGACCTCGCGATGCGTTCGAAACGGATTCTTGCTGCGTTGTTGTCTGTCGCGCTCGCGGCGCCGCCGGGCGTGTTCGCGCAATCGCGCGCCGCATCGAACACGAACCTCGCGCTCAACGTGCAGTCCGCCGAACCGCCATTGGAGAGCGGCCCGGTCGAATCATTTGCCGACCCGATCGTGCCACCCGATATCGCCCAACGCGTTTTCGGCGTCTATGGCGGCGCGCAGAGCCGCTTTTCCGGCAACGCGAGCGCGACCACCGGATGGCGTGTCCCCATCGTCACGCAGCAACTGCCCGACCTCGGCAACGGCGGCTCCGGCTCGCTGACGCCGCAAGCCGAGCGCGTAATGCGAGAGGTGCGCCGCGACCCCGACTATCTCGACGACTGGCTGGTGCGCGACTATCTGAACTCGGTCGACGCGAAACTTTCCGCAGCGGCGAGCGCGCTCTACATCGGCGGCTATCGTCCGGACTTCGAGCTGTTCGCGGTCCGCGACACGCAGATCAACGCCTTCTCGCTGCCGGGCGGTTTTATCGGCGTGAACGCCGGTTTGATCGTGACGACGCAAACCGACTCCGAACTCGCCTCCGTGCTCGGTCACGAGATGGGGCACGTCTTGCAGCGGCACATTTCGCGGATGATCACCACCGGCGAACACAGCTCCTATGCCGCGCTCGCCGGCTTGTTGTTCGGCATCGTGGCGGGCGTGCTCGCGCACAGCGGCGACCTCGGCAGCGCGATTGCGATTGGCGGCCAGGCGTATGCGGTCGACAACCAGTTGCGTTTCTCGCGCTTCGCCGAGCACGAAGCGGACCGAGTCGGCTTTCTGCTGCTGGCCGGCGCCGGCTACGACCCCTACGCGATGACGACGTTTTTCGGCCGCCTCGATCGCGCGGCAATGAACGACACGGGCATACCGGCCTACGCGCGCACCCACCCGTTGACCGGCGAACGGATCGCCGACATGGCAGACCGTGCGCGCCGCGCGCCATACCGGCAGCCGCATCAGACCTCCGAATACGGATTTGTGCGGGCGCGGGCGCGCTTGCTGCAGGACCGCTCGCGCAGCGAATACGCCGATGAGATTTCGCGCCTGCGTTCCGAAATCGAGGACCGTACCGCGGTGAACGTCGCCGCGAACTGGTACGGGATCGCGTATGGGCAGATGCTGCTCGAACGTTACGACGATGCGGTGGCGTCGCTGGCTTCGTCGCGCGCGGTGTTTGGAGCGAGTGAGCGTGCCGAACGCGGTGAACGCGGTGAAGGTGGGCCCATGTGCAGTTCGCCGAGTCTCGACGTGCTGGCGGCCGACATCGCACGCCGTGCCGGGCGTAATGATGAGGCGGCTCGTCTTGCCGAATTTGCGCAGAAGCGCTGGCCGCAGTCGAACGCCGCGATCGACGTGCATATCCAGACCTTGCTGACCTTGAAGCAATTTACCGCCGCGCAGGCGCTGGCTTTGAAGGAAACGCGTGCGCAACCCGATCAGCCTGCCTGGTGGATGTACCTTGCACAGGCAAGCGCCGGCAGTGGAGATGCGTTGACGCAGCATCGGGCCTTGGCCGAGAAATTCGCCCTCGAGGGAGCCTGGCCGTCGGCCATCCGGCAATTGAAGGAAGCGCGTGATCTGAAGGTGATCGGCTACTACGATCTCGCGACCGTCGATGCCCGGTTACATTAGATGGAGAGCCGATATAAAGAGGAGCGGCTCGACGAGAAGAGTTAGGGGGTGTTGCTGGCCTTCGCAGTCTGACCAGAACGCGGGCTGTGCAAAAGTGTGCAAAAGACCCAGGCACTAAGCTGGCAAAACCTAAGCGTTCGCCGCCGGACTGTCGACAAACCCGAACCGCGCGGCAACCTCGTTTCGCTGCACGCCCTGCAAGGGCAGCACAACGCCATTGTTCCAGCGAAACATCCCGCTCATCGAGTCATCGCCCAACGTCGCGTGGTCAGAAAAAACCTCGAGGTCGTGGTCGTGCAAAACAGCGACTCTCGGTGGCGCCGAGCCGTCGACGAACAGAATCCCGCCTTCATCGTCGACCAACACCGCCGAAGGCACGAAAGCCCCTCCAGCCTGATCCGTCAAAGAAAGCACCCCGGCGGCATCGGCAGACAACCTCACCACCCACGGCGTATAACCCAACTCGATATACACGCGCTGCGGCCCGTTCTGAAAAAACCACTGCCCGCGTTCATCGGCGTCGTAATTCCGATTGATAAATCCGAGCAACGCCTCGTGCCGGATCGGCGTGCCAGGCGCGCCGCTGGCCTGAGCGGTTTCATCCCGCATGCGCCAATTGCCGCGCCGGTCCAGCATCAGCCAGCCGGTGCAACTCGGCACATTCGGCCATTTAGCCAAGGCCTGCTTGACGATGTCATCCATGATCGACGTACCGCTCCAGATAACCGAGCACGCGCTGTGACAACCAGTCGATGCGGCCCGGGAAGGGTCCGGTCATAAAGCCGGCGTGGCCGCCGTGCATGGGCTGATCGAGCTCTACCGATGCCGACACCTCATGCTGCGCCGGTAACGCTTCGGCCGGCAAGAACGGGTCGTTGCGCGCGTTCAGTACCAGTGTCGGCACGGCAATCCCAGGCAGCAACGGCCGGGTGGTCGCGCTGCTCCAGTAGTCGTTTGTGTCGCGAAAGCCGTGCAGCGGCGCCGTCACCACGTTGTCGAAGTCGTAAATGGTGCGGCTCGCCAGCATCGTGTCGCGGTCAAACAGCCCCGGAAACTGCGCCAGCTTCTGCTCGGCCTTCTGCTTCAGCGTCTTCAGGAAATTGCGCGTGTAGACCATGCCGAAGCCTTGCGATAGCGCACGGCCGCCGGCATGCACGTCGAGCGGCGCCGAAATCGCCGCGGCAGCCGAGAGCACCGGCGACGCGTCTTCGCGCCGCTCGCCGAGCCAGCGCAGCAGCACATTGCCGCCGAGCGACACGCCCGCCGCCACGATGGGCCCGCGATGCGTGGCGCGCAGGCGCCGCAGGATCCAGTCGACTTCGTTGCTGTCGGCGAGATGATAAAAACGCGGCAACCGGTTCAGCGGCCCGCTGCAACTGCGAAAGTGCGGCACGACGCCATGCCAGCCGTAGTCGCGCGCGGCGGCCATCAACGTGGCCGCATAGTGCGACGTGGAACCGCCTTCGAGGCCGTGAAACAGGACGAACAGCGGCGCGTCTTCGGCCGGAACTTGAGGCGGGGAGAGCGGGTAGAGCGCGGAGGCGGCTTGGCCGTCATGCACCACCCAATCGAGATCGATGAAATCGCCGTCCGGCGTATCCCAGCGTTCACGCCGGAACGTGACGGCCGGACGGCGCGCGAACAACGCGGGAACGATGGTCTGCACATGCCGGTTCGGCAGCCAGAGCGGCGCGCGGTAGAACAGATCGAGCGTGGTCCTGGCAGCGGCTGCGGCGCGTGTTGCGCCGGTAGAGGCGGATGTATCGTGCGTCGTCCCCCAATGCCCAATCGGGACCTCATTCGAGACGGGGGACTTCCTGCGGGGCGTACTCATACCAGCGTCGAAGCAAAAAGATCAAACCGGTGAAACAGGCAAACGCCCGTCAAACGTCAGTGCAGCGATCCCTGACCATGCCGCATCTTGGTGGCGAACTGACTGGCGGTCTCATTCGGCATCGGACTCGCGTGAATATGCGCGATCCGCCACTCGCCGCGTTCGTGGACCATGACGTAAGTGGTGAACACCATGGTGGGCGCCGCCTTCGGATCGGCCGGGCGGTGCGCTTCGGCAATGGCGTAGACGACCGTGCCGAGGCTGTCGTAGACGCGAATATCGAGCGGTTCAATCGAAACGGGCGCGGTTTCGAGCTGGATTTGCAAGCCGGCGCGAATACTGTCGAGGCCGTGCAGATGGGAGCCGTCGGCGCAGATGCAACTGACGAACTCCTCATCGATCCACAGGCCCATCAAGCTGTCGATATTCACCTCGGCGACGGCCTGGTAATAGGCGTTCAGCGTATCGGCGGCGGCTTCGAAGATATGGGCAAAACGTGGCATGGCTCGTCAGTCTCTTGTGCGCGGCGCGCGGTTGCGGGGCAGCTCAGCGGGACAGTCCGGAGCACCGGACAATCGCACCCAAGCGCGAGAATGCCCGCGCCGCAAGGCGCGAACATGACGCGACGCGTTCAGGGGCGTGCGGTGTTGCGTGCAAGTATCAGTCGAATCAGTTTGGCTCAACGTTGCGCAAGCAACATGCCGCGCAAATCGCCGAATACCTGCTCGGCGCTCAGCTGCTTCAGGCAGTTCAGATGCCCTAGCGGACATTCGCGCTGAAAACAGGGACTGCATTCGAGATGGAGCCATTGTACCTTCGCAAGCTCGGACAAGGGCGGCGTGTGGCGTGGATCGGTCGAACCGTACACGGCCACCAGCGGCCGGCGCAGCGCGGCGGCCACGTGCATCAACCCGGAGTCGTTGGTGACGACGGCGTTGGCCCGCGCGATCAGCGCGCACGCCTCGCTCAGCGCGGTCTGGCCGCACAGATTGCGCACGTTCGGCGCTTTTTCGGCGATGGCCTGGGCAAGCGGCGCGTCTTTCGGCGAGCCGAGCGCGACGATCTGCGTGTACGGGAACGACTGGCCGACGATCTGCGCGAGCGCTGCGAAATGCTCGGGCGGCCAGCGCTTGGCCGGACCGTACTCGGCGCCCGGGCAGAACACCAGCAGCGGCACACGCGTATCCAGATTGAAGCGCGCGGAGACGCGCGAGGCTTCGTTCAAGTCGGCATCGAGCCGGGGCATCGGCAGGTCGTCGGGGATCTTGGCGCCGGGCGCGTAGGCGAGCGCGGCGTAGTGACCGACCATCGGCGGGCGTTCGTCTTTGCGCGGATTCGCGTGACGTACGTTCAGCAAGCCGTAGCGGCTTTCGCCGGTGTAGCCGATGCGTAGCGGAATGCCCGCCATCCATGGAATCAGTGCCGACTTGAGCGAATTCGGCAGGACGTAAGCCGCGTCGTAGCCGACGTCGCGCAAGTCGCTCGACAGTTGCCAGCGGCGCAGCATCTGCAGCTTGCCGTGCGCGAGGTCGGTTGCGTAGACGTCGCGAATCTCAGGCATGCGTTCGAGCACGGGTGCGACCCACGAGGGCGCGACCGCGTCGATCACGATGCGCGGATGCAATTTCACGAGGCGCGCAAACAGCGGCTGCGCCATCAATGCGTCACCGATCCAGTTCGGTGCGATAACCAACGCGCGACGCATCAGAGTGAGTGTCCGGTGTCGAAACGAAGCGCCGCGCGCGCCATGCGCGTGGCGTTCGATGGTGTCAAAGGGGAAAAGCCGCGAGCTTTGCGGTGCGGGTCCGGCATGGCCAGTCCCGCCGCGGCTGCGGCTTGGCTGCGAAGCGCTTGTCTTGCCGCCACCTGCTGCAATAGCAAAGCCGGCGCGTCACGTGACGAACCGGCGGGCAGCGGGCGAGCCGGCAAAGAGCGCAGCAAGCGATCGGTGCTCAGTGCGCGATATTCAGGTTAGTGACCCCTGACCACTTCGCCGTCGCGCAACTTGTAGCGCGTGCTGCAATACGGGCATTTTGCTTCGCCGTGCGTGACGTCGATGAAGACGCGCGGATGCGCGCTCCAGCGCGGCATGGCCGGGTTCGGGCAATACGCCGGCAGGTCTTTTGCCGACAGTTCGACCAGCGGCATTTCCTTGATTTCGCTCATGGGGACGTTCTCGTTGTATGCAGGGTGCGTGCGTTGCGCCGGCAAAAGACCAGGGGCCCGGGCCGGTGCAGCGCGCGTTAGATCTTGGTGAGCCAGTGCGCGTACTTGTCGCTCTTGCCGTTCACGATATCGAAGAAGCCCGATTGCAGCTTCTCGGTGATCGGGCCGCGTGCGCCCGAGCCGATCGTGCGGTTGTCGAGTTCGCGGATCGGTGTGACTTCGGCGGCGGTGCCGGTGAAGAACGCTTCGTCGCAGGTGTAGACCTCGTCGCGCGTGATGCGTTTTTCGATCACCTGGATGCCCGCGTCGCGCGCCAGCGTGATAACCGTGTCGCGCGTGATGCCGTCGAGGCACGAGGACAGATCCGGCGTGTACAGCTTGTCGTTGTTCACGAGGAAGAAGTTCTCGCCGGAGCCTTCCGACACGTAGCCGTCCACGTCGAGCAGCAGCGCCTCGTCGTAACCGTCGGCGATCGCCTCCTGGTTGGCGAGAATCGAGTTCACGTACCAGCCCGACGCCTTGGCGCGGACCATCGACACGTTCACGTGATGCCGCGTGAACGACGAAGTCTTCACGCGGATGCCCTTGGCAATGCCGTCTTCACCGAGGTAAGCACCCCACGGCCAGGCGGCGATCGCCACGTGGATCGTGTTGCCCTTGGCCGACACGCCGAGCTTTTCCGAGCCGACCCAGATGATCGGGCGCAGGTAGCAGGATTCCAGCTTGTTCTGGCGGACCACTTCGCATTGCGCGGCGGCCAGCGTTTCGTGGTCGAACGGCACGTCCATCTGGAAGATCTTGGCCGAGTTCAAGAGGCGCTTGGTGTGTTCCTGCAGGCGGAAAATCGCCGTGCCGCCATCCGCCGTCTTGTAGGCGCGGACACCTTCGAAAACGCCCATGCCGTAATGCAGCGTATGGGTCAGCACGTGGATCTTGGCGTCGCGCCAGTCGATGAGCTTGCCATCCATCCAGATCTTGCCGTCGCGGTCGGCCATTGACATACGATTCTCCAGCGGGTGCGGTGAAAGAGCGTCATTTTAGCGTCTTTTGCACACGAAACGGGCATTTGGCCGCACACCGGGCGCTATAATTCGGCGCACGCATAATTCAAATCCGGATGCGCCAGCGGGTGCTTGACGACCTGGCGCCGACTTCCCTTCGTTGCGGCGCCGTCTCACGCCCGCGTTTTCGCCCCATGCTCGCTCGACTGTCAGATACCGATCGCCGTGCCTTCCGTGAAGGCGCGCGCGACTATTCGCCCACGCTGATGGCGATTTTCTCCTGGGGCCTCGTCACTGGCATTGCGATGAGCAAGTCCGTGCTCGCGCTGCCGCAGGCGCTCACCATGTCGCTGCTGTGCTACGCCGGTTCGTCGCAACTGGCCGTGCTGCCACTCCTCGCCGCCAAGCTGCCGGTCTGGACCGTGCTGCTCACCGCCGCGATGGTCAATACGCGCTTTGTGATCTTCAGCGCCGGTCTCGCGCCGCACTTTTCCTATCTGCCGATGTGGCGGCGCATCGTACTGGGCTATTTCAACGGCGACGTGATCTACCTGTTGTTTCAGAAGAAGAGCTTCCAGACCGGTTACCTGCCTGGCAAGGAGGCGTATTTCTGGGGCATGGCGGTGTGCAGTTGGCTGTCGTGGCAGGTCTCGTCGATCGTCGGCATCCTGCTGGCGAGCCTGATTCCGGACAACTGGGGCCTCGCGCTCGCGGGCACGCTGGCGTTGCTGCCGATCATGGTGTCGGCGATCGCCACGCGTTCCACGCTGGTTGCCGTCAGCATTGCGGGCCTCGTGTCGCTGCTCGCTTTCGACCTGCCGTACCGGCTCGAGCTGCCGCTGGCGGTGATCGCGGCGATTCTCGCGGGCAGTGCCGCCGACCTGATGGTCGAGCGTGCCGATTTGCGCCGCATCCGTAACCGCGCCGGAGATTCCCCATGACATCCACGCAGATCTGGCTGGCCATTATCGGCATGACCTTCGTCACCGCAGTGACACGCGCCATGTTTCTAATCGGCGGCGAGCGCACGGTTTTACCGGCCCGCGTTCAGCGGATGCTGCGCTATGCGCCGGCCGCGGCGCTGGCAGCCGTCGTGCTGCCCGATGTGCTGAGCACGCCGGAAGGGCTCTCGTTTGCGCCGTCGAACCACGAGTTTTACGCGACGCTGGCCGGTCTCGCGTGGTTTTTGTTGCGACGCACCATGCTCGGCACGATTGTGGTGGGAATGGTCGTGTTCACGCTCTTGCGCCTCTTCATGTAATTGATTGAACTGAAAATGCTGTGTTGCAACATGCGCGATGCATCCTCCAAATACGGGACATTCGCCTGGTTGCGGGTCTGAAGGCAGTGTGGATCAGTTAAAATGGCTGTTTCCGGGATAAGCGCGCCGCTGCATGGCGCGACAGCCGCGGCTCTGCCGCCGGCGCCCGACTCAGTGGAGCCGCTGCCGTGCCCAAGCGCTGGAGTTTGCCGCGCTCACGACCCAGCGCGTCGTCCGCCACCGCCTTCTCATCAACTCGCACATACACGCCCATGAACAAGGTATTGCGTCTCTCCGATCTGATCGCCGAAGGCAAGCTAGCCGGCAAACGCGTGTTCATCCGCGCCGATTTGAACGTGCCGCAGGACGATCAAGGCAACATCACCGAAGACACCCGCATCCGCGCCTCCGTGCCGGCGATCAAGGCCGCGCTGGACGCAGGCGCCGCCGTGATGGTTACGTCGCATCTGGGCCGCCCGACCGAAGGCGAATTCAAGCCGGAAGACTCGCTTGCGCCGGTCGCGAAGCGTCTGGCCGAGCTGCTCGGCCGTGACGTGCCGCTGGTGGCCAACTGGGTGGAAAACGGCGTGAACGTCGCGCCGGGCCAGGTCGTGCTGCTGGAGAACTGCCGCGTCAACAAGGGCGAAAAGAAGGATTCCGACGAACTCGCGCAGAAAATGGCGAAGCTCTGCGACATCTACGTGAACGACGCGTTCGGCACCGCGCACCGCGCCGAAGCGACCACGCACGGCATCGCCAAATACGCGCCGGTCGCCTGTGCGGGGCCGCTGCTGGCCGCTGAGCTCGAAGCACTCGGCCAGGCGCTGGGCGCGCCGAAGCGTCCGCTGGTGGCAATCGTCGCCGGCTCGAAGGTGTCCACCAAGCTGACCATCCTGAAGTCGCTCGCCGACAAGGTCGATCAGCTGATCGTTGGCGGCGGCATCGCCAATACGTTCGTGCTGGCGGCGGGCCTGAAGATCGGCAAGTCGCTCGCCGAAGCCGATCTGGTCAACGAAGCCAAGGCCATTATCGACGCCGCGAAAGCCCGCGGCGCCTCGGTGCCGATTCCGATCGACGTGGTCACGGCGAAAGAATTCTCGCCGACCGCCAAGGCTGAAGTGAAAGCCGTGGCGGACGTGCAGGACGACGACATGATCCTCGACATCGGACCGGAAACCGCCAAGGTGCTCGCCGCACAACTGGAAAAGGCCGGCACGATCGTGTGGAACGGCCCGGTCGGCGTGTTCGAATTCGATCAGTTCGGCAACGGAACCAAGACGCTCGCTGACGCGATCGCCAAATCGCCGGCGTTCTCGATTGCAGGCGGCGGCGACACGCTGGCCGCGATTGCCAAGTACGGCATCCACGACAAGGTCAGCTACATTTCAACGGGCGGCGGCGCCTTCCTCGAGTTCCTTGAGGGCAAGAAGCTGCCGGCGGTCGAAGTTCTGGAATCGCGGGCTTAACGTGGCGACGCGCTCCCCCTCAGCGAAGTCTGCAAAAGCGCGCGGTAGCATGTTGCCGCGCAACACCGCAGCTGCAACGGCAGGGGAGCGCGAAGCGCGCTCCGCCGCAGTACCGCAAGCGTTAAACCACGCAACAGCCCACGCAGTAACCGAGCAGGAAGAATCCGGGTCGCCCCTCGCGCTCGCGGAGTTGGCCACTGCCAACGAGGCAGCGGAATTGTCCAGTGCAAACGCTGTGCAAGCCGCCCCCTCGCCGGCAGAACTCCCGGACGCAGAGGTCGCGCCCGCACCCCCACCGGCATCCCCCGTGCTGGTGTCGAACACCGCTTCACCCCATAAAGCGACGCTGGTTTTCAACCGGCGCGCAGCCCCCGGCAGCATCCTTCGGTGCGCAGCCTCCGCATCCGACTCGCAGCGCTCATTCCAGCGATCCTATCCAGACGAGGAGACTCATGCATCGCGCCACCAAGATTGTCGCTACCATCGGACCGGCTTCCAGTACGCCGGAAATCCTGCTGCAAATGATTCGGGCAGGGGCCGACGTGGTGCGGCTCAATTTCTCGCACGGCACTGCCGACGACCACCGCCAGCGCGCCGAATTCGTGCGCGAGGCGGCCCGCCAGGCCGGCCGCGAAGTCGGCATCATGGCCGACCTGCAAGGTCCGAAGATTCGCGTCGGCAAATTCGAAAACGGCAAGACCACGCTGGTCCCCGGCAACCCCTTCGTTCTCGACGCCGAATGTGAACTCGGCAACGACGATCGCGTCGGCCTCGACTACAAAGACCTGCCGCGCGACCTGAAACCGGGCGACGTGCTGTTGCTCAACGACGGCCTGATCGTGCTGGACGTCGTGCGCGTGCTCGGCAGCGAGATTCACACCACCGTGACGATCGGCGGCGAGCTGTCGAACAACAAGGGGATCAACCGCCAGGGCGGCGGCCTCACGGCGCCGGCCCTTACGGCCAAAGACATGGAAGACATCCGCACGGCGATGTCGCTCGGCGTGGATTACGTCGCAGTATCGTTCCCCAAGAACGCCACCGACATGGAAATGGCTCGCCAGTTGGCGAACATCGCGGGTGCGCCGTACGGCATCAAGCCGAAGATGATCGCGAAGATTGAGCGGGCGGAAGCGATTCCGGCACTGCAAGGCATCCTCGACGCCTCGGACGGCATCATGGTCGCGCGTGGCGATCTGGCCGTGGAAGTGGGCAATGCCGCAGTTCCGGCGCTGCAAAAGCGCATGATTCGGATGGCGCGCGAATCGAACAAGTTCGTGATCACCGCGACCCAGATGATGGAGTCGATGATCTACGCACCGGTGCCGACCCGCGCCGAAGTGTCGGACGTCGCGAATGCAGTGCTCGACGGCACGGACGCGGTGATGCTGTCGGCCGAATCCGCAGCGGGCAAGTACCCGGTGCAGACCATCGAGACGATGGCGGCGATCTGCCTCGAAGCCGAGAAATCGGAACAGTCGGAACTGGACAAGGATTTCCTCGACCGCACGTTCACGCGGATCGACCAGTCGATCGCCATGGGTGCGCTGTTCACGGCTTATCACCTGGGCGCGAAGGCGATCGTCGCGTTGACCGAATCCGGTTCGACCGCGCTGTGGATGTCGCGTCACTGGACCCACGTGCCGATTTTCGCGCTCACGCCGCGCGTCGGCAGCGAACGGGCGATGGCGATCTACCGCAACGTCACCTCGCTGCATCTGGACACCAGCAGCGACCGCGACACGGCGTTGCAGCAGGCGCTGGAAACCGTGGTCAGCAAGGGCTACGCGTCGCGCGGCGACATGGTGGTGCTGACGGTGGGCGAACCGATGGGCCAGGCAGGCGGTACGAACACGCTGAAAATCGTACGCGTGGGCGAGCCGTATTGATTGGCATCAGCGCTCTGGCGTGAGCCGGAGACTGCTCGATCGGCACGTAGGCTGGATTGAGTGAAGCAGGCTGTCATGCCCCGCGAGAGGCGGCGCACAGACTCCAATCGCGCGTGGGGGAAACGCGCTTTAGGGAACGTGTGAAAGGGTATGCAGCTTGCTTCGCGATAAAATCGCCAAAAAAGATGCCGACGGCACAGAATTCGTTTCAATCTAAGGAGTTAAGCATGCCTCTCGTATCAATGCGTCAACTGTTGGACCATGCTGCCGAAAACGGTTATGGCATACCGGCGTTCAACGTGAACAATCTGGAGCAGGTGCAGGCGATCATGGCCGCGGCCGACAAGGTCAACGCTCCGGTCATCATGCAGGCGTCGGCCGGCGCGCGTAAGTACGCGGGCGAGCCGTTCCTGCGTCACCTGATCGAAGCCGCGGTCGAGTCCTACCCGCACATTCCGGTTGTGATGCACCAGGATCATGGTCAATCGCCGGCGGTCTGTATGGCGGCGATCCGCAGCGGCTTCACCAGCGTGATGATGGACGGTTCGCTCGAAGCCGACGGCAAGACGGTCGCATCGTACGAATACAATGTCGAAGTCTCGCGCAAGGTGGTTGAAGCGGCGCACTCGATCGGCATCACGGTGGAAGCGGAACTGGGCGTGCTCGGTTCGCTGGAAACCATGAAGGGCGACAAGGAAGACGGCCACGGCGCGGAAGGCACGATGACCCGCGAACAACTGCTGACCGACCCGGAGCAGGCTGCCGACTTCGTCAAGCAGACGCAATGCGACGCGCTCGCGATCGCGATCGGTACGTCGCACGGCGCGTACAAGTTCAGCAAGAAGCCCACGGGCGACATTCTGTCGATCCAGCGCATCAAGGAAATTCACCAGCGCATTCCGAACACGCACCTGGTGATGCACGGTTCGTCGTCGGTGCCGCAGGAACTGCTGGCGGAAATCCGCGAATTCGGCGGCGACATGAAGGAAACCTACGGCGTGCCGGTCGAGGAAATTCAGGAAGGCATCAAGAACGGCGTGCGCAAGGTCAATATCGACACCGACCTGCGTTTGGCGATCACCGGCGCGATCCGCCGCTACATGGCGACCAACCCGGGCAAGTTCGATCCGCGCGATTACCTGAAGCCGGCGCGCGAAGCCGCGATGAAGATCTGTCTCAAGCGCTTCACGCAATTCGGCTGCGAAGGCCAGGCGGGCAAGATCAAAGCGATTTCGCTTGATAAAATCGCGGAGAAGTACAAATCGGGCGACCTCGCGCAAGTCGTCCGCTAAGCTATAAGCAGGCTCTACGCCTGGCTGATTGGCCAGGTTGTCGTTCGATCGCCGTTCCCGCATCATCCGGGGAACGGCGTTTCCCTTTTGTTCCGGTCACACTTTTTGCCCCACTTTTAGCGAACCACGACGATGTCTACCCTTTACGAATCCACGCTCCACTCGCTGCCGCTGCTCGGCCGCGGTAAAGTCCGCGACAACTATGCGGTGGGCAACGACCAGTTGCTGATCGTCACGACCGACCGTCTGTCGGCGTTCGACGTCATCATGGGCGAGCCGATTCCGAATAAGGGCCGCGTGCTCAATGAAATGGCGAACTTCTGGTTCGAGAAACTCAAACACGTGGTGCCGAATCACCTCACGGACGTGGCGCCCGAATCCGTGGTGGCGGCAGACGAAGTCGAGCAGGTGAAGGGCCGCGCCGTAGTGGTGAAGCGCCTCGAGCCGATCCTCGTTGAAGCGGTGGTGCGTGGCTATCTGGCCGGCAGCGGCTGGAAAGACTACCAGGCAACCGGTTCGGTGTGCGGTGTCGAACTGCCGCCGGGCCTGCAAAACGCGCAAAAGTTGCCCGAGCCGATTTTCACGCCGGCAGCCAAGGCCGAAATGGGCCACCACGACGAGAACATTACGTACAACGAGATGGAACGCCGCATCGGCACCGAACTGTCGGCCACGATCCGCGACATCTCGATCAAGCTGTACAAGGAAGCCGCTGATTACGCCGCCACGCGCGGCATCATCATCGCGGATACGAAGTTCGAATTCGGTCTGGACAACCACGGCCAGCTGTATCTGATGGACGAGGCGCTGACCGCCGATTCGTCGCGCTTCTGGCCGGCTGACCAGTATCAGGTCGGCACCAACCCGCCGTCGTTCGACAAGCAGTTCGTGCGCGACTGGCTCGAAACCCAACCGTGGAAGAAAGAGCCGCCCGCCCCGAAGCTGCCGGACGACGTGGTCGCGAAGACGGGCGAGAAGTACCAGGAAGCGCTCGAACGCCTGACCGGACACAAGCTCGCCTGATTACGCGCACCTGTCGGATCCGCGCCGCGTGAGAAAACGCCGGGGCGCCCCAAGTTGCCTCACCTCCTTCGAGGGGACCTGGCGCGAAGCGACAGGTCGGGGGGCGCTCTCAAGAAACAAGGAAGCCGTAAGATGAGTGAAGTCCAGACTGCCCATACGCATGGCGCGCCGGTTGTCGGCGTGCTGATGGGCTCCAGTTCCGACTGGGAAGTGATGAAGAACGCCGTCGCGATTCTGCAAGAATTCGGCGTGCCGTACGAAGCCAAGGTCGTGTCCGCGCACCGCATGCCCGACGAAATGTTCGCCTATGCTGAAAGCGCGCGCGAGCGCGGCATTCGCGCGATCATCGCGGGTGCGGGCGGCGCGGCGCATTTGCCGGGCATGCTGGCCGCCAAGACCACGGTGCCGGTGCTCGGCGTACCGGTGGCGAGTAAATATTTGAAGGGCGTTGATTCGTTGCATTCCATCGTGCAGATGCCCAAGGGCGTGCCGGTCGCCACGTTTGCAATCGGCGAAGCGGGCGCGGCGAATGCGGCGTTGTTCGCGGTGTCGATTCTGAGCGGCACGAGCGCCGAATATGCGGAAAAACTGGCAGCGTTCCGCGTGCGCCAGAACGAAGCAGCCCACGCAATGGTGCTGCCGGCGCTGTAAGCGCCAAGGCTGATTGCTTAAAGACGTCCCCCGATGTCCGACCCCCGGCCGGGTGCTGCAATTGCTTCATTGCTCTATATGCGCATCCGGCCGTGACCGACCACACAAGATGAACCCAGACAACACACCGGTTTCACCGATTCTGCCCGGCGCATGGCTTGGCATGGTCGGTGGCGGCCAGCTCGGCCGCATGTTCTGCTTTGCCGCTCAGGCGATGGGCTATCGCGTCGCCGTGCTCGACCCGGACGAAAACAGTCCCGCGGGCGCGGTTGCCGACCGCCATATCCGCGCGCCTTACGACGACGAAGCGTCGCTCACTGAGCTCGCGCGGCTGTGCGCGGCGGTGTCGACCGAGTTCGAGAACGTGCCGGCTGCGAGCCTCGATTTTCTTGCGAAGACCACCTTCGTGAGCCCGGCCGGCCGTTGCGTCGCCGTGGCGCAGGACCGGATCGCCGAGAAGCGCTTCATCGCCTCGTCGGGCGTGACGGTGGCGCCGCATGTCGTGATCGAATCGTCGGACGCGCTGGCCGCGCTCGACGATGCGAAACTCGAAGCCGTGCTGCCGGGCATTCTCAAGACCGCACGCATGGGCTATGACGGCAAAGGCCAGATCCGCGTGCGCAACGCCGAGGAAGTGCGCGAGGCGCACGCGTCGCTGGCGGGCGTTCCGTGCGTGCTGGAAAAGCGCTTGCCGTTGAAGTTCGAAGTGTCCGCGTTGATCGCGCGCGCGGCGAGCGGCGCGTCGGTGGTGTATCCGCTGGCGCAGAACACGCATCGCGACGGCGTGCTGTCGCACACCATCGTTCCCGCGCCGGATGCGAGCCCGACGCTGGTCCAGCAGGCGCAGCAGGCCGCGCTGCAAATCGCGGACAAGCTCGGCTATGTCGGCGTGCTGTGCGTCGAGTTCTTCATTCTCGAAGACGGAACGCTGGTCGCCAACGAAATGGCGCCGCGTCCGCACAACTCCGGCCATTACACCGTCGACGCGTGCGCGACCAGTCAGTTCGAACAGCAGGTCCGCGCGATGACCGGCATGCCGCTTGGCGACACGCGCCAGCACTCGCCGGCGGTGATGCTGAACGTTCTCGGCGACGTCTGGTTCCCGGGCGGCCCGAAGGGCGCCGCGGTCACGCCGCCGTGGCACGAGGTCGCCGCCATGCCGGCGGCGCGTTTGCATCTGTACGGCAAGGAAGAAGCGCGTTGCGGCCGCAAAATGGGCCACGTGAACTTCACGGCTGCGACGCTCGAAGAAGCCCGCACGACGGCGCGCGATTGCGCGCGGCTCCTGCACATCATCACGAGCTGACGCGAACGCCATGCCGGATCAAAGCAAACCTGCCGAAGGCGGCGCCGCGAGCGTCCTGCCTGTGAGCGCCGCGCAGATCGAGCACGCCGCCGCGCTGCTCGACGCGGGCGGCCTCGTCGCGTTCCCGACGGAGACTGTCTACGGACTCGGCGGCGACGCCGAAAGTCCGGACGCGGTCGCGCGTATTTACGCGGCGAAGGGCAGGCCGGCGAACCATCCGGTGATCGTGCATCTGGCGCCGCAGGGCGATCCGAACTATTGGGTCGAGCATTTGCCTGCGGAGGCGCAGCGCCTGATCGATGCATTCTGGCCGGGACCGCTCACCTTGATCCTGAAGCGCGCCGCGCGAATTGATGCAGCGGTGAGCGGTGGGCAGGATTCGGTGGGGTTGCGCTGCCCGTCGCATCCGGTTGCTCAGGCTTTGCTGGAAGCGTTCAGCGCGTTGCGCGGCGGGCATGGCGGTGTTGCCGCGCCGTCGGCGAATCGTTTTGGTCATGTGAGCCCGACGACGGCGCAGCATGTGCGCGACGAATTCGGCGGCGCGATTCATGTGCTGGATGGGGGCGCATCGGATGTCGGGATTGAATCGACGATTCTCGATTTGTCGCGGGGGTTTCCGGCGCTGTTGAGGCCGGGGCGCGTGACGCCGCAAGATATCGCCGACGTGCTCGGCGAGGCGCCGCGTTTGGCCGATGGTTCGGATGCGACTGCGCCGCGGGCTTCGGGTACGTTGAAGGCGCACTATGCGCCGCGGACGCCTTTGGTTTTGCTGCCTTTTGATGCGTTGCAGAGTGTGCTCGCGGCTCGGTTGGGCGATGAGCGCGTTGCGCTGGTGGCGCGGGCTTCACGCGCGGGTGAATGGGCTCATGCCGAAGGCGTGCATTTCATTGCCGCGCCTGAAGATCCGCATGTTTATGCGCGTGAGTTGTATGGTTTGCTAAGGACGCTGGATCGCGCGGATGTGAGTCGGATTCTTATCGAGAAGTTGCCGGATTCGATTGAGTGGATTGCTGTTAATGATCGGTTGGGGCGTGCGGCGGCTGCTTTTGAAGCGCAGGTTTGATGGGGTGGGTTTTGCCTTGTAGTGGCGCTTTTTTTGTATGCCTGTGGTGTTGGCCTTTCCTTGTTTTGTTAGTGGTCTATTAGCGTTGCCCCTGTGCGGGGCAATGCTCTCAACTTAAGCCTTAAAGGGCTTGTAAACGAGGCATTGCCCCTGTAAACTTCATCGCATAACTCACTGATAAATCAACGATATGAACTCAAATACCAGCGTCCTCGCGGTTTCTGGCTGAGTTCTCCGATTTCCTGCTCGATCCGGCGCTCGCCGATCGCGTGCGTCGTTCTCCCACCGCCTTTACCCGCAATCGCAGACTGACCTTGCCGCGCATGGCCGCGCTGATGATGTCTGGCATGTGCGCCAGCGTGCAGACCGAACTTGACGCGCTATTCGGCGCACTGGGGAGCGGCGGACGCACCCGCGCTGTCAGCGCACAGGCCTTCAGCAAGGCGCGACAGGGACTGTCTGCCGAACTGTTCGAACTGGCCCGCACCCGCCTGATTTCACTGGCCCAACCCCATATCGATTCGATGCGCTGGAACGGGCTGAGACTGGTCGCAGCGGACGGTAGTCGCCTGCGTGTGGGCACGCGTCGCGGCCATGAACTGCGCGCCGATCACTACGCGTTTGCGCTGTTCCTGCCGGGCTCCGAACTGACCCTGCACGCCGCACTTCATCCCGCCGACGGCGGCGAGCGGCAGATGCTGTTCGAAGCCCTTGATGTACTGCAGCCGCGCACCGACCTGCTGCTGCTCGATCGCGGCTATATCGGCAACGCGATGGTGGCGGCGCTCGCGCAGCGCGAGATCCCGTTCTGCATGCGCGTGGATGCGCGTAACTGGAAGTGCGTCACCGTCTTTGCCCGCAGCGGTAAAGCCGAGCGCGTCGTGACACTGGAGGCGCCCAGCGAACTGGATGCCCGCGACTATGAACTGGCGCGTACGCCGACGACCGTGCGGCTGATCCGCGACGTCACGCCAGGCGGGCGCGTGCGTGTGCTGATGACCTCGCTGCTCGATGGCGAGCGTTATCCGGCCGCATCGTTCGGCGCGCTCTATCACCAGCGCTGGCGGGTCGAGGAGGCGTTCAAACGACTCAAGCACCGTCTCAGGCTGGAAGCCGTTACAGGCCTCGATTACCTGGCATTGCAGCAGGACTTCGGTGCAAAAATCCTCGCCGACAACCTGTGTACATTGCTCAGCGATCTCGATGCGCCGCACGACGACAGACATGCCAGCCGTCCTAACCGGGTGTACGCACTGGGCGCACTAAAGCCCATCCTCGGCGCGTGCCTTCTGCGCATCCGGCGCTGTCTGGACGGCCTTGCCGGTGTGCTGGAAATGTGAGCTTGCCCCCGAAAAACGAATCCCTTGCTGAGCAGGTAAGCTCACGCAAGGAGAAGAACGATGACAGGCAAGGCAAAGCGGGCACAGTACACGCTCGAATTCAAGCTGGAAGCGGTGCGACTGGTCAAGGCCGGGCAAAGCATGGCAGCAGTGGCGGCGACACTGGGTGTGGTTGAACAGACGCTGTACAACTGGGTGAAGGCTGACCGGGAAGGCAAGCTGGCGGGGGCTGGAACAAAGCCAGTAAGCCCGGAACAGATGGAGCTGGCCCGGCTGCGTGCGGAGGTGGCTCGCCTGAAGATGGAGCGAGATATTTTAAAAAACCGCCCCACGCGCTTGCGCGCCCCCCTCATGAGTAGAAACTCCCAGGGGGTACACTCGATGCGCGCAGAGACAGTGGCCGTAAGCTTCTTGGAGGTATGAACCCCGTCAAAAAACCTGGCCCAGGGGAAGCTGCGGACTCATCTGTGGTGGCGTCTTCGGGCGACCCCGTTTAGGAAATTGATTAATTCCGAGTCCCCGTCCTGCGCCTGATTATTCAGGAGGTGGGTGATGCCAAAAGACCGAACCCGATCCAAGCCCTCAGGGTTGCCGATCATTCATCCGTTTGCGGCCGGTATTGATATCGGTTCACGGTTCCATGTTGTCGCCGTCAGTCCGGACCTGTGCGACGAGCCGGTGCAGACATTCCAGGCTTTTACCGCCGATTTGCAACGCATGGCCGACTGGCTCGTCGCGACCGGCACAAAGACGGTTGTGATGGAATCGACCGGCGTGTACTGGGTCGCCGCCTACGAGGTGCTGGAGTCCCGGGGCCTTGAAGTCGTTCTTGCCAATGCACGCGAGGCGCGCGCAGTCCCTGGAAGGAAGAGTGATGTCAACGACGCACAATGGCTGCAGCGACTGCACGCGTGTGGGCTACTACGGGCCAGTTTCCGGCCTGGCCGCGATATAGCGGAATTACGCGCGTACCTGCGCTGCCGCGAAAAGCACACCGACTATGCCGCCGCGCATATCCAGCACATGCAGAAGGCGCTGACCTTCATGAATATCCAACTGCACCACGTGATCGCGACTATCACGGGTGTCACGGGACTGCGGATCATCCGTGCGATCGTCGCTGGTGAGCGCGATCCAGACAGGCTGGCGGCGATGCGCGACGTCCGCTGCAAGGAAAGCCTTGAAACCATTCGGAATGCGCTGGTGGGCAACTACCAGCCCGAGCACGTGTTCGCCCTGAAACAGGCGCTTGCGCTCTACGACTTTTACCAGCAGTGCATCGACGAGTGCGATGTTGAGATCGAACGTGCTGTCGCAATCCTCAATATCGCTCACCCGATTCCGGAAGCACCGCTGCCGAAGGCGAAACATCGCAACAAGATGCCCAGCGATCCCAACTTCGATGTACGCACGGCCATGTACCAGCTTGCGGGGACCGACCTTACGCAAATTCACGGCATCGGCCCGTTCCTCGCTCTGCGCCTGATTGGCGAATGTGGAACGGACCTGAGCCGATGGCCAACCGCCAAGCACTTTACTTCATGGCTCACGCTTGCGCCCGGATGCAAGATCAGCGGTGGCAAGGTACTGTCATCGCACATGCGCAAAACCAGCAGCCGCATCACAGTCGCACTCAGGCTTGCGGCGGTGAGCGTTGGAAGAAGCAATACCGCGCTTGGCGCATTCTACCGACGCCTTGCCGGCCGAATTGGTAACGCCAAAGCCGTGACTGCGACGGCGCGCAAGATCGCTGTTCTGTTTTATAACGCGATGCGCTATGGCATGGACTACCGCGACCCGGGTGCGGATCATTACGAACAGCAGTACAGGGACCGTGTTATCAAGCAGCTTCATCGCCGCGCGGCGCAATTTGGATATTCACTGCAACCTCAGGGCTCGCCAACGTAAAGGTGAGTTTCTTAGGAAAGCCGCTGCGTACTTCGCCAGGGAGTCGATGTGAAGTACGCATTCATTGAGCGCAATCGACGCCACTGGCCGGTCTCGGTGCTGTGCGAAGTGCTGGAGGTCAGCCCCAGCGGATATCATCAGCGCCGGCAACGCACTGCACAGGACAGGCCGCACCGAAGCCGCTTGAGCGACGATGCACTGCTCGCAAACATTAAGGCGATTCACGCGCAGGTCAAGGGCGAGTACGGCTGGCCGCGTATGTGGAAGGAACTGCTCGCGCGTGGCGTGCGCGTGGGCAAGGAGCGGGTTCGCAAGCTGATGGCGCAGCATGGCATTCGAGCCCGCCACAAGCGCAAGTACATCGCGACGACGAACTCGAACCACGATTTGCCGGTGGCGCCGAATCTGCTGGAGCGCAATTTCACCGCCACCGCACCGAACCAGGTCTGGACGAGCGATATCACCTATCTGGCAACAGCCGAGGGGTGGGTGTACCTCGCGGTCATCATCGACCTGTTCAGCCGGCAGGTGGTGGGCTGGTCGATGCAGCCGCACATGAAGGCTGAGCTGGTCACGGACGCACTGCGTATGGCGTGGTTCCGGCGCCACCCGGAAGCCGGCGTAATCGTGCATAGCGACCGGGGTAGCCAGTATTGCAGCGGCCTGTTCCAGGACACGTTGAAGGCCTATGGCATGCGTTCGTCGATGAGCCGACGCGGCGATTGCTGGGATAACGCGCCGACCGAAAGTCTGTGGGGTTCGCTGAAGGTCGCACGCATGCATGGTCGGCACTTCGCCACGCGGCGTGCCGCAATGGATGAGGTGATTGACTGGCTGGGCTTTTACAATGCACGCCGGTTACACTCGACACTCGACTACGTCAGTCCCATGACATTCGAGAAAAACTGGTTCGCAGCCCGGCAAGGCGAGGCTGCGTAATTTCCTCGGTTAAGGGATTCGCCAAACAGGGGCAAGGTCAATGATCCACCAGACCCGATGCCGGATACAGCCCTCACGCTCCTATCCAAGGCCACCCAGAAAAGCCAAGCCCCACTTCCATCTCGCCTACAAACTCGCCTGATGCAGTGGGGCTTAAGTTGAGAGCATTGCCCCGCACAGGGGCAACGCTAATAAACCACTAACAATTCAAGGAAAGGCCAACACCACAGGCACACAAAAACGCGCCGCACAGGCATTAAAGAAAAACGCCCGACTCAACCAACAAGCCAGGCGTTCGCAGAACACACATTCAACCACCGCCAAGCGGCAGCCTCAACCTTATTTCCCCAAACCCGTCGCAGCAATCTGCTGCTGAACATACTGCGCGAACAGCGTGTGCAAGTGCGAGCTCGGGTGCACCAAATCCGCAAACATATAGGTCTGGTCAGCGCCAGCCACCGTATAAGTCTGCGGCGAGCAGAACAGCGACGACCCGAACTGGGAGCCATACTGCGCCGGGGTCAACCCATTCGTTGCACTCGGATTGGCGGTAGCGTACGCGGTTGCGTTAGCCACCATCGACGTCAGGTTACACGCCGTGCCGGTGTTGGACACCGTGAAGCCCAGTGCCTGATAGTTCGGCAACTGCTGATCAATCCACGTGAACGCATCGGCCACGATAACCTTGCCCGTACCCACCAGGCCGAGGGCCGTCAGGCTCTGGACCAGGATGCCGTTATACGCCGCGGTAATCCCCGACAGCAGTGCTGCCGCGCCAGGCGAGGCCGCGTTGGCTTGAACGCCCTGCGGCGTATTGCCGATGTCCGGCACCGTCGACACCACCACGTGGGTCGCACCCGAGTTGACGATGGTCTGGATTTGCGCAGCAAGCTGCGTAGCGGCCGTCGCGATCTGGGGGTTGGCCAGCTGCTGCAGGTAGCCGGCGATGAACTGTACCTGGCCTGCCTGCGTGTTCGGTAGTTTGCCGGCCTGCACGAGCAGCGGGTATTGCGTCTGTAGCGCGGTGGCGAGCGCCGTCAGATTGGCGGTGGTCCCTGCGAACTGGAAGATATCGTTCGCGCCGCCGTTTACCAGCACGAGCTGGTTCGAGTTGAAGCTCGTATGCGCGCCCAGGTAGTTTGCCACCTGAGTCACCACCGGCACAGTCGTTGCCGCCGCGTTGTTCGGGGCCCAACCTTCACCCTGGGCGTTGACGACGTCCGAACCGCCTTGCGCGTAGCCAAACCCGCCCGTCGCGGCCAGCGGTTGACCGAAGCCGCCGACATACGCGGCAGTCAACGTGCCGCCGTAGTACTCCGCTACCTTCTGGGTCCACACTTCGCCCGGGTTCGTCGTGAAGCGGCCGCCGCCGAAGCTCGACTGGATCACCGGCGCGTACGTGCCGACATCCGACAAGCTGTCACCGAACGACACGACCTGCAATTTCACACCACCCGCCGGTGTGCTGCTCGAGCTGTTGTTATCGCTGCCGCCACCGCAAGCGGCGAGCAGAGCAAACGCAGCGCTGGCGAGGGCGATCTGCGTGACGCGGACGAAATTGCGCTTCTTCAATGTTGTTTGTTTCATGTTGACTGCATCTCCTCGTATGTGTGGCCCTTGTGCCATGTATTGCAGGCAGCGCCCACCGCGTCGGCGGTGTGACGACAGCTTACAGAATCTTCTACGGCCTGCGCTGCGTTTGAAACGCGGCCGCATGCTTATCTTCCCTGCTCGTATCGCCGCCGGATGCCGCGACACGGGCCCCCGCGCCGGCGGCGCGGTGCGCGTGATAATCCGCGGCCCATGCGGGCGGCGCGAACAGCGCGCGCAACTTGTTGCGCCAGCCTCGTACGCTCAGGAAATCGGCGGCCATCGACCCCCATTCATGAAACGTCGCCTTCAGCGGGTTATACGTGTGCAGCGGCTCGACGATGCCGTACACCGGCGCGTCGTGCGGATCTTCTTCGACGTAGCTGCCGAACAGGCGATCCCAGATCACCAGCACGCCGGCATAGTTGCGGTCGATATAGCGGTCGTTGCGCGCGTGATGCACGCGATGAATCGAGGGCGTGTTGAACACGTATTCGAGCCAGCCGAGCTTGCCGATCGCCTGGGTATGCACGAAGAACTGGAAACCGAGGTTGATCAGCACGATGGCGACGATCTGCTTCGGCGGAAAGCCGAGTACGGCGAGCGGAATCCAGAACACCCACATGCCGGCAACTGGATACATCAGGCTCTGGCGGAATGCGGTCGAAAAATTCATCCGCTCCGACGAGTGATGCACGACATGCGCGGCCCACAGCCAGCGCACACGATGGCTGCAGCGGTGGAACACGTAATAGAGCAGATCTTGCGCGACGAACAGCACGACGAACGACACCCAGGTCGCCGGCCACGTGGTGACGCGATAGTGATCGTAGAAGAATGCATAAACGGGGATGATCGCGAGCCACGCGAGCTTGTCTGCGGCTTGCTGCATCAGCGCGAGCCCGGCGTTGCAGAACGTGTCGCGCCAGCTATAAAGCTGTGCGCCGGGGCGCGTGTGCCGCAGGTGCCACACCTCCCAGCCAATGCATGCGAGAAAGACTGGCGCCATGGCGAGCAGCAGCAATTCGGCATCGAATTGCATTGTGTCTTCCTCCGTGGTCCCTGGCCGCTGCGCTTGACGCAGCGGACGTTGTCGTTTTCGTTTGATCGGGCCACGCGACCGTAACGGGTGCGCGGCTCATGCGCTACGCGTTACGTTTTACGCGCGCCTCAAACACTGCCCGACAGCGTACACGCTTGGGCGCGTTGCGGCGCGCGGGTTCTATAGAAGGAATCCTCAATGGGCGCCGCGCTTGTGCGGGTTTTTCCTGGGCTTGCTGCTGCGCGGTTCGGTGACGGGGGCGGAGACTTTCGTGAATCCCTGGGACGGTCCCTGGTAGACCCATTCGAGCAAGGCGTCGTGCGCGGCGCGCGCGGCCTCGGAATGCGGGTCGTTGATCAGGCTCACCACCACGTAGCTGTTGCCGTCCGCCGAGGCCACGTAGCCCGCGATCGCACGCACGTCGCGCAGGGTGCCGGTCTTGATGTGCGCGTTGCCGCCCGCGCCCTGGTTGGTCAGGCGATTGCGCATCGTGCCGTCGACGCCCGCAATCGGCAGCGACTCCACGAACACCTGGGCGACCGGGCTCGCATTGGCCCGCTGCAGCAGATCGGCAAGCGAGAGCGCGGTAACGTGCTCGTCGCGCGACAGGCCCGAGCCGTTGTCGAGCGTCAGGTATTGCATGTCGACACTGTCGCGGCGCAGAAACGCCTCGATGGCACGGGCCGATTTTGCGGGCGTGGCGGGCGGCTTTTCTTCCGTTGCGCCGATCGTCAGAAACAGGTTGCGGGCCATCGTGTTGTTGCTGAACTTGTTGATGTCGCGAACGATGTCGGAAAGCACCGGCCCCTGGTGCGTAGCGACGAGGCGCGCGCCGACCGGCACCGCGCCTTCGCGGGTCGCGCCGCTGAAGGTGCCGCCGGTTTGCTGCCACAGCGCGAGGAAGCCGCCCGCGAAGAACGCCGTGTGGTCGAGCACCGCCACGTTGATCGTGCGCGGACCGCAGCGCACCGAGTAGTCGCCGTCGAACGACGCAACCACGGTGCCGTTGGGCTGGGGCGTCACGGTGGGCGAGACGGAGGCGGCGTCGCCGCGGCACGGGCCATTCACCGCGTGCATCTGGTTGTCGATCTGCAACTGCGAGAGCGCGGGCAGCACGTCGATTGCGACGCTGCCATCCGGGGAAGGCGTCAGCGTGAACGACAGCGATTTGAATGCATACAGCAGTGGATCGGGACCGACGTTGTACGGCGCGGTGGCGTCGTCGTCAAACGGCGGCAGATCGCGCGTGGAGGCGTCGAAGTAACGCTTGTCGAGCACCAGCGCGCCGTCGATGCCGTTGATCCCCGCCTTGTGGATTTTCTGCACGAGGTCGATCAGTTCTTCGGGCACGAGTTTCGGATCGCCCGTGCCCTGAATGTAAAGATTGCCGTGCAGTACGCCATTGGCGTCGAGCGTGCCGTCGGCGTAGGCGCTCGTGCGCCAGCGATAGTCCGGGCCGAGGATCGACAGGCCGGAGTAGGTGGTGACGAGCTTCATCGTCGAGGCGGGCATCATCGGCTTGCCGGCGTTTAGCGCGAGGATCGGCGTGCGATCGCCGACTTTTTCGACCACCACGCTAATCGACGACAAGGGCACGTGCGCGCGCTGCAGGCCGGTCATGACCGTCTGCGGCAGCACCGTGGTGACGTTGACGCTCGGATGCGTGGCCTTGACGCGCGCCTGCGCGGCGAGCGGCAGCGCTGCGCCGCTGCCGAGCGCGGCGCAGGCAAGCAGCCATACCGCCGCGCGTGGCGCGAACCGGCGAAGTGGGGCGCAGACGGAAGCAGAGGAGAGTGGGCGCAGCGCCATACGGCGAGCGAAAGAAGGGAAAAAAGCGGGCAAAAAAGCGTGCGTCATGGACAGGCGAAGAAGCAGGATTTCGGGGCGCGGCGACGCGCGGCAATTCAGAGTGTGTAGAAGCGTTGCGTGACGCGCGGAAAACCGCCGCGCGGCGCAAAGCGCTCATTGTAGAGACATGCCGTGAGGCTGCGGTGAAAAAGCGTCGCGCGTCGCGCGCGACGGGGCCGGGCGCTAGAATGCGGCATCATCAAATGTTTCGGGACCGTACCAACCATGCGCATATTGCTAGTCGAAGACGACCGGATGATCGCCGAAGGCGTGCGCAAAGCGCTACGCGGCGAAGGTTTCGCGGTCGACTGGGTGGAAGACGGCGAAGCAGCACTCAGCGCGGCGACCAGCCAACCTTACGATCTGGTGCTGCTCGATCTCGGCCTGCCCAAGCGCGATGGGCTCGACGTGCTGCGCACCTTGCGCGCCAAAGGCCACGCTACGCCGGTGCTGATCCTCACCGCGCGCGACGCGGTCGCCGATCGCGTCAAAGGCCTCGACGCCGGCGCCGACGATTACCTTGTCAAACCTTTCGATCTCGACGAACTCGGCGCCCGCATGCGCGCGCTAATCCGGCGCCAATCGGGGCGGAGCGATTCGACGATTCGCCACGGTAACCTGACGCTCGATCCGGCCTCACATCAGGTCACGCTCGACGGCGCGCTGGTCGCGTTGTCGGCGCGTGAATTCGCGCTGCTCGAAGCCTTGATCGCACGGCCGGGCGCGGTGCTCTCGAAGAGCCAGCTCGAAGAAAAAATGTATGGCTGGGGCGAGGAGATCGGCAGCAATACCGTCGAGGTCTACATTCACGCGCTGCGCAAGAAGCTCGGCGCGGATCTGATTCGCAACGTGCGCGGTCTCGGCTACATGATCGCCAAGGACGCCTGAGCCGATGCGTTCGATTCGCCGTCAATTGTTGGTCTGGCTGCTGGCGCTGGTGTTGCTCGGCGTCGGCATTGCGGGTTGGCTGATCTACCGGCAGGCGCTGGCCGAAGCCAACGAACTGTTCGATTACCAGCTGGAGCAGATCGCCGCGGCATTGCCGTCGGAGCCGTTCTCGCAGGTGCTCGGTTCGCGCGACACCGGCGACGAAGGCATCGTGCTGCAAATCTGGAATCGCAACGGCGTGCTGATGTACTACTCGCGGCCGCGTGCGCCGCTCGCGCCGCGCGCCGAACTCGGTTTTTCGACCGAGCGTACGGAGCGCGGCGACTGGCGTGTGTACGGCGCGATCGTCGGCGATAACGTCGTGCAACTGGCGCAACCGGTTTCTGTGCGCAACCGGCTCGCGGCGAATGTCGCGTTGCGAACCCTGTGGCCGTTGATCGTGCTGCTGCCGCTGCTGGGGCTGGCGGTGTGGGTGACCGTCGGGCGTGGGCTGAGGCCGTTGCGGCGCGTGACCAGCGCGCTCGACGCGCGCCACCCCGAGGCGCTCGATCCCTTGCCCGATCAGCGCCTGCCGCTCGAAGTGCAGCCGCTCGTGCGTGCGTTGAACGGCCTGCTCGAACGGCTCGCCACTGCGCTCGATATTCAGAAAGCATTCGTCGCCGATGCCGCGCACGAATTGCGCACGCCGCTTGCCGCCGTGCAGATTCAATCGCAACTGGTGGCCCGCGCGAAAGACGACGCCGCGCGCAGCGAAGCGCTGACCGACCTGCAGGCGGGCGTCACGCGCGCCACGCGTCTTGCCGAGCAATTGCTGGCGCTCGCACGATCGGAGCCGGACGGTCTCGCCGCCGCCAACCCGATCGATTTGCGCGAGCTGTTGCAGGACTGCGTGGTGGCGTACGCGCCGCTGGCGCAGAATCGCGGCGTCGATCTCGGCATCGAGGCGAGCGAATCTGCCACGGTGACCGGCGACGCCGACGCGCTGCGTGTGATGTTCAACAATCTCGTTGATAACGCAACCAAATACACGCCGCGCGGCGGCCGCGTCGACGTCAGTCTGCATGTCGAAGAAGGGCATCCGGTGGTGCGGATTGCCGACAGCGGGCCGGGCATCGAACCGGCGGAGCGCGAGCGCGTGTTCGATCGCTTCTACCGGGCCGGCGCCAGCGCGAACCGCGTGCGCACCGACGTGGCGGGCAGCGGTCTCGGCCTCGCGATCGTGCGCCGCATCGCTACGCAGCACCATGCGGCGGTGAAGCTCGACGAATCTCCGGCGGGTGGTTTGCAGGTCGAAGTGCGCTTCTGAAGGTGAGGTCTTCTGTTCGTAACGTGGCTCGAACGTGGTTCGAATGTGGCGTAAGCAAGGCTTAAACAAGCCTTAAAAACGGGTTTGACGCGATCTGGCGCTGCTTAAGACTCTTTTAAGCGATGCCACGTACGCTTCATCTCATTCCAGAGCCACTTTCTCCCAGTCAGGAGTACACGATGAACGCGAAAACCTTGTCCCGCAGCGCTGTTGCAGTGGCTGTCGCCGTGGCGCTCTCCGCCGGCTACGTGGCGGGGCATCGCGACGTGCCCGCGCCGCAGGTGATCACGCCGGCGCAGGCCGCGATGATGCCTGCCGAAGCCGCTGCGAAAACCGGCATTCCCGATTTCTCGGGCCTCGTTGAAACCTATGGCCCCGCCGTCGTCAACATCAGCGCGAAGCATGTGGTCAAGCAGGCGGCCCTGCGCGGCAACGGCGGCAATGGCGCCATGGGCGGCAACCAGTTGCCGATCGATCCGAGCGATCCCTTCTATCAGTTCTACAAGCACTTCTTCGGCGGCATGCCGGGCATGCAAGGCGGCGACGGCGGCGATGCGCCCGATCAGCCGAGCGCGAGCCTCGGCTCGGGGTTCATCGTCAGCAACGACGGCTACATCCTGACCAATGCGCACGTGGTGGACGGCGCGAATGTCGTCACGGTGAAGCTCACCGACAAGCGTGAATTCAGGGCGAAAGTGGTCGGCGCCGACAAGCAGTCCGACGTCGCCGTGCTGAAGATCGACGCGAGCAATCTGCCGACCGTGAAGATCGGCGATCCGCGTCAGAGCAAGGTCGGCCAATGGGTGGTCGCGATCGGCTCGCCGTACGGTTTCGACAACACGGTGACCTCGGGCATCATCAGCGCGAAGTCGCGCTCGCTGCCGAACGAGAACTACACGCCGTTCATCCAGACCGACGTGCCGGTGAATCCGGGTAATTCGGGCGGCCCGCTGTTCAATCTGCAAGGCGAAGTGATCGGCATCAACTCGATGATCTATTCGCAGACGGGCGGCTTTCAGGGCCTTTCGTTCGCGATTCCGATCAATGAAGCGATCAAGGTCAAAGACGACCTCGTGAAGACCGGCCATGTGAGCCGCGGACGTCTCGGCGTCGCGGTGCAGGGCATGAACCAGACGCTGGCCGACTCGTTCGGCATGCAGAAGCCGCAAGGCGCGCTCGTCAGCTCGGTCGATCCGGGCGGCCCGGCTGCCAAGGGCGGTCTGCAACCGGGCGACGTGATTCTGTCGGTGAATGGCGTGCCGGTTGGCGATTCGTCGGATCTGCCGTCGCAGGTCGCCGGTCTGGCGCCGGGCAGCCCGGCCACCGTGCAGGTATGGCGCGACAAGGCCACCAAGGACCTGAAGGTGACGATCGGTTCGTTGTCGGATGCCAAGGTGGCCTCCGACAAAGCGGATCAGCCGACCCAGTTGCAAGGCCGTCTCGGTGTGGCGGTGCGGCCGCTGACGCCGGAAGAGAAGAGCGGGGCGTCGGTGTCGCACGGTCTGCTGGTGCAGCAATCGGGCGGCGCGGCTGAAAGCGCCGGCATCCAGCCGGGCGACGTGATCCTCGCGGTCAACGGCCGGCCGGTTACGAGCGTCGACCAGTTGAAGCAGATGATCGCCGGCGCGGGCAATAGCATCGCGTTGCTGATCCAGCGCGATAACGCGCAGATCTTCGTGCCGGTCGATCTCGGCTAAGAGCACATTGCACGAATCGAAGTCACGCTTGCCGGTCCGTGTACATACTGCCGACGGACCGGCATTTTTTTACCGACTCCAAAGCCGTGAAGCCAGGCGCACTGCGCCGCGTGGCGTGGCGCAGCAGCGATTTCCAGACGGCGCAAACTGAGGCTTGGCACGCAGGTTGCGTCTGCCTTGGTCAGGGACCCATCAAGGGCCCCCGGACGGCAAGGACCTTGAGAAGGAGCGAACCGATGAAAACCCAACGCAATCAGCGAACGATTGTAGCCGCCGCGGTATGCGCCGCGCTCACACTCGCTCTGGCGGGCGGCGCTTATGCGCAGCAGGCGGGCCAGGTGGCCGGCGGCACGACCACCGACAACACCAGCGCCGGCAACGCCAACGGTAGCGGTCTGCCGCAAATCCAGCAGAAGGGCGACGTCTCGTTCGTGTCGGGCGGAGTCGGTCTCGACGAATCGACGGCGCTGCGGCACGCAGAAAGCGAGTGGCCGCTGTCGCTGCGCTTCACGGGCCCCGGCTCGGACTTTCTCGCCGACGTCCACGTGCGAATCGTCGACGCCCACAACGACGACGTGCTGAGCGCCACCTCGCGCGGGCCGTATATGCTGGTCAAGCTGCGCCCCGGCCGCTACACCGTGCATGCGCAGTACAAGGATCACGACCAGACCAGGCCGGTGACGATCCCGGCCAAGGGCACCGCCAAGGCTGCGTTCTACTGGACTACGCAATAGGCAACAAGCAGGCGTCCCGCCTTCCTGAGCGTCGCCGGACGAGACGCCCGGCCGCAATCAGGAAGGCCGCGCATTTGGCTGGAGTTTGGCCGATAATGAAGCCACGGGTACCCCCGTGGCTTTACTATCTGGACGACTGCACACGCGTTGCACACCACCCCGGAGCCGAGACATGAGCGATGCCTTGACACCCCACGGAAACCCCGGCACGAGCACGGGCGGGCATACCATCGCGATCAGCGGCAACAATCACCGGGTGCGTGTGATTCATGGCGGCGTGACCATGGCCGACACCCAGGCGGGCCTCACGCTCGCGGAAACCGGTCTGGCGGACGTGTTCTACTTCCCTCGCGGCGACGTCAACATGGCGCGCCTCGAACGCTCGACACATACTTCGCACTGCCCGTTCAAGGGCGAGGCGTCCTACTTCCATTTGCGCACCGAAGACGGTCTGATCGAAAACGCCGCATGGAGCTATGAGACGCCGCTTGAGCCGGTGGCACGTTTAAAAGGGTATCTCGCGTTTTACGCTTCACGCGTCGACCGCATCGATCAAACATCCTGATCGGCGGTTGCGCGGTTATCGGGGAGGCTGCGATGGAACTGAACGACGCGTTACGGATCCCGCTTGCACCGTCCGACGTATGGGACGCGTTGCAGGACCTCGCCTTGTTGCGTGCAAGCCTCGACAACTGCGAGTCGTTCACGCGGCTTGGCCAAGGCGAATTTGCGCTCACCATGACTGTGCCGCTCGGGCCGTTGCGCGCGCGTTACGAAGCGCGCGCCCACGTTGCCGGCCAGGATTCCGGACCGGCGGACGCGCAGCGCCGCACCATCAATTTCAAGGCGCGAGCCGAGGGCATTGGCTCGTTGCGCGGACAGATCGAAGTGCGATTGCGCGCGGACGACGGCTCGCATGGCGTCGGCCGGGAGCGGGGCACGCGGATCGATTACACGATCTGGGCGACCTCGTCCGGGCCGCTTGCCGAACTGCCTACGCGCCAGCTCGAAAACGCGCTGCATCAACTGGCCGACGATTTTTTCGACGAGTTCGGCGCGGTCGTTCGTGCCAAGCATGGGCAAGGGCCGAACCGTGCACGCGGGTCGGCGGCGCGCCGGCAGCACGTGTTTCTGCGGCCGATCACGCTCGGCGGCATGGCCCGACGCATCCGCACGGATCATGGCAACGCGCTGACCGGGCGGGCAGCGAGCGCGTCACACGGGGCGTCGCACGGCGTCTCGCATCACCAGCCCAGTCCGCATGTGGTCCCGAACTGGGCGTGGGCGGCGATGATCTTTCTGGTGGCGCTGCTGTTATATGTGGCGCGTTGGCTTAGCGAACACTGAACCCCTCACGACCGCTCACACGCCGCGAAATTCCCGTCGCCACGCGGACGGCGAGGTGCGGAACGCCTCCGCGAAATGTTGCCGGAGCGAGGCGGTCGAGCCGAAACCCGCAATTCCCGCGATCGCTTCCACGGACTCATCCGTGCTTTCCAGCAGGTGCTGCGCGCGGGCGAGCCGCTGCGCCAGCAGCCACGCGCCGACCGTCGTGCCGGTGGCGAGCCGGAAGCGTCGCGTGAACGTGCGGCGGCTCATCAAGGCGCGCCCGGCGAGCGTGTCGAGCGTATGCGGCGCATCGAGATTGCCGCTCACCCAATCGAGCAGACCTGACAGGCGATCGCCGCGCACATTCGGCGGCACCGGCTGCTGAATGAATTGGGCCTGGCCGCCCTGCCGATGCGGGGACACCACCAGCCGCCGCGCGACGTAGTTTGCCGCTTGCGAGCCGCATATCTTGCGCAGCACGTGCAGACAGCAGTCGAGGCCGGCGGCGGTGCCGGCCGAAGTCACCACGTTGCCGTCGTCGACATAGAGCACATCGGGATCGAGCCGCACGCATGGATAGCGGCGTGCGAAGTCGTCCGCCCAAGCCCAATGGGTGGAGGCCGGCCGGTCGTCGAGGATGCCGGCGGCGGCCAGCACGAACGCGCCCAGACACAGCCCGACCAGTTGGGCGCCGCGTGCATGGGCGGCGCGCAGTGCGTCGAGCAGCGCCGCGGGCGGCGTCTCGTTCGGGTCGCGCCAGCTCGGCACGATGATCGTATCCGCGTCGGCGAGCGCTTCCAGCCCATGCGTGACGGCGATCGAGAAACCGGCGGTGGTGGTCAGCGCGCCGGTTTCGGCAGCACAGACGCGAAACTCGAACTCGGGTAAGCCGCCGCCGCTGCGGTCCTCGCCGAACACCACGCAAGGCACCGAAAGATGGAACGGGCTGATGCAATCGAACGCGATGACCGCGACGACGTGGCGGGGCGCGTCGTCGCGCGCGGCGATGGGGGAGATGGGTGTAGCCATGGCTTGCGGTCGCCTTGGAAAATTCAACGATGGCCCGATTCTAGCGAATCTTGTCATTCGGGTCGCTATCGGGAAAGCGGCAGCGGGCCAACAATGCAGTCATCGCCGCTGCCTGCTGAACGCCCATCCCGGGCCACGCAGCGCGAGCCTCAACTGCTCAACCGACAAGGAGTCTTGCCATGACCGCACCACGCCGCGCGCTGATCGTCATCGATGTGCAGAACGAATACGTCACCGGCGATCTGCCGATCGAATATCCGGATGTCCAAACCTCGCTCGCCAACATCGGCCGGGCGATGGATGCGGCCCATGCCGCCGGCGTGCCGGTAGTGGTCGTGCAGAACTTCTCGCCGGCCACCTCGCCGTTATTTGCGCGTGGCAGCGTGGGCGCTGAGTTGCATCCGGTGGTGGGCTCGCGCGCTCACGATCGCCTTCTGGAGAAAACGCTGCCGAGCGCGTTTACCGAGACCGATCTGGCCGAGTGGCTCGCCGCGCAGCAGATCGACACGTTGACGGTGGTCGGCTACATGACCCATAACTGCGACGCGTCGACCATCAACCACGCGGTCCACCTGGGTCTTACCGTCGAATTCCTGCACGACGCGACGGGTTCGGTGCCCTACGAGAACAGCGCGGGTTTTGCGAGCGCGGAGGACATTCACCGGGTATTCAGCGTGGTGTTGCAGTCGCGCTTCGCGGCCGTGGTGAGCACGGACCAATGGATTGCGGCGGTGAAGGGCGGCGTGCCGCTCGAACGCGGCAACATCTACGCGTCGAACCAGAAGGCACGGGCGAGCCAGGCGGCTGCATAAGGACGCATAAAACCTCAGTTCGGGCCGGCTGTCAGCCGGCCGTCTTTCCCTTGCGCAACGCAGGACTCAGCAGCAGCGCATCGAATATCCCCGCGACCATCTGCTCCGCATGCTTGCCGAAATCGGTCGCCTCCGGCAAAAACAGCATGTCGCGCAGCGAGCCGCTGATGAACGCATGCACCATCGCCGCCGCGATCCCGGTATTGAGATCGGCCGGCAGTTGTCCTTTGGCGATCGCATTGCGCAGAGCGCCTTCGACCTTCTTCAGCCCATCGCGCATATTGGTCTGGTAGCGGACCATCACCGGCCCCATCTCTTCGACCAGCTCGCACTTCAGAAAGAGAATGTCGAACACCCGCCGACGGCGCGGGTCGTTGGCGGTGTCGCGCAGGCAGACCGTGCAGACTTCTATCAGGCGCCCGAGCGGGTCGGGTTCATTGGGGTCTTGCAAGGAGGCCTTGAGTTCGTCCAGCGGCAGCAGCACGCGGTCGAACATTTCGGTAAACAGATCGCTTTTGTGCGCGAAGTGCCAATAGATGGCGCCACGCGTGACGCCGGCTGCCTGCGCGATGTCGGCGAGCGACGTGCGCGATACGCCTTTCTCGAAGAAAACCCTTTCGGCCGCGTCGAGAATGCTGTTGCGCGTCTCCTGCGCCTCTTCTTTGGTTCTTCTGACCATAATGATGTGACCTGCCCTGATTGTGGGGGTTTTCCCGGCGTTTTTTAAGTACGCTCGATGACAATCTGTCCGCTGCTAAGCAATTTTCGATGCGATCTTGCAGGCCCCCCGGCTGCAAGGAAGCAAATGCACTTTTACATGCATTCGTGGATGTATATATAATAGCATCCCACGATCGGATAGCCCAAGCCGTGACGACCGGTTAATATCCGTCACTGTTGCCTTTCAAAACGCTCTCGCGCCGTGCCCTGACGGACGGCGCCGTGCGGCATTTCCCCGGTATGGCGCATTTCGCTCAGGATGCCCCAGCAGGTTAGGTGTGCATCAGTGGGCTTCCGGTCAAACGTCGAAAGACGTATGTGTGCGCTGTTGTCCCCGGGGTAGGGATGCGCGCACTTTTTCATTCTCAGTCTTTGACAGAGGTCGCTCCATGCGCGTCGAACGGGTTCCATTCCGCTTAATCAGTGCCGCGACGGCTGCCGTATTGCTGGCAGCGTGCGGACCAAAACAATCGGCCCCGCCGCAACAAACCCCCGAGGTTGCCATCGTCACGGTGCAGCCGACGACCGTGCCGGTCGTCACCGAATTGCCGGGCCGTACCAATGCATTCCTCGTGGCGCAAGTGCGTGCGCGGGTTGACGGCATCGTGCTGCGCCGCGAATTCACCGAGGGCAGCCAGGTCAAGGCTGGCCAGCGTCTGTACAAGATCGATCCGGCGCCGTATATCGCGTCGTTGAACAGCGCCAAGGCGGCGCTTGCGAAGGCTCAGGCGAATCTCGCCACGACCACCGCGCAGGCAAACCGCTACAAGGTGCTGGTCGCCGCCAACGCAGTCAGTAAGCAGGATTACGACAACGCCGTCGCAGCAGAAGGCCAGGCCGCGGCAGACGTAGCGTCAGGCAAGGCGGCGGTCGATACGGCGCAGATCAATCTCGGCTATACGGACGTGACCTCGCCGGTGACCGGCCAGGTCGGCATTTCGCAGGTCACTCCGGGCGCGTACGTGCAGGCGAGCGCCGCGACGTTGATGTCGACGGTCCAGCAACTCGATCCGGTCTATGTGGACCTGACCCAATCGAGCCTCGACGGGCTGAAGCTGCGCCGCCAGGTCCAGGAAGGGCGTCTGAAGACGAACGGCCCGGACGCGGCGAAGGTCACGCTGATCCTCGAAGACGGTCGTACCTATTCCGAGCAGGGCAAGCTGCAGTTCACCGACGTGACGGTCGACCAGGGCACCGGTTCGGTCACGATCCGCGCGATCTTCCAGAACAAGGACCACGTCCTGCTGCCGGGCATGTTCGTGCGTGCGCGTATCGACGAAGGCGTCAATGACAAGGCAATCGTCGTGCCGCAATCGGGTATTACGCACGATCCGAAGGGCCAGCCGACCGCGCTCGTTGTCGACGCGCAAAACAAGGTCGAGGTCCGCCAGCTCGTCACCGCGTCGACCTACGGTTCGAACTGGGTGGTCGAGAGCGGCCTGAACGCGGGTGACCGCGTCATCGTGCTCGGCACCGACAAGGTACGTCCAGGAATGACGGTCAAGACAGTCCCCGCACCATCGCCAGCCTCCGACGCCATTGCTCAGGAAGCGCCGGCGGCCAGCGGTGCACAGATGGCGCAGGCTGCGTCCGCTGCATCGGCCGCGAAATAACAGGGAGCCTGTTTCATGGCAAAGTTCTTTATTGATCGCCCGATTTTTGCATGGGTGATCGCCATCATCCTGATGCTCGCGGGTATCGCGTCGGTGTTTACGCTGCCGATCGCGCAATACCCGACCATTGCGCCTCCGGCGGTGCAGATCAGCGCCGTGTATCCGGGCGCGTCGGCGAAGACGGTGGAAGACACCGTCACGCAGGTGATCGAGCAGCAGATGAGCGGTCTCGACCACCTGTTGTACCTGTCGTCCACCTCGGACGACTCCGGGACGGCGACCATCACGCTGACGTTCGCGGCCGGCACGAATCCGGACATCGCTCAGGTGCAGGTGCAGAACAAGCTGCAACTGGCGACGCCGCTTCTGCCGACCATCGTGCAGCAACAGGGGATTAACGTCACCAAGTCGAGCAGCAGCTTCCTGCTCGTGCTGGCGTTCAATTCCGAAGACGGCAGCATGAACAAGATCGACCTCGCGAACTACGTCGCGTCGAACGTCAAGGACCCGATCAGCCGTCTCGACGGCGTGGGTACCGTGACGCTGTTCGGCACGCAGTACGCGATGCGGATCTGGCTCGATGCGTCGAAGCTGACCAAGTTCAATCTGACGCCGGTCGATGTCCAGACGGCGCTGCAAGCGCAGAACGTTCAGGTGGCAGGCGGTTCGCTCGGCGGCACGCCTTCGGTGCCGGGCCAGATGTTGCAGGCAACGATCACCGAGGCGACGCTGCTGAATACGCCTGAGCAGTTCGGCAACGTGCTGCTGAAGGTGAACACAGATGGCTCGCAGGTCCGCATTAAAGACGTCGGGCGCGTCGAGCTGGGCGGTGAAAACTACAACTTCGACACGCACTACAACGGCAAGCCGACCGCCGGTCTGGGCATTCAGCTCGCGACGGGCGCCAACGCGCTGCAGACCGCGAAGAACGTGAAGGCGAAGATCGACGATCTGTCGAAGTACTTCCCGCACGGCCTCGTCGTGAAGTACCCGTATGACACGACGCCGTTCGTGCGCCTGTCGATCGAAGACGTGGTGAAGACGCTGCTCGAGGGTATCGTGCTCGTGTTCCTCGTGATGTACCTGTTCCTGCAGAACCTGCGGGCGACGTTGATTCCGACGATCGCCGTGCCGGTGGTGCTGCTGGGTACGTTCGCGATCATGAGCGCGGTGGGCTTCTCGATCAACGTGTTGTCCATGTTCGGGCTCGTGCTCGCGATCGGTCTGCTGGTGGACGATGCGATCGTGGTGGTGGAAAACGTCGAGCGGGTGATGGCCGAGGAGGGATTGTCGCCACGCGACGCCACCCGCAAGGCCATGGACCAGATCACCGGCGCACTGGTCGGCGTGGCGCTCGTGCTGTCGGCGGTGTTCGTGCCGGTCGCGTTCTCGAGCGGTTCGGTGGGCGCGATCTATCGGCAGTTCTCGCTGACGATCGTGGCGGCGATGGTGTTGTCGGTGCTGGTCGCGTTGATTCTTACGCCGGCGCTGTGCGCGACGATTCTCAAGCCGATTCCGAAGGGCCACCACGAAGTGAAGAAGGGCTTCTTCGGCTGGTTCAACCGGACCTTCGAATCGAGCCGCGACAAGTATCACAGCGGCGTGCACCACGTGATCAAGCGCTCGGGTCGCTGGCTCATCATCTACCTGGTGGTGATCTTCGCGGTCGGTTTGCTGTTTGTTCGCCTGCCGAAGTCGTTCCTGCCGGATGAAGACCAGGGGATCATGTTCGTGCTGGTGCAAACGCCGGCCGGCTCGACCCAGGAGCGTACGGCGCGTGCCCTCAAGGACGTCTCGGACTACGCGCTGAACCAGGAAAAGGACATCGTCGAATCCGCGTTTACGGTGAACGGTTTCAGCTTCGCGGGCCGCGGTCAGAATGCCGGTCTCGTCTTCGTGAAGTTGAAGGGCTATTCCGAGCGCCAGCACGCGAACCAGAAGGTGCAGGCTTTGATCGGCCGGATGTTCATGCACTTCTCGACGTACAAGGACGCGCTGGTGTATCCGGTGAATCCACCGTCCATTCCTGAACTGGGTACGGCATCGGGTTTCGACTTCGAGTTGCAGGATCGTAGCGGTCTGGGCCACGCAAAGCTGATGGAAGCGCGCAACATGCTGCTCGGCATGGCCGCGAAGGATCCGACGCTTGCCCAGGTGCGTCCGAACGGCCTGAACGATACGCCGCAATTCAAGATCTCGATCGATCATGAAAAGGCGTCGGCGCTCGGTGTGTCGCTGTCGGCGATCGACCAGACGTTCTCGATCGCGTGGGCCTCGGTCTACGTGAACAACTTCCTGGATATCGACGGCCGGATCAAGAAGGTGTACGTGCAGGGCGACGCGCCGTTCCGGATGAACCCGGAAGATCTGAACTACTGGTACGTGCGCAACTCGGCGGGCGGGATGACACCGCTCAACTCGTTCGCCTCGGGCAGCTGGACCTACGGTTCGCCGAAACTCGAACGCTACAACGGGATTTCCGCGGTCGAAATCCAGGGTGCCGCAGCGCCTGGCAAGAGTACCGGTCAGGCAATGGGCGCCATGGAATCGATTGCGGCGAAATTGCCGGCGGGTATCGGCTACGAATGGACGGGCCTGTCGTTGCAGGAACGCCAGTCCGGTTCGCAGGCGCCGATCCTGTACGGCATCTCGATCCTCGTCGTGTTCCTGTGTCTCGCGGCGCTGTATGAAAGCTGGTCGATCCCGTTCTCGGTGATCATGGTGGTGCCGCTCGGCGTGTTGGGCGCGTTGCTTGCCGCTACGCTGCGCGGGCTTGAGAACGACGTGTTCTTCCAGGTGGGCCTGTTGACCACGGTGGGGCTGTCGGCGAAGAACGCGATTCTGATCGTGGAGTTCGCCCGCGAGCTGCAACAGAGTGAGGGTATGGGGCCGATCGAGGCCGCGCTGGAAGCGGCACGTCTGCGGTTGCGTCCGATTCTGATGACTTCGCTCGCGTTCATTCTCGGCGTGATGCCGCTCGCGATCAGTAACGGCGCGGGTTCGGCCAGCCAGCACGCAATCGGTACCGGCGTGATCGGCGGGATGTTGACGGCGACCTTCCTCGCGATTTTCATGATCCCGATGTTCTTCGTCGTAATCCGCGCGAAATTCGGCGGTGAGAAGGAAGACCCGGATGAGGCGCTCGCACACTACAACCAGCACCATCCGCATGACGGCCAGGGTGGCGGCTCGGCTGGCGGGTCGACGGATGAAGGCTCGGGCAAGGACGGACATTGAGATGCAAAAACACTCTTTGATTGCAGTGGCGGTTGCGCTGTTCGCCGCGGGTTGCACGATGGCGCCGAAGTACCATCGCCCGGCCGAGCCCGTGACGGCGGCCTTCCCGACCGGCGGCGTGTACGACACGCAACCGGGCGCGGCGGGTACCGCGCGTACCGCGAACGGTCAGGCGGCGGCCGATATCGGCTGGCGCGATTTCTTCGTCGACGCGCGTTTGCAGCGGCTGATCGAAATCGCGCTGAAGAACAACCGCGATCTGCGCGTGTCGGTGCTGAATATCCAGGCATCGCAGGCGCAGTATCAGATTGCCCGCGCGGCGCTGTTCCCGACGCTGGATGCTGCGGCTTCACAAACCAAACAGCGCACGCCTAAGGATCTGACGGCCACTGGCCTCACGATCTCCAACACGTACTCGGTGGGTCTGAACGCCTCCTGGGAAATCGACTTCTTCGGGCGGATTCAAAGCCTGAAGGATCAGGCGTTGGCGCAGTACCTGGCTACCGCTCAGGCGCGCAAGGCCGCGGAAATCGCATTGGTCTCGCAGGTGGCGAACCAGTACATGACGGTGCTCGAGGTGGACGATCTGCTGAAGGTCACGCAGAACACGCTGAAGACCGCCCAGGAGTCGTACCGGATCACCAAGCTGCAGTTCGACAACGGCACGGGTTCGGAACTGGATCTGCGGCAGGCGCAAACGGTGGTCGAGCAGGCGAACGCCAACCTGCAGTCGCAGGCGCGTTTGCGGGCTCAGGCGGATAACGCGCTCGTCCTGCTGCTCGGCGAGCCGTTGCCGGCCGATCTGCCGCCGGGCATGACGCTGGACAGTCAGAGCCTACTGACGGATATCCCGGCGGGATTGCCGTCCGATCTGCTCACACGTCGTCCGGACATCATGGAGGCCGAAGAGAACCTGCTTGCGGCCAACGCGAACATCGGCGCGGCGCGCGCAGCGTTCTTCCCGAAGGTCTCGCTGACCGGCAGTTTCGGCACGCTGAGCCCGTCGCTCGGTGGTCTGTTCAAGCCGGGTTCGGCGGCATGGAGTTTCGCGCCGTCGATCACGTTGCCGATTTTCGAAGGCGGCCAGAACAAGGCCAATCTCGATCTCGCCACCGTGCAGAAGAACATCCAGATCGCGACGTATGAAAAGGCGATCCAGACGGCCTTCCGCGAAGTGGCGGACGGACTGGCGGCACGCGGCACGTACGATCAGCAGATCCAGGCGCTGGAGCGCAATACCTTTGCCGAACAGCGTCGGCTGGATCTGTCGAATCTGCGCTATACGAACGGCGTCGACAGCTATCTGTCGGTGCTGACAGCGCAGAACGATCTGTATGCGTCGCAGCAGCTGCTGGTGACGGCGCGCATGCAGCGTCTGCAGAACCTGGTCACGCTGTACCAGGCACTCGGCGGCGGCTGGATCGAACGGGCAGGCGATCAGCCGCGTCCGGCCGATGCACCGGTCGATTACGGTGCGGCGAGCGCGCCGGTGGCGGCTTCGGCAGCGACCGCGGGTTGAGTCTCCTGTAGTCTTGTTGTCTTGCAGTAGCAGGCGCGCAGGGCGGGTTTCAGTTTCAGGAAAACAGCCCTGTGCAGCCGGTAATAAAAAAACGCCACGGCATGCCGTGGCGTTTTTTTTCATGCTCGATTCAGACCGACTCAGGTCGATTCAACCCAACCCAACCCAACCCAACCCGGCACTCGCGCTCGGCACAATCTCTGTCGCGCGGCGCCGGTTGCAGTCAGATGCTCAGTGCAGATCCGCCGCGCGCAGCATTTCGTCGCGCGGCGCATCGTTCCCGCCGCGTCCGTCGAAATCATGTCCGGCCTTGCGAATTTCGCACTGTGCCTTCTTCTCGCTCTTCACACCGTTGAAGATCAGATTCAGTACCACGGCCGACACCGACGCCAGCAGGATCCCGCTGTGCAACAGCGGCGAGAGCGCCGGCGGCAGCTTCGAGAAAAACTGCGGCGACACCACCGGCACCAGACCCATGCCGATACTGACCGCGACGATGAACAGGTTGTGGTGGTTCTTCACGAAGTCGACCTTGGCCAGCACCTTGATGCCGTTCGCCGCGACCATGCCGAACATCACAATGCCCGCACCGCCCAGCACGAAGGCCGGCACCGAAGCGACCACCTGCGCCATCTTCGGGAACAGGCCCAGCAGCACCAGGATCACGCCGCCCATCGCGCAGACAAAGCGGCTCTTCACGCCCGTCACGCCGATCAGGCCGACGTTCTGCGAGAACGAGGTATGCGGAAACGAGTTGAAGATGCCGCCGATCAGCGTGCCCAGACCGTCGACGCGCAGACCGCGCACCAGCGTCTTCTGATCCACCGGACGATCGACCATGTCGCCGACCGCGAGGAACATGCCGGTCGATTCGATGAAGGTGACGAACATCACGGTGACCATCGTCGCGATCGCGAGCGGATCGAAGTGCGGCAGGCCGAAGTGGAACGGCATGACGAAGCCGACCCACGGTGCGTGCGTGACGCCGTCCATGTTGACGCGGCCGAGCGCCAGCGCGATCACGAAACCCGCGACGATGCCGAGCAGCACCGAGATATTGGCGAGGAAACCCTTGGCGAACTTGTTGATGAGCAGAATCAGCATCAGCACGACCAGCGACAGGCCCAGATAGACCGGATTGCCGTAGTCAGGATTGCCCACGCCGCCGGCCGCCCAGTTGATGCCAACTTCCATCAACGAGAGACCGATCACCGAGATCACCACGCCGATCACCACCGGCGGGAAAAAGCGCAGCAGCTTGCCGACCGCCGGTGCGAGAAGGATACCGATGACGCCGGCCGCGATTGTCGAGCCGAAGATATCGAGAATACCGAGCGATGGATTCGTGCCGATCGCGACCATCGGACCGACAGCCGCGAAGGTGCAGCCCATGATGACCGGCAGGCGGATGCCGAAGATCCACAGACCGAGCGTCTGAATCAGCGTAGCGATGCCGCAGGAAAACAGATCGGCGCTGATCAGGAACGCGATCTGGTCTTTCGGCAGTTTCAACGCCGCGCCAACGATGAGCGGCACCGCAACTGCGCCTGCGTACATCACCAAAACGTGCTGAATGCCGAGCGTCAGCAACTGGCCCGCGGGCAGTCGCTCGTCGCACGGGTGAACCGTGTTCGATTGCATTTTGTCTCTCTCCACCATCTCGTTTTGGGATGGCTCCAAGGTATGCGGAACGAAAAAGTGCAACAAGACCACTGGGGCCTATTCCGGCATTCCCGGTGACGATATGCACGCTGCTCATTTGAAAGTCAAAAGAAATGCGGGTATCTCACAAATCGGCTGTAAGCCCCACGCAGCGGTGGTGGGCACTTACGCGCCGCGCGCGCCCGTCCAGGTGGGATATGTGTGAGAATCAATGAGGTGTATCTCGCCTGACGCATAGTGCTGTTTTTGCGCGGCGCCGCGCGCGGCGGGGTTAACCCGCGATTCCGGGTTTTCAGTGTGTATTGCAGTGCGCTTCCGAAGCGACGCGATGGTGACGGGGCGGTGATGGAAAATACATCGTTCCAGGCACTTTTCGTGTGCTTATTCCCACGCTCAAATTGACGTCCTATCGCCCATGAGTTTTCTTGGCATCGACCTCGGCACCGGCTCGCTCAAAGTCGCAATCGTCGACAAAAACGGCCGCGAGCAGGCAGCGGCCAGTGTCCCATATGCACTCGAAACGCCGCATCCTGGATGGGCCGAAATCTCGGTGCAAACCTGGTGGCGCGCGCTCGGCGAAGCGGCGGCGCGTTTGCCTGAAGATTTGCGCCGAGGGGTGCAGGCAATCGGATTCTCCGGACAGATGCACGGCGTTGTTCTGATCGATGCCAACGGCGAGGCCGTGCGCCCCGCGATGCTCTGGCCCGACACACGTGCATTGGATCTGCTCGACCAGTGGCCCGAGCCGCAGCCGAATCCGGTTGCGCCCGGCATGGCCGGCCCGTTGCTGCGCTGGATCGTGCAGAACGAACCGCAAACCGCACATCAGACGCGCTGGGCGCTGCAACCGAAGGACTGGCTGCGTGTCGCGCTTGGCGGTGCGGTCGCAACCGATCCCTCCGACGCCTGCGCGACCGCGCTGGCCGATCCTGCTGGTGTGTGGGATAGGGCGTTGCTCGATCGGCTCGAGTTGCCGCATGAATGGTTTGCGCCGCTTGCGCCTTCCTATGCGGCAGGTGGCATGTTGTCGCAGAAAGCGGCGCAGGAACTGGGTCTGCGCGCCGGCATTGTGCTTGCGATCGGCGCCGCCGATACACCGTGCGCCGCGCTCGGCAGTGGTCTCGCGAGCGATGGCGACGCATTGCTCACGACCGGCACCGGTGGACAAATCGTCGTGATTGCCGAACACGCGCCGCAAGCGGTGAAGGGCCTGCATCGCTATCGCGCCGCGAGCGATCACTGGTACCGGATGGCGGCGATGCAAAACGTCGGCGTCGCGCTTGAACGCGTGCGGGGCTGGCTGTCGTATGAATGGGCCGATGCCTATCGTGATGCGTTCGGTGAAGCGTCCGGCGGTGCTTCAAGTGCTGCTTCAGGCGCTGCGTTCGGCGGACTCTCCGGCATCGCCTCGGGCAACACCCAAAGCAGCGCCCTTGGTGACGCACCAGCCAATATCTCAAGCGCCGCAGCTGGCCTGACTTTTCTGCCGTACCTCACCGGCGAGCGCACCCCGTGGCTCAATCCGGCGGCGCGTGGCGGCTGGCTCGGCCTCGCGCTCGACCACTCGCGCGGCACGATGATGCGCGCCGCGTTCGAAGGCGTCGCGTTCTCGTTGCGCGCCGGGCTCGACGCGATTCGCACGGGCGGCGCGACGGTGACGGCGTTGAAGCTCGCGGGCGGCGGTTCCGTCGATGCACGCTGGCGGCAGTTGCTCGCCGACGCCTTGAACGTCGAACTTTATGCGGTGGATTGTCCCAACGCGGCACCGCGTGGCGCGGCCATTCTCGGCGGATTGGCGAGCGGCCATTGGCACGCGAGGGATCTCGCCGCGCTTGCGCCGGGCGCGACGCGTGTCGCTGTGCCACAAGGCGATGCGGCGCTCGCCGAACGTTATGCGCGCTTTCTCGATCTGTATGGTCGCGTCGAATCATGGTTCGGCGAACCCCCGCTTCGGTAACCGGATCGATGTCAGCTATGGACAATGCCGCGACGTACTTTGCAATACCATGACGGCTTTCGCAAGCTAAGGTAGAAGCCGGCGCGTGATGCCGGACGAGCGCAACATCGTCCGCTCACAGCCAGGCACACGAATTAGCTTCAGCGGGCCAACCTGCAGCACCCGAATCGCCACACCGGCACGCCGCGCGATATCCCGCCGCGACGCGCCGGGCATTCACAGACTCACAGGAGCATTCACGATGAAGACCAAAGCAGCAATCGCATGGAAAGCCGGCGCCCCGTTGACGATCGAAGAAGTGGATCTGGAAGGCCCGCGCGCCGGTGAAGTCCTGATCGAAGTGAAGGCAACCGGGATCTGCCACACCGATTACTACACGCTCTCGGGTGCCGATCCGGAAGGCATCTTCCCGGCGATTCTCGGCCACGAAGGGGCGGGTGTGATCGTCGACGTGGGCCCGGGCGTGGGCACGTTGAAGAAAGGCGATCACGTCATTCCGCTTTACACGCCGGAATGCCGTCAGTGCAAATTCTGTCTGTCGCGCAAGACCAATCTTTGCCAGGCGATCCGTTCGACGCAGGGCAAAGGCCTGATGCCCGATGCGACCTCGCGTTTCTCGCTGGATGGCAAGCCGCTGTTTCACTACATGGGCACGTCCACGTTTTCGAACTACATCGTCGTGCCGGAAATCGCAGTGGCGAAGGTGCGTGAAGACGCGCCGTTCGACAAGATCTGCTACATCGGCTGCGGCGTGACAACCGGTGTGGGCGCTGTCGTGTATTCGGCGAAGGTCGAAGCGGGCGCGAACGTGGTGGTGTTCGGTCTCGGGGGCATCGGTCTGAATGTGATCCAAGGCGCGAAGATGGTGGGCGCTGACAAGATCATCGGCGTCGACATCAATCCGGGCCGCGTTGAGTTGGCGAAGAAGTTCGGCATGACCCACTTCATCAACCCGAACGAAGTTGAGAACGTGGTCGACCATATCGTGCAACTCACTGATGGCGGCGCCGACTATTCGTTCGAGTGTATCGGCAACACCAAGGTGATGCGCCAGGCGCTGGAATGCACGCACAAGGGCTGGGGGCAATCGTTCATTATCGGCGTGGCGGCGGCGGGCGAGGAGATCAGTACGCGTCCGTTCCAGCTGGTGACGGGCCGTGAGTGGAAAGGCTCGGCATTCGGTGGCGCACGCGGCCGCACGGACGTGCCGAAGATCGTCGACTGGTACATGGAAGGCAAGATCAATATCGACGACCTGATCACGCACCGTCTGCCGCTCGATCGCATCAACGAAGGCTTCGATCTGATGAAAAAGGGCGAGTCGATCCGCTCGGTGGTGCTGTACTAACGCGGCACTCAAGCGGCACTCAAGCGGGGCTCATGCGCCACTTATGCGCCCCTGACCCAGCACGCAAAGGAACACGTCGATGCTTGAATTATTGTCGTCGCATGCCTGCCATGGCGGCGAGCAGCGGATCTACCGCCACGACTCGCAGACCGTCGGTTTGCCGATGCGTTTCTCGGTGTATCTGCCGCCGCAAGCCTTGCAGGCCAACGCGAATGTGCCTGCGCTGTTCTACCTCGCGGGCCTGACTTGCACGGAAGAAACTTTTCCGATCAAGGCGGGCGCGCAGCGCTTCGCCGCACAACACGGCATCGCCCTCGTCGCGCCGGACACCAGTCCACGCGGTGCGGGCGTGCCGGGCGAAAGCGCGGCGTGGGACTTCGGCGTGGGCGCGGGCTTTTACGTCAACGCGACGCAGCAGCCGTGGGCGAAGCATTACCGGATGTACTCGTATGTGCGCGATGAACTGCGCGAAACGGTGCTCGCGAATCTGCCGGTGGACGGCGCGCGTCTGGGTATCTTCGGGCATTCGATGGGCGGTCACGGCGCGTTGATGCTGGCGCTGCGCAATCCGGAGATCTATCGGTCGGTGTCGGCGTTCGCGCCGATCGCCGCGCCTTCACAGTGCCCGTGGGGCGTGAAGGCGTTCAGCGGATATCTCGGCGAAGACCGTGAAGCGTGGCGTCGGTATGACTCGAGCGAACTGGTCGCGCGGGCGTCACGCAAGTTCAAGGAAGGGATCCTGATCGATCAGGGGCTGGCGGATCAGTTCCTCGCCGAACAGTTGAACCCGGACGTGTTCGAAGCGGCCTGCAAGGCAGCAGACCAGCCGCTGACCTTGCGTCGTCATGCGGGCTACGACCACGGGTATTACTTCATCTCGACGTTCATCGAGGATCACATCGCGCATCACGCGAAGGTGCTGGTCGGTTGAGATTGCAAGGCAACCTCAACGCCACCTCAACGCCGCCTCAATGCCGCCGCAGCAAACTCCCGCCATACACCACCGCCGACAGCACGGTGATCCAGAAGCTCGTCGGCCAATCGGTATAGAACGCCAGCGTCAGACCTAGCCACGCCTGCACCAGTGCGAACACGGCGGCGAGCACGAGACCGGTCGAGAGTCGCGTCGTCATGTTCTGCGCGGCGGCAGCCGGCCCGACCATCAGCGTGAACACCAGCAGCACACCGACAATCTGCGTGCATGCCGCCACCGCCAGCGCGGCGATCGACAGAAACAGCACCGACACCTTGCGCAACGACACGCCCTTGGCCTCGGCCAATTCCGGCTGCAGCGAAGCAAACAGCAAGGGCCGCATGATCGCCGCGAGCGCCAGCAAACTGACGACGCCCAACGCTGCCAGCACGCCGAGCGTCGACGCATTCACGCCGAGCACATTGCCGAATAGCAGCGCGGTGACCTGGGTCGCGTACGCGGTGAAGAAGTGCAGGAACAGCAAGCCGAAGCCGAGCGACAGCGACAGGATCACGCCGATCGCGACGTCGCGTCCGGCGAGCCGCTCGCCAAGTGCGCCCATGCCGACTCCTGCGGCGAGCGTGAAGCCGATCATCCCCCAGATCGGCGAGATACCGATCAGGACCGCGCCGGTCGCGCCGGTGAAGCCGACGTGCGAAAGCGCGTGGCCCGCGAAGGTCTGTCCGCGCATCACCAGAAAGTAGCCCACCACGCCTGCCAGCACCGCGACGATCCCCGACGCCGCGAACGCGTTCACCATGAAATCGTATTCAAACATCGTGCTTGTGTCCGTCGCGTGAGTCGTGCTGGTGTGAGTGGCCATGTGCGTGGCCGTGGTCGTGCGAATGCGCGTGGCTGTGGCCGCCGTTCTCGTCGTGTTCGTGCTCGTGATCGTGTTTTTCGACTTCGACGCCACCCGACATCACGAAGATGCGGCCGTTCACACGCATCACGTCGATCGGCGAACCGTAGAGACGCGACAGCACGGGCCTCGTAATGACTTCGTCGACGGTGCCGAGCGCGGCCACGCCGCTGCCGAGGTACAGTACGCGATCGAGCGAGTTCAGAAGCGGATTCAGTTCATGCGCCGAGAACAGCACGGCAATGTCGAGTTCCTGCTGCACGCGCCGCACCAGTTCAACTACGCTTTTCTGATGATGCGGATCGAGACTGATCAGCGGTTCATCGAGTAGCAGCAGCTTCGGGTTGCCGAGCAGGCACTGCGCGAGCAGCAGGCGCTGACGCTCGCCGCCCGACAGTTCCGATAACGGCCGCGCGGCCAGTTGGCGACCGCCCACCAGATCCAGCACCCGTTCGACGTCCGCGCGGGTCTTGCGGTCCGCATGGGGCAGGCCCCAGCGGTGCCCGTCGGCCGCCATCGCGACGAAATCGCGGCCGCGCACGCGGCGCCCTGCCAGCGCGCTGCGCGTCTGCGGCATATAGCCGATCGACGCGTTGCCACGCTCGACCGGTTGCCCGAGCACGCGGATCGCGCCGCTCGCCGCCGGCACAAGGCCGAGCACGGCGCGCATCAGCGTGGTTTTGCCCGCGCCGTTCGGCCCGAGCACGCCGATGAATTCGCCCTGGTTCACCACGAAGCCGGTGTCGCGCAGAATCGTGCGGTCGCCGAGTTCGAGTGTCACATGCTCGAGTTCGAGCACGGGCGCATTGGCGCGTCCGCTGGGTGACGCACTGGTTGCACTTACTGATGCATGAACTGGCGTGCTGCGGCCAGTTTCGGTCATTGAGTTTTTCCTTTGGCGGGGGCCGCCGCCGCATTCGCTCCGCTCGCATCGCCCGCAGCCAGCGCCGTGCCCAGCGCGTCGAGCTGTGTCAGCATCCACGTCTGATAGGTCTTACCGGCCGGTTCGGTTTCGGTGACGCTCATGGTCGGCACCTTCGATTGCTGCGCGAGCTTCAACATGCGTTTGGTCAGGGCCTCGGTTGCCTGGCTGTTATAGATCAGAACGCGCACGCGCTTTTCGCGCAGATCGCGTTCGAATGCGGCGATATCGGCCGCACTGGCTTCCGTGTCGTTCATCGTCGCCATCTGGAAGCGCAAATTGCGCATCGAGAGGCCTACCGCGTCCGACATATAGCCGAACACCGGCTCGGTCGCCGTTACCGGCACGCCGGCATAGCGGCCATGCAGATCGGCGACTTTGGCGTCGATCGGTTTCAGCGAATCGAGAAACTTCGCGAGGTTCGCATCGTACGCCGACTTGTGCGCCGGGTCAGCCGCAACGAGCGCTTCGCTCACGGCGCGCGCCACCTTCGGCATAGTCGCCGGGTCGTACCAGAGGTGCGGATTATCGCCGCCCTTCTTGCCGACGAGATCCGCGGCGACGATCGTGGTGCGCTTCGCGCTCTTCGAGGCGGCCAGCAGCTTCGCCATCCAAGGATCGTAGTCGGCGCCGTTGTAGACCACAAGGCTCGCATGCTGCAAGGCGCGTGCCGTCTTCGGGCTGGCTTCGAACAGATGCGGGTCCTGATCCGGATTGCTGAGGATGCTCGTCACGTCGACGCGGTCGCCGCCCAGTTGCTGCACGACGTCGCCGTAAAAGTTTTCCGCTGCCACCACCGGGATTTTCGCATCCGCGGCAAACGCGCCATGGCTGAGCGTGAAAGCGGCAGCGGCCGTCGCGACCGTGGCCACGCTCTTCGACAGTGTCAGCGCACGGCGCGCCCCGTTCAACATCGAGCCGAATGTCTTCATCGTTGATTCCTGCTGCGTGAGAGTTGAATGACCTACAAAACTTAGGCGCGGCGTGCTTTGGCGGTCGTCGGGGCATGTGTGCCGCCGGCACAAAGCGAAGCGAGGTCGAAATGATATAACGTATCTCGATTTTTTGTCAGCGGCTTGAGGGGAAAGCAGCTTGGCCACCGTCGATTTCTCGTATTAGTGCGGGTCCAGTGCCAGTCGGGACAGGACGAGGAGGTGTGGCAATCCTGCCGCGCTGCACCATCGAAATCTGGTCGAGCGCCTTGACATGACCCGGTACGTATCCGATCATTCGATCACAAACAGAGCAATTGTTCGGGCAACGAGCGTTCGCTCACCGCGCCTCAAGAAGCGAAACGAACCGGAGACAAGCAGTGGCGGCACGATTGCAAGACAAGGTGGCCATTCTGACGGGCGCGGCAAGCGGGATCGGTGAAGCCGTGGCCCGGCGCTATCTGGACGAAGGCGCGCGTTGCGTGCTGGTCGATGTCAAGCCGGCCGACAGTTTCGGCGACGCGCTCGTCGCCGCATACGGCGACCGCGTGCTGACCGTTAGCGCCGACGTGACGCGCCGCGAACACATCGAACGCATCCTGGCGAGTACGCTCGCGCGCTTCGGCCAGGTCGATATCCTGTTCAACAACGCGGCGCTCTTCGATATGCGCCCGATCCTCGACGAATCCTGGGACGTGTTCGACCGCCTCTTCGCGGTCAACGTGAAGGGCATGTTCTTCCTGATGCAAAGCGTCGCCCGGAAAATGGTCGAGCAGGGCCGCGGCGGCAAGATCATCAATATGTCCTCACAAGCCGGGCGGCGCGGCGAGGCCCTGGTGTCGCACTACTGCGCAACCAAAGCCGCCGTCCTCAGCTATACGCAATCCGCAGCTCTCGCCCTCGCGCCGCACAAGATCAATGTGAACGGTATCGCGCCGGGCGTCGTCGATACCCCGATGTGGAACGAGGTCGACGCGCTCTTCGCCCGCTATGAAAACCGGCCGCTCGGCGAGAAGAAGCGCCTGGTCGGTGAAGCGGTGCCGCTCGGCCGGATGGGTGTGCCGGAGGACCTGACCGGTGCCGCCCTGTTTCTCGCGTCGGCGGATGCCGATTACATCACCGCGCAAACCCTGAACGTCGACGGCGGGAACTGGATGAGTTGAACGGATAACAGCGTGGACGTGCTGAATTCGCTTCACCCTTCGTCATTTTCGTAGAACAAACGCAGCATCACATAACGTACGAGAAAGGAGACAACACATGAAACCAGCTACCCAATCCGCGCTGAAGGTGCTCAGTGCCGGTGCGTTTGCCTGCTTTGCGCTGAGCGCTCAGGCGGCCACGGTGACCATCGCCACGTTGAACAATCCGGACATGATCGAGCTGAAAAAGCTCTCGCCCGCCTTCGAGCAGGCGAATCCGGATATCAAGCTCAACTGGGTGATTCTCGAAGAAAACGTGCTGCGTCAGCGCGCCACCACCGACATCACGACCGGCAGCGGCCAGTTCGACGTGATGACGATCGGCGCGTACGAAACGCCGCAATGGGGCAAGCGCGGCTGGCTCACGCCGCTCACCGGCCTGCCCGCTGATTACGATCTGAACGACGTCGTGAAGACGGCCCGCGACGGCCTCTCGAGCGGCGGCCAGTTGTACGCGCTGCCGTTCTACGTCGAAAGCTCGATGACGTATTACCGTAAGGATCTGTTCGCGGCCAAGGGCCTGAAGATGCCCGATCAACCGACCTACGAGCAGATCGCGCAATTCGCCGACAAGCTCACGGACAAAGCCAACGGCATGTACGGCATCTGCCTGCGCGGCAAAGCCGGCTGGGGCGAAAACATGGCGTACGCGACGACGGTGGTGAACACCTTCGGCGGCCGCTGGTTCGACGACAAGTGGCAAGCGCAGCTCACATCGCCGGAATGGAAGAAGGCCATTTCGTTCTACGTCGATCTGTTGAAGAAAGACGGCCCTCCGGGAGCGAGCTCGAACGGCTTCAACGAAAACCTGACGCTGATGTCCTCGGGCAAGTGCGCAATGTGGATCGACGCCACGGTGGCTGCCGGCATGCTCTACAACAAGCAGCAGTCGCAGATCGCCGACAAGGTGGGCTTTGCCGCAGCGCCGACGGCGGTCACGCCGAAGGGTTCGCATTGGCTGTGGGCGTGGGCGTTGGCGATTCCGAAGTCGTCGAAGCAGGCCGACTCGGCGAAGAAGTTCATCGCGTGGGCTACGTCGAAGCAGTACATCGAACTGGTCGCGAAAGATGAAGGCTGGGCTTCGGTGCCGCCGGGAACGCGTCATTCGACGTACGCTCGCCCTGAATACAAGCAGGCCGCACCGTTCGGCGACTTCGTGCTGAAGGCCATCGAAACGGCGGATCCGGACCATCCGACACTGAAGCCGGTGCCGTACACCGGTGTGCAGTTCGTCGGCATTCCTGAGTTCCAGTCGTTCGGCACGGTGGTCGGTCAGAGCATCTCCGGCGCGGTTGCCGGTCAGATGACGGTCGATCAGGCGCTGGCAGCCGGGCAGGCAACGGCGAATCGCGCCGTGCAGCAAGCCGGCTATCAGAAGTAAGCCGCAGTGTTAAGCCACAACGCAAGCATTACAACGTAAGGTGAAACGCGCCGGCTGACGCCCGTCAGCCGGCCCACGCAGCACAGCGAGCCGTCCTCGGCACTCACTCGCCACTCATTGACACACACGCGCCGCGACATCGCCTGGCGTCGCGGCCAGTGAGGCGGCGAAGGCAGCGTCTTCAGCGGACAGCCCGCGCATTACCGAACAGGTGGTCAATCATGCGTCCTCTGCGCCTACCTCTCATGCATGCCCATCCCCAGACAGAAAAAGAACGCGAAGCCCGCAAAGCCAATTCCGCCCGCTGGCTGGTGTCGCCCTCAGTCGCAGTACTCGTGCTGTGGATGGCGATACCGCTGGCGATGACGATCTGGTTTTCGTTCTCGCGCTATAACCTGCTGAATCCGGATCTCAAAGGTTTCGCCGGATTCGACAACTACAAATATCTCGCCACCGATCCGTCGTTCGGACCGTCGATCGGGCACACGCTCGAACTGATCATCTCGGTGCTGGTGATCACGGTGGTGGGCGGCGTGCTGATGGCGATCCTGTTCGACCGTAAGTTCTACGGCCAGGGCATCGCGCGGCTCCTGGCCATCGCGCCGTTCTTCGTGATGCCGACGGTCAGCGCGCTGATCTGGAAGAACATGATCCTGCACCCGGTGTATGGCCTGATCGCGCAGGGCATGCGCGCGATCGGCATGCAGCCGATCGACTGGTTCGCCGACTATCCGCTCACGGCCGTGATCATGATCGTCGCGTGGCAGTGGCTGCCGTTCGCGTTCCTGATTCTGTTCACCGCGATCCAGTCGCTCGATCAGGAGCAGAAGGAAGCGGCGCGCATTGACGGTGCGGGTCCGTTTTCGATGTTCTTCTACATCACGCTGCCTCACCTGAGACGGGCGATCGCGGTGGTGGTGATGATGGAGACGATTTTCCTGCTGTCGATCTTCGCCGAAATCTATACGACCACGGGCGGCGGTCCGGGCACCGCGACCACTAATCTGTCGTACCTGATCTATTCGCTGGGCCTGCAACAGTTCGACGTCGGTCTCGCTTCGGCTGGCGGCATTCTGGCTGTCGTGCTGGCTAACATCGTGTCGTTCTTCCTGGTGCGGATGCTCGCGAAGAACCTGAAAGGGGAGTACGAAAAATGAGCCACGTTGCCTCTACACCGGCGTCCACCACGCCCGCGGTTGCCGTTACCGTGCCCACCAAGTCGCCGTTCGACGCGATCCGCCGCGGCATTCCCGGCGTGATCGCCTGGCTGGTCGCGCTGCTGCTGTTCTTCCCGATCTTCTGGATGACGATCACCGCGTTCAAGACGGAGCAGCAGGCGTATTCCTCGTCGCTGTTTTTCATCCCGACGCTCGATAGCTTCCGCGAGGTGTTCGCGCGCAGCAATTACTTTTCGTTCGCGTGGAATTCGATCCTGATCTCGGCGGGCGTCACGGTGCTGTGCCTGATTCTCGCCGTGCCGGCCGCGTACGCGATGGCCTTCTTTCCGACGCGCCGCACGCAGAAAGTGCTGTTGTGGATGCTGTCGACCAAGATGATGCCGTCGGTCGGCGTGCTGGTGCCGATCTATCTGCTGTGGAAGAACAGCGGCCTGCTCGATACGGTGTCCGGACTGGTGATCGTCTACACGCTGATCAATCTGCCGATTGCGGTGTGGATGTCGTTCACGTACTTCGCTGAAATTCCGCGCGACATTCTCGAAGCAGGACGGATCGACGGCGCGGCGACGTGGCAGGAAATCGTCTACCTGCTGATGCCGATGTCGTTGCCGGGGCTCGCCTCCACCGCGCTCCTGCTGGTGATCCTGTCGTGGAACGAAGCGTTCTGGAGCATCAACCTGTCGAGTTCGAACGCCGCACCGCTGACCGTGTTCATCGCGTCGTATTCGAGTCCTGAAGGTTTGTTCTGGGCGAAGCTTTCCGCAGCGTCGCTGCTCGCGGTGGCGCCGATCCTGATCGTCGGCTGGCTGTCGCAGAAGCAACTGGTGCGCGGCCTTACGTTCGGGGCGGTCAAATGACGGCAGGCACGAGTGCAGGCCCGACTGTCGGTCAATTCGCGCTGATCTGCGATTGCGACGGCGTGCTGATCGACAGCGAAGCCGTGGCGGCGCGCATGCTGGTGCACGAACTCGAGGCGCGCTGGCCCGACGCCGATGTCGAACCGGTGGTGCTGCCGCTGCTCGGCTTGCGCATCGAAAAGGTCCTGGAAGGCACGGCGGCGCAACTTGGCAGGCGCCTCAGCGGTGAGGATATCGAGGCGATCCGCCGAGCGGTGGAGGCAGCGGCGATGCAGGCGCCGACGGTCGTTGGAATCGAGACCGCGCTCGCGCAGGTGCCGCTCACCAAAGCCTGCGCGAGCAACAGTTTCCGCCCGTATGTGGAGAACGTGCTGGTGCGCACGGGCCTCGTGAAATTCTTCGGCAACCGGCTTTTTTGCGCCGACGCGGTGCCGAATCCGAAGCCCGCACCCGATGTCTATCTTGCTGCCGCACTGGGTCTCGGCCTCGCACCGTCCGCCTGCCTCGTGGTGGAAGACAGCGTGACGGGCGTGACGGCGGCCGCGGCAGCGGGCATGACGGTGCTGGGCTTTATCGGCGGCGGTCATGCGAGTGACGCGCAGATCGACGCCTTGCATGCAGCGGGCGCGCGTACCGTATTCGACGACATGCTGCAGTTGCCGGACCTGGTCGCACAATGGACATTGAGCGCGACAGCAGCGGCGCCGTAAGCGCGGCCGCGTTGGCATCGTACTTGGTACAGCACCTGGATCAATGAATTAACGCAGTAAGAGCAATACACGGAGAGACATCATGGCAAGCGTAACTCTGCGCAACATCAGAAAAGCCTACGACGACAACGAAGTGATGCGCGACATCAACCTCGACATTCTGGACGGCGAGTTCGTCGTGTTCGTGGGCCCGAGCGGTTGCGGTAAATCGACGCTGATGCGGATGATCGCCGGCCTCGAAGACATCACCGGCGGCGATCTGACCATCGACGGCACGCGCGTGAACGAGGTGCCGCCCGCCAAGCGCGGCATCGCGATGGTGTTCCAGTCGTACGCGCTGTATCCGCACATGACGCTGTACGACAACATGGCGTTCGGCCTGAAACTCGCCGGCACCAAGAAGCCGGAGATCGACGCCGCCGTGCGCAACGCGGCGAAGATTCTGCACATCGACCATCTGCTCGATCGCAAGCCGAAGCAGCTTTCGGGCGGGCAGCGCCAGCGGGTTGCAATCGGCCGCGCGATCACGCGCAAGCCGAAAGTGTTCCTGTTCGACGAACCGTTGTCGAATCTCGACGCCGCGCTGCGCGTGAAGATGCGCCTCGAATTCGCGCGTTTGCACGACGAGCTGAAGACCACGATGATCTACGTGACGCACGATCAGGTCGAAGCCATGACGCTGGCCGACAAGATCGTCGTGCTGTCGGCGGGCAATGTGGAGCAGGTCGGCAGCCCGACCATGCTGTATCACGCGCCGGCCAATCGCTTCGTCGCGGGCTTCATCGGGTCACCGAAGATGAACTTCATGGAAGGCGTCGTGCAGTCGGTGACGCACGACGGCGTCACGGCGCGCTACGAAACCGGCGAGACGCAGCGCGTCGCGGTGGAGCCGGGCACGGTGAAGCAGGGCGATAAGGTGACTGTGGGTATTCGTCCGGAACATCTGCACTTCGGCATGGCCGACGACGGCGTGTCGGCACAAACCATGGCGGTTGAATCGCTCGGTGACGCGGCGTATCTGTACGCGGAATCGAGCGTGGCGCCGGATGGCCTGATCGCGCGGATTCCGCCGCTCGAGCGCCACAGCAAGGGCGAAACGCAAAGGGTCGGCGCCACCCCTGAGCACTGCCATCTGTTCGACAGCGAAGGGAAAGCCTTCCAGCGGAAGATCGTGGAAGTACTGGCTGCGTGAGTCAATGAACGGGAAAGCGGCGGGTGCGCCGCTTTCCTTTTTAATTCAGGCTTCGAGCGCCGCGCGTGCGCACAACTCGTCGGTCACCAGCCCCGACAACCAGCCGCCTTTAAGCACCGCGATCAGCGCTTCACGCTTGCGCTCGCCGCCGGCAAACCCGATGGTGGGGCGCCGCGGCGGCGAGTCGAGTGCGATGCTGGTGACGCGCCGGCCGGTCGGCGATTCGACGTGCGCGCCGGCCGCGTCGATCGGCAGGCCGAGCATTTCGGCCACCGCGCCGTTCTGCATCAACTCCTTCACTTCCGCGGACGTGATAAAGCCGTCTTCGTGCAGCGGACATTTCGGCCCGATATTGCCGATGCCAACGAACGCGACATCCGCTTTAGCCGACAGCGATTCGACGATCCGGTATAGCCGGTGATTGCACCACTGCGCGCGTTCGGCCTCGCTATCGGCGAGCAATGGCGCGGGCAGCAGAAAATGCTTGCCGCCGGTCTTCTCCGAGATGTGCAGCGCGACGTCGTAGCGGTTCGAGGAGCCGTCCGAGGCGATCGCCCCGACCATCGATACCAACCGGTGCTGCGGACGCTCCAGCTGCGCGATCTGATCGACCGCGGCCTTGAGCGTACGGCCGCTGCTTACGGCGACCACCATCGGCTTGTCTTCGCCGAGATAGCGTTCCATGACCTGCGCGCCGGCCACCGCCAGCTTGCGGTCGACTTCCTCCGAGGTGTCGCTGTCGATCGGTACGACTTCGCACATACTCAGGCCGTAGCGCTTCGAGAGTTGATCGGCGAGCGCGAGGCAATCGGCCAGTTTGTGATCGACGCGCACGCGAATCAGGTTCTTTTCCACCGCGAAGGCGACCAGCCGTTGCGCGACCGGACGTGACACCTGGAGTTTTTCGGCGATCTCGTTCTGGGTATTGCCTGCGACGTAGTAAAGCCACGCGGCGCGGGTAGCAAGATCTAATTTTTCTGTGGACTTGGGCACGGTGACGGTTCGCTTGAAGTGCGGCGATGATAGCAGCCGGTCCCCGCCTCTCAACGGGAACCAGCCGTGCTTTTCCGGTTAGGCGAGCGGTTGCCGCGCGGGGTCGAACAGCGGCCGCACGTGGCGGTAGAGCGCGCGATACGCTTCGAGCCGGTGGCGCAATTCGGCATGCCGTCGCGGGTTGGGCGTGAACTCCTTTTCGATCGGCGGCTTGGTGAGCACCTTGGCCGGGTCGCCGCCGGCGGCCAGCCAGCCAAGGCGCGCCGCGCCGAGCGCCGCGCCGGTTTCGCCGCCGCCGTGTTTGCGGGTGGCGGTGTCGAGCGCGTCGGCGAGCAGTTGCGCCCAGTAGTCGCTGCGCGCGCCGCCGCCGAGCAGGGACAGCGCCTTCGCTTCGGTGCCGGCCGCGCGCAACGCGTCGAGGCCGTCGGTGAGCGCGAGCGTCACGCCTTCGAGTACCGCGTAGCCGAGCAACGCGCGATCGGTCGCGTGATTCATGCCGAAGAACACGCCCTGCGCGTAGGGGTCGTTGTGCGGCGTGCGTTCACCGGACAGATAGGGCAGAAAGAGCGGCGCGCTGGTCAATGCCTCCGCGGGCAGCGCTTCGATTTCGGCGAGCAGTGTCGGTTCGTCGGTTGAGGTGAGCTTGCAGACCCAGCGCAAACAGCTTGCCGCCGACAGCACCACGCTCATCTGATGCCAGCGATCCGGAATCGCGTGACAGAACGCGTGTACCGCGGAAGCGGGATTCGGCCGGAAACTGTCGCCGACCACGCACAGCACGCCCGACGTGCCGAGCGAGACGAAGCCGTCGCCCGGTTGCGTCGCGCCGATGCCGATCGCGCTCGTGGCGTTGTCGCCGCCGCCGGCCGCGACGATCACGCCGTCGCTCAAACCGAACTCGCGCGCCACGGCGGGCAGCAGCGTGCCGGACGGCGCGCTGCCTTCGCACAAGCTGGGCATCTGCGCGCGCGTCATGTTGCAGGCGGCGAGCAATGAATCGGACCAGTCGCGTTTCGCGACGTCGAGCCACAGCGTGCCGGCGGCATCTGATGGATCGGACACCTTGCCGCCGGTCAGTTGCAGGCGCAGGTAGTCCTTCGGCAGCAGCACGCAGGCGGTCTGCGCGAAGATGTCCGGTTCGTGGCGCGCAACCCATAGCAGCTTCGGCGCGGTGAAACCGGGCATCGCGAGATTGCCGGCCACGGTGTGCAACTCCGGCGCGCGCTCGGTCAACTCCGCGCACTCCTTGTCGCTACGCATGTCGTTCCACAGGATCGCGGGCCGCAACACGCGATTCTGTGAGTCCAGCAGCACGGCCCCGTGCATCTGCCCCGAGAGGCCGATGCCGCGAATCTGCGCGAACTCGTCGGGATGTCTGGCGCGCAACGCGGCCAGCGCCGTGCGCGTGCCAGCCCACCAATCTTCGGGATTCTGTTCAGCCCAGCGCTGATGCGGGCGCGAAACGGTAAAGGGTGAGCCTGCGGTGCCGATCACGCGTCCATCGGAGGCGAGCAGCAGGACTTTCACTTCGGACGTGCCGAGGTCGATGCCGAGATACATGGGCGCGAAACCTTCGTCGTTAGAGATGCGCTACTTTAGCCGCATAGGGCGCGCGGTGCCATGCGGTTTAAGCCTGGCACCGGCATGGTTCGGGTGGTTGGCGTGGTTCGATACAGCGCGGGTCAAGCCGCGCCGCGTTTGGCGAGCCACACGTCGACACGCGCCAATGCGCCTGCCAACGCCGATTCCAACTCGGGCGTTTGCGCCATGCTGCCCCACAGCGGGCGGTCGGCAGCGAACGCCTGCAACGGATCGGGCGCGCTAAAGAAAGCACGGGCGACACGCTCGTCCATCACGCCGTCCTGATACGCATACGGCAGCGTGCCGGCGTTCCAGCGTTCGAGGAAGCGGAAGAACAGCGCCGGCAAGATTGCCGTCGCCGCCGGCGTGACGCCCCGTTCGAAGCATTCCGAGAGTGTCGGCGCGATAAAGCCGGGCAGCTTTGAAAAGCCGTCGGCCGCGACCCGCTGGTTGGTGTCCTGGATGTAGGGATTGCCGAAGCGTTCGAGCACCACGTCGCGATAGCGTTCGAGATCGAGCGGGCTAGGCGTGAGACACGGAATCACGTCTTCGGTCACGTAGTCGAAGGCAAATTTATTGATATCCGGGTCGAGCGTGCCTTCGTGGATGTAGTTCAGTCCGACCAGCGTGGCGGCCCACGCAATGCAGCTATGCGTCGCATTGAGGATGCGGATTTTCGCTTCCTCGTACGGCAGCACCGAGTCGACCAGTTCTGCGCCGACCTTTTCCCACGCGGGACGTCCGGCGATGAAACGATCTTCGATCACCCATTGAATGAAGGATTCGCCCATCACCGGGCAGGTATCGTCGACGCCGGTGGCGGCCTTGACGCGTTCGCGCACGTCCGGCGTCGGACGCGGCGTGATGCGATCGACCATCGAGCTTGGACACGCGGTGTTGTCGTTGAACCATTGAGCCAGTTCTTCCGCGCCGCGCCGTTCGAGGAATTCGCTCATCCCCGCGTGAAAACGCTCGCCGTTGCTGCGCAGGTTATCGCAGGTTTGCAGCGTGACCGGACCGGCGCCACGCTTCATGCGCGCGTCGAGAATCGCCGCGAGCGCACCATAAATCGTCGTGTGACCACCGTTCAGATCGGCCGCGAGATCCGCATTGGCCGTGTCGAGCGCGTCGTGTTCGTCGAGGTAATAGCCGCCTTCGGTGACGGTGAACGCAATGATCTTGCAGGCCGGATTGGCGCCCGCTTCGATCAGCGCGTCGAGACTCTCGGTCCATGGCACCACCCGCTCAATCGAACGAATCGTCTCGTACGCGCGCTCGCCCTGCGGCGTCACGGTCTCGAGCGTATAGACGCCGTTTTGCGCGGCGAGCGCGTCGAGCACCGCGTTCATGTCGCTGCGGATATTGCCCACAGTCAGCGACCAGTGCTGCTCGCCCGCCACCTTCGCCTCGTTCAACCGATGCAGATACCACGCCTGATGCGCGCGGTGAAACGATCCCGCGCCGATGTGCAGGATCACGTGTGCGGCCGCGCCGCTGCCTTGCCCGCTGTTCATGTGCGTCTCCTGAATGTCTTCGACCGCACGGCTCGGGGCGTGCGTTTTTCTCGGTGGCGGAGCATTTGCTCTGCATGTGAGCGAATGATCGTACCCGGCGAATCGAATGTCAAGGCGAGGTCAGCGGCTTTTCGTGGCGCAGCGCGGCGTGGCGGGGCTTTCGGCGCGACGCGCGAGGCGCCCGCGCGTTGCGGGACGTGTCTCGCGGTGCGTATTGCATTGCATCAAATTTGACTTTCATCGCGCCAGGACTAACCCGAATGCAAAAAAGTATCGGTCCGCGGTTTCATTTTTAGTGGTGGAGAAGGCGTTTGGGCGCTACTTTTCGGTCTACAAGACGACGCTCAGCGGCACCCGCAACGCGCCGCTTCATGGAGGAAGACACGATGCAACCCGATCTGGAACTCGTCGTCGTACGGCGCGACGAATCGTTCAAAGTGTGGTCGCACGGCTATCCGTACCGTACGGTGCGCTGGCACTTTCACCCGGAATTCGAAATTCATCTGATCGTGGCGACAACCGGCAAGATGTTCGTCGGCGACCATATCAGCAGCTTTGCGCCTGGCAACCTGGTGTTGATGGGACCGAACCTGCCGCACAACTGGGTCAGCGACGTGCCGGAAGGCGAGACGATTGCGCAGCGCAATCTGGTGGTTCAATTCGGGCAGGCGTTCGTGTCGAATTGCATGGGCAGTTTCCCGGAGTGGCGCCAGGTCGAGGCGCTGCTTGCCGACTCGCGCCGCGGCGTTTCGTTTGGTGGAGAAACGAGCGCCGCGATCCAGCCGTTGTTCCTCGAATTGCTGGCCGCGCGCGGACTGCGCCGTCTGGTGCTGTTCATGTCGATGCTTGAAATCCTGATGAACGCCGAGGACCGCGAGATGCTCGCGAGTCCTGCCTATCAGGCGGACCCGACCGGGTTCGCGTCGACGCGCATCAATCACGCGCTCTCGTATATCGGCAAGAACCTGTCTAACGATCTGCGCGAGTCGGACCTGGCGCAACTCGCCGGACAAAGCGTGAGTGCATTTTCGCGTTACTTCCGCCGTCATACGGGGCTGCCGTTCGTGCAGTACGTGAACCGCATGCGTATCAATCTCGCATGTCAACTGCTCACGGACGAAGAGCTGAGCGTCACCGATATCTGCTTCAGGGCGGGCTTTAACAACCTGTCGAATTTCAACCGGCAGTTCCTCGCGGTGAAGGGGATGGCGCCTTCGAAATTCCGCCGCTATCAGCAACTGAACGATGCAAGCCGCGACGCTTCCGAGGAGGCCGCCGCGCGCGGCACGGGCATCGACAATGCACCCGCGATCGTGCTTGCGCCAGGTTTGCCGCGCACCGGCGCGGCTGCTTATCCACCGACAACGTAGTCCTACGCAACGCCTCGAGCCGAAGCGTTTTAATTCACCCGCGTTTCAACTCCTTTCGCGCTGTCCGCAAACAGCGTGAGGGACGTGCTCATCTCATCGAACAGAGTCAATAGCGGAGACAACCATGACGCAATCCCCTTCGAAGCAGGCATCGCCGAAGATCTTCGCGCGCAGCACGGCCGCCCTGGCGGTGCTCGCATTCGGCCTGTCGTTCATCGCAGCACCGGCTGCACAAGCCGTGCCGTTGAAGATCGGCATGACGTTTCAGGAGTTGAACAACCCGTACTTCGTGACGATGCAAAAAGCGCTGAACGATGCGGCGGAGTCGATCGGCGCGACGGTCGTCGTCACCGACGCGCATCACGACGTCAGCAAGCAGGTGAGCGACGTCGAGGACATGCTGCAAAAGAAGATCGACATCCTGCTCGTGAACCCCACCGACTCGACCGGCATTCAATCGGCGGTGACGTCGGCCAAGAAAGCGGGCGTGGTGGTGGTCGCCGTCGATGCGAATGCCAACGGCCCGGTTGATTCCTTTGTCGGCTCCAAGAATTTCGACGCGGGTCAGATGGCCTGTGACTATCTGGCGAAGTCCCTTGGCGGCAGCGGCGAAGTGGCGATTCTCGACGGTATTCCAGTGGTGCCGATTCTCGAACGTGTGCGGGGCTGCAAGGCGGCGCTCGCGAAAGTGCCTGGCATCAAACTCGTGGATACACAGAACGGTAAGCAGGAACGCGCCACGGCGTTGTCCGTTACCGAGAACATGATTCAGGCGCATCCGAACCTGAAGGGCGTGTTCAGCGTGAACGACGGCGGCTCGATGGGCGCGCTCTCGGCGATCGAATCATCGGGCAAGGACATCAAGCTGACCAGCGTCGACGGTGCGCCGGAAGCGATCGCCGCGATCCAGAAGCCGAACTCGAAGTTCATCGAAACGTCCGCGCAATTCCCGGCCGACCAGGTGCGTATCGCGCTCGGCACTGCGCTCGCGAAGAAGTGGGGCGCCAATGTGCCGAAAGCCATTCCTGTCGACGTGAAGATGATCGACAAGAGCAATGCCAAGGGCTTCAACTGGTAAGTCGAATGCTCGTCGCTGAATTTCTTCGATGCGGCGACGAGCAGTAGAGGAGGACCCGATGGACACGATACTTAAGCTCGACAACGTCACCAAAAGTTTTCCCGGTGTGAAGGCGCTGCAAGGCATTCATCTGGAAATCGCGCGCGGTGAGATTCATGCATTGCTCGGTGAAAACGGTGCGGGCAAATCGACCTTGATGAAGATCCTGTGCGGCATTTATCAGCCGGATGAAGGCACGATCACCATCGCGGGTGAGACGCGGCACTTCACTAACTACCACGACGCGGTCGCCGCGGGTGTCGGTATCGTGTTTCAGGAGTTCAGCCTGATTCCGTACCTGAATGCGGTAGAGAACATGTTTCTCGGCCGTGAATTGAAGAACGGTTTCGGTCTGCTCGAACGCGGCAAGATGCGGCGTGCGGCAGCAGCGATTTTTCAGCGATTAGGCGTGGCGATCGACTTGTCGGTGCCGATTCGTGAACTGTCGGTCGCGCAGCAGCAGTTTGTTGAAATCGGCAAGGCGTTGTCTTTGGAGGCGCGCATTCTGATTCTCGATGAGCCGACCGCGACGCTGACGCCTGCCGAAGCTGAACATCTGTTCGCGATCATGCGCGATCTGAAGAAGCAGGGCGTCGCGATGATCTTCATCTCGCATCACCTTGAAGAGATCTTCGAGGTGTGCGACCGCATTACGGTGCTGCGCGACGGTCAATACGTCGGCATGACTGAGGTTGCACAATCGGATGTCAGCCGTCTGGTGGAAATGATGGTGGGCCGCCGCATCGAAAACAGCTTTCCGCCGAAGCCACCGCTACGCGACGATGCGAAGACCGTGCTCGACGTCGACAATCTGCAGTTGCTCAAAGACAGTCCGATGCTGAGCTTCACACTGCGTGAAGGCGAGATTCTCGGTTTTGCGGGACTGGTCGGCTCGGGCCGTACGGAAACCGCACTGGCCGTGATCGGTGCGGACCCGGCTTATGTGAAAGCAATCCGCGTCAACGGCACGACCGCGAAACTCTCCGATCCCGCCGATGCCTTGCGTGCCGGCGTCGGCATTCTGCCGGAGAGCCGCAAGACGGAAGGTTTGATTACCGATTTCTCGATCAAGCAGAACATCTCGATCAACAACCTCGGCAAATACCGCTCACTGCGTTTCTTCATCGACCAGCGCAGCGAAGCGCGCGCGACCGCCGACATCATGAAGCGCGTCGGCGTCAAAGCGCCGACGATGCACACCGAAGTCGCGACGCTATCGGGCGGCAATCAGCAAAAGGTGGTGATTGCGCGCTGGCTGAATCACCACACCAACATTCTTATCTTCGACGAACCGACGCGCGGCATCGACGTCGGCGCCAAAGCCGAAATCTATCTGCTGATGCGCGAACTCACCGCGCGCGGCTACTCGATCATCATGATCTCGTCCGAACTGCCGGAGATCGTCGGCATGTGCGACCGTGTCGCCGTGTTCCGGCAGGGCCGCATCGAAGCGATGCTCGAAGGCGACGAGATCGACTCGAACGCCGTGATGACCTATGCAACAGCCGGCACCCGTGGAGCAGCTCATGAACACGCCTAGTCCTTCTTCGTTGCCGAAAACGTCGCCTGTCAGCGGCAATACGCCGGGCGCGCCGGTGCGCTTTACATGGGCCGCGTTGAAGCGCTCGACGCTGTTCTATCCGTTCATCGGCTTGCTGGTGGTTTGCGTCGTGATGGTATTCGCGAGCGACAGCTTTCTCTCCGCCGCGAATATCGAGAACGTGCTGCGCCAGGTGTCGATCAACGCGATCATCGCGGTGGGCATGACGTGCGTGATTCTGACCGGCGGCATCGACCTGTCGGTTGGCTCGGTGATGGCTTTGGCGGGCACGCTCGCCGCGGGCCTGATGGTCGCCGGAATGAATGCGGTGGCCGCGTTGGCGGTCGGCATCGCGGTCGGTCTGGGCTTCGGCGCGGCGAACGGGTTCTTCGTGGCGTTCGCCGGCATGCCGCCGATCATTGTCACGCTGGCGACGATGGGTATCGCGCGCGGCCTCGCGCTGATCTACACGGGCGGCTATCCGATCGACGGCCTGCCTGACTGGGTCAGTTTCTTCGGCGGCGGCAAGATTCTCGGCGTGCAGGCGCCGGTCGTAATCATGGTGGTGATCTATGCAATCGCCTGGGTGTTGCTCGAACGCATGCCGTTCGGTCGCTACGTGTATGCGATTGGCGGTAACGAACAGGCGACGCGTTTGTCTGGCGTGCGCGTGGCGCGCGTCAAGCTGATCGTCTACACGCTCGCGGGCTTGACCTCCGCCTTCGCCGCCATCGTGTTGACCGCACGCTTGATGAGTGGCCAGCCGAATGCGGGCGTCGGCTTCGAACTCGATGCCATCGCCGCCGTGGTGATGGGCGGCACTTCGATTTCCGGCGGATGTGGTTCGATCATCGGCACTTTGATCGGCGCACTGTTGCTCGGCGTGCTGAACAATGGCCTGAACATGGTCGGTGTGAATCCGTACGTGCAGAACGTCATCAAGGGCGGAATTATTTTGTTGGCGATCTACATCAGCCGCGACCGCAGAAAGTAACTCTTAAACGACCTCTTTTTAGCAGGACGATGCAATGACTCAATCCACGCAATCCGATCAGCAAAACATGACCGCGATCGTCTGCCACGCACCGAAAGACTATCGCGTCGAACAGGTGTCCAAACCTCGGGCCCGCGCACATGAACTGGTGATTCGCATTGCCGCGAGCGGCATCTGCGCGAGCGACTGCAAATGTCATTCGGGCGCGAAAATGTTTTGGGGCGGCCCGAGCCCATGGGTCAAAGCTCCGGTCATTCCGGGGCACGAGTTCTTCGGTTTCGTCGAAGAAATCGGCGAGGGCGCGGCCGATCATTTCGGTGTGAAGATCGGCGACCGCGTGATCGCCGAACAGATCGTGCCCTGCGGCAAGTGCCGTTATTGCAAATCCGGCCAGTACTGGATGTGCGAAGTGCATAACATCTTCGGCTTCCAGCGCGAAGTCGCGGACGGCGGCATGGCCGAGTACATGCGTATTCCGCCAACGGCAATCGTCCACAAGATTCCCGACGGCATCTCACTCGAAGACGCAGCCATCATCGAACCGCTCGCCTGCGCGATTCACACCGTGAACCGTGGCGACCTGCAACTCGACGACGTGGTGGTGATAGCCGGTGCGGGACCGCTTGGCTTGATGATGACGCAAGTCGCACATCTGAAAACACCGAAGAAGCTTTTGGTGATCGATCTGGTTGAAGAGCGCCTCGCACTCGCGCGTGAATATGGCGCGGACGTGACGATCAATCCGAAACGGGACGACGCGCTGGCGATCATTCATTCCCTAACCGACGGCTATGGTTGCGATGTCTACATCGAAACGACGGGCGTGCCGATCGGTGTCAATCAGGGCATGGAGATGATTCGCAAGCTTGGACGCTTCGTCGAGTTTTCCGTGTTCGGTGCGGATACGACGCTGGACTGGTCGGTGATTGGCGACCGCAAGGAGCTCGATGTACGCGGCGCGCATCTCGGCCCATACTGTTATCCGATTGCGATCGACTTGCTGGCGCGCGGACTCGTTACGTCGAAGGGTATTGTCACGCACGGCTTTTCGCTGGAAGAATGGGACGAAGCGATCAAGATCGCCAACTCGCTCGATTCGATCAAGGTGTTGATGAAACCGCGTGCCTGAGTTGAGGGTTCGGCGCAGCGCGGGTCAAGAACGAGCGGCACATAAAACGGAGACTGTATGGACTACGTCATCGGCGTCGATATCGGCACGCAGAGCACCAAGGCGCTGCTGGTCGATCAGCACGGCGCGATCGTCGCGCAGCATGCGTCGAGCTATCAGCCGGATACGCCCAAGCCGCTTTGGGCCGAGCAATGGCCGGCAGTGTGGTTGAAGGCGGTGGTGGAATGCATCGGGGCGTGCGTCGGCAAAGCGAAGGCGGCGGGTGTTGAGGCGAAATCGATCAAAGCCGTGTGCGCAAGCAGCCTGTATGGCGGCTCGGGGATTCCTGTCGATAGCGAAATGCGGCCGCTTTATCCGTGTCTGATCTGGATGGACAGGCGCGCGACCGATCAGGTCGAGTGGGTGCGTGAAAACATCGACCTCGAGCGCTTGTATGCAATCACGGGCAATGGTGTGGACAGCTACTACGGTTACACGAAGATGATGTGGTTGCGCGACCACGAGCCGGATGTATGGGCGCATACGCGTTACTTCCTGCCGCCGAATGCCTATGTGATCTATATGCTGACTGGAGAGATCGCCGTTGATCATAGTTCGGCGGGCAATATCGGCGGTATCTACGACATCGCCAAGCGTGACTGGTCGGATGAAGCGCTCGACATGCTCGGTATTCCCGCGACGATGATGCCGGAGCGCCTGGTGGAATCGTCGGACCTGGTGGGCGGATTGTTGTCGCAGTGGACCGGGCAGCTTGGATTGGAGCCGGGCACGGCGATCGTCGCGGGTGGCGTGGATGCGGCGGTGGCGACGTTTGCCGCGGGTGTGACGCGCGCCGGGCAGCACGTTGCGATGATCGGTACGAGTATGTGCTGGGGGTATATCAATCAGCGTGTCGATGCGCGGCATGGGTTGATCAGCATGCCGCATGTGTTCAACGGTCATCGCGATGTTTATGTGTTTGGCGGCGCGATTACGGCGGGTGCTTCGGTGACGTGGTATCGCGAGCAGTTCTGTCGCGCGGAGACTGAGGCGGCGCGCGCGATGCCGGATGGAGATCCGCATCGGTTGCTGGAAGAAAGCGCCGCGCGGATCCCGGCGGGTTCGGACGGCGTGATGTTCCTGCCGTATTTGATGGGCGAGCGCAGTCCAGTGTGGGATGCAAAGGCGAGTGGGGCATTTGTCGGCTTGAGCCTGTTTCACACGCGGGCGCATCTGTATCGCGCGGTGTTGGAGGGCGTGTCGTTCGCGTTGAAGCACAACATCGAAGCGGGACGTAAAGGTGCGCAATCGCTGGATGACAAGCTGATCGTCGTGGGCGGCGCCGCGCATTCGGATTTGTGGATGCAGATCATTGCGGACATCACCGGCTATCCGGTCTATACGATCGAGCAGCACGTGGAGGCAGCGATGGGCGCGGCGTTGCTGGCGGGCGTCGGTGTCGGGCTGGTATCGCGTGAAGAGGCGCAGCGCGGATGGGTCACGCTGATTGAGCGTGCGGAGCCGAACGCCCAACGGATGGCGTTGTACGAGCAACGCTTTGGTGTTTATACGGATTTGTATCCGGCGTTGAAGCCGGTCATGCATCGGTTGCAGACATCATGAATGCTACGTTTGATTTTTCGGGTCGCTCGATTCTTGTGACCGGGGCGTCGAGTGGGATTGGGCGGGCTACGGTTGAAGCGTTGTGCGCGTCCGGCGCGAATGTGGTCGCGGCGGCGCGGAATGTGAATGAACTCGCGCGGTTGGCTGAGGAAACGGGCTGCGAGCCATTGACGCTCGATGTGAGCGATGAAGCGGCGATTGACGATGCATTAGGTTCGCTCGATGTATTCGATGGACTCGTGAACTGTGCGGGGGTTGCCTTGCTTGAGCGCGCGGTGGATACGACTGGCGCGAGTTTCGATCGCGTGATGGGGGTCAATGCGCGAGGGGCGGTGCTGATTGCCAAGCATGTGGCCCGCGGGATGATCGATGCTAAACGCACCGGCAGTATCGTGAATGTCTCCAGTCAGGCCGCGCTCGTGGCGCTCGATGATCACTTGAGTTATTCAGCTTCGAAGGCGGCGCTCGATGCTGTTACGCGTGCGCTGTGCGTTGAACTGGGACGTTTCGGCATTCGGGTGAATAGCGTTAATCCTACGGTGACGTTAACGCCGATGGCGGTGCAGGCATGGAGCGATCCTGTTAAACGCGATCCGGCTTTAAAGGCGATTCCGTTAGGGCGCTTCGCTGAGTCGGCTGAGATCGCTGCGCCGATTATGTTTTTATTGAGCGATGCGGCTTCTATGATTAGCGGGGTTTGCTTGCCGATTGATGGGGGGTATACGGCTAGGTGATGTGTTTGCGCGCGCCTTTTTCTTGTGCGTGTGGCCTACAACGATACCACTCGCGTGCCAACGAGCGTGAGCGACCAATCAATGAAGACGGCTAAAAAACCGCACAAGAATAGCTGCCGAGCGCTCACATTTCTCCTGCTCAACTGGTAACCGAGGATTGCGAATAGAAAGGGCGGCCCGAGCACGACTAGTGCAAGACCTACGATCATGTGCGCGTCACTGGTGTATACGTCAATGCCAGCACACACGCCGGGTTTCGCTCGGCAGTAGCTCGGATAAGCCTTGCACAATCTGACGTCTATAGCACCCCACGCCAGTACGCTCACGAACCCGAGAAGACCGAAACAAGCCATTGTGAAGAAACACCTATTCATTCGATTTCCGCTTGGACTAACCCTGGCGGCTCGAACGGCGCGCTTTGGTGATGATCCCGCCAGCGATCGCAAGCACCAAGGCACCGGCCAATGCACAGCGAAGGGCGAAAACCAAAGCGCGCACACCGCACTCGTCGCCACATTCGACCGTCGAATATGGCAAGGCGATGTACAGTCCAATCAAACCGCCAACGATAGCCCCGCTGACGAATAGTGCGAGGACGAGCATTGCTGTTTTCACGCTATTTCCCAGAATGAGATCTGCTTTGCGTCTGCGAGATTAGAAAACAGATTCTCCGGCCCGACACCGATGACGGACAGCGGATTCCAGAGCTTCGGAATCCCAATGTCGAACCTTAAGGTGGTTTCCGTACTTGGCGTCAGCCGTTCTCCGTTCCACAAGTCGATATGATCGCCCGAAGGGTTGCGCTCTTTGAGAGAGCGACGCCAGTAGCTTCCAAAGAAGATAATACCTGTTCTGCCTTTCGCACATGTCTGCCAGTCTCTACCTGTTACCGTCTCCGCAACGGGACAACCAGCAAACGGGCGCCGATTTAGCCACTCGGCTATTTCCTTAGCGCGAAGCATGTGGCAAGGCGGATGTCCGTGAAACCAACACTTTTGGCCTTTGAATGATCTATTGGTAATGCCAACATTCGCGAAACAGGTACCTAGACGAATCGCGCATTCATCTTCGAACGCGGGCTTACCCGTCGAAGGGTTTATGCACGGCTCACTTTGGGGATAGGCCCTCCAAAATTCAGAGAAAATGACCACTTTCGGCTCGACGACCTTGACGGAACCGGGCGTTGAGTTGGTTCTAACTACAGCCGGTTTGTTCGGCATTGTCAGTTTCCCTGTTGTTTCGCAAGGGCTGCGTCGCCCCAGTAGGCGGTGTAGTCGATGGCTTCCTGTGTCTCGATGCGGGGCAGGCTGCCGTCCGCTTCGGTTCGGCCGGAGGAACTGGAAAAGGAGTTCGAGCCGACCGCGCAGAGCATCTATAACTGGGTGGCCCAGGCCGGGCGTGACGCGGGCACGCGCCATGACGGGCTGACCACCGCCGAGCGGCAGGAGCTTTCGCGGCTGCGTCGCGAGAACCGGCAACTGAAGATGGAAAGAGACATCCTCTCTCACGCAGCGGCCTGGTTTGCCCGGGAGACGGGAGCTGTATCGCCGAAGGATACGGATTCGTGAGAGCGAACCGGGCCCGCTGGCCCATCGCCACGATGGCGCGGCTGCTCAGGGTCTCCACGAGCGGCTATTACGGGTGGCTGGCAAGGGAGCCATCGGCGCATGCATGCAGTGACGCGCAGCTGCTGGGGCGCATCCGCACCCTGCATGCGAGCTCGCGCGGCACATACGGCGCACCCCGTATTCACGCGCAGCTCGCGCGTGAGGGAGTGCACGTGGGACGCAAACGGGTGGCGCGTCTGATGCGTCTGGCTGGTCTGTGCGGGGCCAGTCGCCGGCGCTGGAAGCTCACCACACACCAGCGCGCCCGATCTGGTGCGCCGCCACTTCAGCGCCGCCGCGCCGAACGTGCTGTGGGTGGCTGACGCCACCTACATTCCGACAGGCGAAGGGTTCCTGTATCTGGCCGTAGTGCTTGATGTATTCAGCCGCCGTATCGTGGGCTGGGCAATGTCGAACCATCTGTACACCGAACTGATGCTACGTGCACTGGACATGGCATTGTCGCAGCGGCGGCCCGTGAGCGTGATTCATCATTCGGATCAGGGGTGCCAATATACGTCGATTGCCTTCGGACGCCGCTGCCGCGAGGCAGGTGTGCAGCCATCGATGGGCACCGCAGGCGACGCCTATGACAATGCGATGTGCGAGTCGTTCTTCGGCACGCTCGAAGCCGAGCTGCTCATGCGCGAACACTTCGATACCCATGATCAGGCCAGGCGGCGCATCTTCTCCTTCCTCGAGGGCTGGTACAACGTACGGCGCCTGCACAGCAGCATCGGTTATCGCGCACCGCTCGAATTCGAAAGCCTGCATGCGCAGGAGCAAACACCATCGCAGTGCGGGTTGCCCACGGCCGGGCAGCGTCACGGTCGTGACAGGCGACCCGCCGCCCGGCGGTGGACAACCCGAGATCCAACAATCCATGGAGGATCAACAACACATTAAACTCAACTGCAAATCTGTCCGTCCAACCGGGTCAACCTCAGCCCGCCCATAGGAACAGACGTGCAGGGTTGTGCACTACCCACTTTCGCGGGTAGTGCGGTTTTACGCTTCGGGCTCTCACACCCGGCCGTTCTGTCTAACGGCACATAGGAATCTAACCCAACCGTTTTTTAAGACGATCAACCGCACAAGCTAAACGCGCGAATTATAACTAATCTTTACATTCGGACCGACCCGTCAACGGGCCACCCGTGCATCGCACGAATACGATCGAATGCATCGCGCATCAGTGAAGAATCAAAGGCTTTTAAAGCATCGTCCTCACATGCCAAAGCTCAGGAAACAAGACCACATCCAGCATCTTCCGCAAATAAGGCGCACCGCTCGTACCGCCCGTGCCTTGCTTGAATCCAATGATTCGCTCAACCGTCGTCACATGCCTGAACCGCCACTGGCGAAACGCATCCTCGAGATCGACAAGCTCCTCCGCCATCTCGTACAGCTCCCAATGCTGCGAAGGATTCCGATAGACCTCCAGCCACGCCGCCTCAACAGAAGCATCATGAGTAGTCGGTTGCGTCCAATCCCGATCCAACCTGGAAGGTGAAATCGCAAACCCACGCCGCGCCAGCAGTCGAACGACTTCATCGTAAAACGAAGGTGCTTCCAGCGAAGCTGTCACCTCGGCAAGAACATCCGCCCGGTGCGCGTGCGGTTTCAGCATCTGCTCGTTCTTATTGCCGAGCAAAAACTCGATCTGCCGATACTGATAAGACTGGAACCCGGAAGAGCTACCCAGATAAGGCCGCATCGCCGTGTACTCGGACGGCGTCATCGTCGCGAGAACGCTCCACGCCTGGACGAGCTGCTCCATGATCCGCGACACGCGAGCGAGCATCTTGAACGCCGGCGGCAACTCGTCGCGATGCACCGCCTTCAGCGCGGCACGCAGTTCGTACAGCGCGAGCTTCATCCACAGCTCACTCGTCTGATGCTGGATGATGAACAACATCTCGTTGTGATCTGGCGACAACGGATGCTGCGCTTCCAGCACCGTCCCTAACGAGAGATAGTCGCCGTAACTCATCGACTCCGAAAAATCGAGCTGCGCGTCATGCCAACCCTCGCCGGAATCGGCAGCCGAAGACGCTGCATGAGCAGTCCCGCTGCCATGCCCAAACGGACACCCTTGCGCCGGTTTCTCTTCCGGCAATCCCGGTGTTTGCATGTGATCGTTCATTGCGCGCTCCTCAGGTCACTGCGCCGCGGGCGGCAAATTCAGGTGCTCGCCAGCTCTCTTCTGCCAGCACCTCGCGCAGCGTCTCCACCGCATCCCACACATCGACAAAGCGCGTGTACAGCGGAGTAAAACCAAACCGCAACACATGAGGCTCGCGATAATCGCCGATCACGCCACGCGCGATCAATGCCTGCATCACCTCATAACCATGCGGATGCTCGAAGCTTGCATGCGAACCGCGCTGCGCATGGTCGCGCGGCGTGACGAGCTTCAAGGGAAACTCGCCGCAACGCGTCTCGACCAGTTCGATAAACAGATCGGTCAGCGCGAGCGACTTGGCGCGGATCGTCTGCATATCCGTTTGAAGGAACACATCGAGCCCGCATTCGACCAGCGACATCGACACCATCGGCTGCGTGCCGCACAAGAAGCGGCCAATACCGTCGTCGGGTTGATACGTCGGGTCCATTTTGAACGGCGCGCGATGACCCCACCAACCGGACAGCGGCTGCGCGAAATCGTTTTGATGCCGCTTCGGCACCCAGACGAACGCCGGCGAACCCGGGCCGCCATTCAGATACTTATACGTGCAGCCCACCGCGTAATCCGCGCCGACGCCATTCAGGTCGACCGGCACCGCACCCGCCGAATGGGCGAGGTCCCACAGCGCGAGCGCGCCTTTGTCGTGGATGAGTTGGGTCAGCGCGGCCATGTCGTGCATGTAGCCGGTGCGGTAGTTGACGTGCGTGATCATTGCGATCGCGGTGTCGTCGCCGATCGCGGCGGGCAGCTCGGAGGGATCGTCGACCAGACGCAATTTATAACCGCGGTCGAGTTGTTCGATCAGGCCTTGTGCGATGTACAGATCGGTCGGGAAATTCGAACGCTCGGAAACGATCACCCGACGCTTCGGATCACGTGCATTCGCCAACCGCACGGCCGCCGACAAAAGCTTGAACAGGTTGATCGAAATCGTATCCGTGACGACCACTTCGTTGTCGGCCGCGCCAATCAGCGGCGCGAGCTTGTTGCCAAGGCGGCGCGGCAATTCGAACCAGCCGGCGGTGTTCCAGCTGCGGATCAGGCCTTCGCCCCATTCGGCGGCGATCACGGTCTGCGCGCGTTGTGCGGCGGCGGCCGGTGGCACGCCGAGCGAGTTGCCGTCGAGATAGATGGTCGCCGGCGAAAGCGCGAACTGGTTGCGCAGCGTTGCGAGCGGGTCGGCGCTATCGAGCGCGAGAGCTTCGTCACGGGTGTTCATGATGGTCCAGTCAGAGAGGGCAGAGAGTTCGGTTTTGAAGCGTGTCGGTGATGCCGGCGATCAGCGGGAGTCGGGCAGCGCCCGCAACACGGCGCGCACGGGGCTCGCATCGAGCGTGGTCAGCTTCAGCGGCAGCGCAATCAGTTCGTAGTCGCCGGGTGCAACGGCATCCAGCACGATGCCTTCGAGGATCGCCATGCGATGCGCACGAATCCGATGGTGGGCGTCCATCGTCTTCGATTCCTGCGGATCGAGCGACGGCGTATCGATGCCGATCAGCTTGACGCCACGAGCAGCAAGAAGATCGATGGTCTCCGGCGCGACCGCACAGAACGCGCTGTCCCAGACCTGAGTCGGCGCGTTCCTGTAAGTGCGTAGTAAGACGCGAGGCGGCAGGTCGTCGAGCGAGCCGGCCAGGTGTTGTGGCGTCACAACAGGCGAAGCGCCGATGCAAAGAATCACGCGACAGCGTCCAAGGTACGCATCGAGTGCGACCTGGCCGATTGCCGCGCCTTCCGCGTCGTAATGAAGTGGGGCGTCGGTGTGGGCGCCGGTGTGCGGCGAGAGCGTCAGGCGCGCGACGTTGACGGGCGAGCCCGCCTCCATGCGCCACACGCGTTCGATGCCGACCGGCGTGTCGCCCGGCCAGACGGGCGTCGCGGTATCGACGGCGGGGGTGATGTCCCAGAGTGTTTCCATGTCTCCATCGGCGGATTGTGTCTATCCAGGAATGATAGGTGGCTTGGCGCGAAATGTGATTGCGAAAAAATCTCCTTCTGAGCCGTGTCTTGGAACATAATTTGAGTCAAATGGGAAAGGGAGACCGAATATGAACGCGATCTCGCTCGACGCCACCGATTGCCGTATCTTGACGGTGCTTCAGCAAGAAGGACGGATCAGCAATCTCGACCTGGCGGAGCGCATTTCGCTCTCGCCATCGGCCTGTCTACGACGTCTGCGTCTCCTCGAAGAGCAGGGCGTCATCGAACATTACCGCGCGTGTTTGAACCGCGAAGTGCTGGGTTTCGAACTGGAAGCGTTTGTGCAGGTGTCGATGCGCAACGACCAGGAGAACTGGCACGAGCGTTTTGCGGAAGCGGTGCGGGATTGGCCGGAAGTGGTCGGCGCGTTTGTCGTGACCGGCGAAACCCATTATCTGCTGCGGGTGCTCGCCCACAATCTCAAACACTATTCGGATTTCGTGCTGCAACGCCTGTATAAGGCGCCGGGCGTGATGGATATTCGTTCGAATATCGTGCTGCAGACGCTGAAGGAAGATTCGGGCGTGCCGGTATCGCTCGTGACGAAAACCAGCGGACACAGCGCGCCGCATAGCTGAGTGCGGGCGGCCGGTCAGCCTGTGCCGGCGTGTACCTGCTTGCGGCGGCCGCTGTTAGCGCACAGCGGCCGCGTTCAGAACGGCTTGAGTCCGTGGAATTGGCCGTTCTGGAAGACCAGCGGCGCAATCTCGGCGGCATTCTCGTGGACGCCGCAGCGCTCCACTTCGCCGACGAAAATCACGTGGTCGCCTTCTTCATAGCGGCTGCGGTTATGGCATTCGAACCAGGCGAGCGCGCCATCGAGCACCGGCATGCCGGTGTCGCCTTCGGCGTGCGACACACCTTCGAAACGATCGCCCTTCACCGTGGCAAAGCGCTTGCACAGATCGAGCTGCGACGCGGCCAGCACGTTGACCACGTAGTGACTGTTCGCCCGGAATACCGGCATCGAGGCCGAGCGCGTGGCCAGACTCCACAACACCAGCGGCGGATTGAGCGAAACCGAATTGAACGAGCTGGCCGTGATGCCGATCAATTGGCCGGACGCTGCGCGCGTTGTGATGACAGTGACGCCGGTGGCGAATTGGCCGAGCGCCTGTTTAAAGGCGGATTGGTCGAAGTTGGGCGGGTTGGCGTGCTTCATCGGGCGGAAGCCTTTGCGCCAGGCCGGGTGAACCCCGGGCCGAACCCATCGTGTGTGTGGCCAGAAACAAATGATTCGAAAGTCATAGTGAAAATCGTCGATTTGTCCCAATTTTAACTGCAATCGCGGCGGACTGGCCGCGACACCTGCCGGTTAGTGGAAAAACCGCTAAGCTGGAAAGTCTCGGTGGTGGCATGAGCGTTGCGGAAAACTGGGACCGGCATCGGCCGACTATGAGAATCAAGGAGTAAGCAGCATGAGTCAGACAGGCGAAGTCGCCACCCTCGGTGGCGGGTGTTTCTGGTGTCTTGAAGCGGTGTTTCTGGGCGTCGAAGGCGTCAACGCGGTGGAGTCGGGCTATGCGGGCGGCCAGACCCAACGGCCGACCTATGAACAGGTGTGCGACGGCGTGACGGGCCATGCGGAAGTCGTGAACGTCGACTTCGATCCGGCAAAGATCAGCTATCGCGAGATTCTCGATATTTTCTTCGCGATCCACGATCCGACCCAGTTGAACCGGCAGGGCAACGATGTCGGCACGCAATACCGTTCGGTGATTTTTACCCACTCCGATGTGCAGCGTGAAACGGCGCTGCAGGCGATCCGCGAGATTGGCGAACAGGGTATCTACGACGGCCAGATCGTCACCCAGGCGTTGCCGCTCGACGGCAACTACTGGCCGGCGGAGGCGTATCACCAGAACTATTTCGCGCAGCATCCGAATCAGGGCTACTGCTCGTTCGTTGTGGCGCCGAAAGTTGCGAAATTCCGTCAGAAGTTCGCGCATCGGATCAAGGCGAGCTGAGCCGGCGCGGTGATTGAGATGTGATGGCGGGCTGATTGGTGGGACTGGCGGCGGCTTGGGTTTCAATCTGGGCCGCCGCTTGAATCGCGGCTCAGAAAGACGGGCGACACCGGACGGATGGCAATGCGCTGGCGCTGCGCCGCTCAGCCTTGCTCGCCACCTTCGAGTTGACCACTCTCGTTCGGCTCCGGCTTCGACTCTGGCTCCGAGTCCTGACGCGTTTGTTCGCGTTCATGCTCATATTCATGAGCAAGTCGCGCATACGCTTCGATAATCGCCCGCGCCAATTCCACGCAGCTTAGTGGCGCGGAACCCTCCGCCTTGTTGTTGATGGCGATCACCACCGGCTGGCCGGCCAGCGCATAGCGCGCGGCCATCTCGGCGAGCGCGACGCGGGTCGCCGGGTCCTGGTCGACCAACTGGTTGAACGGTTCGTACTTGGCCTTCGCCTGTTCGTATTTGAAGCCGCCGTGCAAACTCCAGCGCACGATCAGCGGGCCGGCCGGCTCGCCGTCCAGCAGCGCGAGCGCCGCCGCCTGACGCAGCGGGTCCGGCATCCGTGCATGAATCCCCACGCAGTACCGCACGCCCGCCGCTTTCAGCGTGCGGATAAAGCGCGGCGTCAGCAAACTCGCGTCGCGGATTTCGATCGCGTAGCACGTGCCTTCCGGCAGCTTTGGCAAGGCGGTCAGGAACTCGGCGAGTCGCTCGATGAACGCTGCCGGTTGCGCGAGCATCTGATCGGGCAGCGGCGAGAGCTGGAACACGAGCGCACCGGCCTTCGCGCCGAGGCCTTCGAGGCATGGCGTGACAAACTCGTCGATCGCCATTTGCGCGTTCAGAAAGCAGGGATTCAGCGAGACCGGCTCGCCCCGTTCGGCCCGCACGGTGGCGTCGGTGATGGTCATCGGCGCTTTGACGATGAAGCGGAAATGTTCCGGCACCTGCTGCGCGTAGCGCAGGTATTCGGTCACGCTGAGCGCCTGATAAAACGACCGGTCGATGCTGACGGTCTTCAACAGTGGATGCGCGCCATAGGCCGTCAGGCCTTCGCGCGAGAGTTTGCTATTGCTGTAATCGTCGCCGTAGACGATGCCGTTCCAGCCCGGAAACGACCAGGTCGACGTACCGAGATGGACTTGCGGCGGCAGTTCCGCAGCCAGCGCCAGGAGTTCGGAAGAGGGCGGTGCGGCGAGAACGTCGCGCGAACGGCGTTTCCTGGGCGTATCGGCGGTTGCGGGCGCTGCGGTGGTTTCGGCTTCGGACGCGATTTCCGGAGGTATTGGCGTGTCGTCGTCTTGCCAGAGCAAGGCAGCGCTGCTTGCCTTCGTGCGCGTTGGTTTCGCGCCCGCATCAGGCTTCGGTGCCGATGGCGACGTCGCCGCTGTCTGCTCCACCGGCATCCCGAACAGATCGAACTGCACGGCGTCGGCCTGTGCGTCCTGCTCGCCGTTCACCGGCTGTTCAACTTCGCTTGTCCCGCTCGTCCCGCTCTGGTCCATCGATGTTCGACCTGCTGTTTAAGGTTTGCGCCGCGTCGGCCCGCTCGTGCAAGGCACGTAGCCCCGGCACGCGGCAACGGCAAATCGCCGCGGCGCAACCGTATCACAACGTTTTGTCGTACATATAGCGGCGCGACCAGGGCAAGGTTCTTGCGCTGCGGCCGGCTTTGCGGCACACCACCTGAAAAATCGACACGTCGTCGTTCTCGAACGCGTACGCGCAACCGGCGAGGTACACGCGCCAGATGCGGAATTTTTCGTCGTCGACCAGCTTGCGGGCTTCGTCCGCATGCGTCTCGAAGTTTTCCGCCCAGATGTCCAGCGTGTGCGCATAGTGACGGCGCAGGCTTTCGACGTCAACCGCTTCGAGCCCGCCGCGCTGCATCGCTTCGAGCGCCAGGCTGATGTGCGGCAGCTCGCCGTCCGGAAACACATAACGGTCGATGAATTCGCCGCCGCCCAGCGCGGTTTCGCCGCTGTCCGAATCGCTCGACGTAATGCCGTGATTCATGGCGACGCCGTCGTCGACGAGCAGATCGTGGATCTTCTGGAAATAGCCCGGGAGATTCTTGCGGCCGACGTGCTCGAACATGCCGACGCTGGTGATGCGGTCGAATTGCCCGTCGATGTCGCGATAATCCTGCAGACGAATCTCGATCTGGTTTTCCAGGCCCGCGGCTTTCACACGTGCGGTAGCGAGATCGAACTGGTTCTGCGACAGCGTGACGCCCACGCACTTCGCGCCGAACTTCTGCGCCGCGCGCAAAACGAGCGCGCCCCAGCCGCAGCCGATATCGAGCAGGCGCTGCCCCGGTTGCAACTGGATCTTGGTGAGGATGTGGTCGATCTTCTTGATCTGCGCGGTGGCGAGATCTTCATCGCCATTCTCGAAGTACGCACACGAGTACACCATGTTCTCGTCGAGCCACAGCTTGTAGAACTCGTTCGAGACGTCGTAGTGATACTGAATGGCCTTCTTGTCAGACGATTTCGAGTGCTGGAAGTAGCGCCGTACGCGCGCCAGCTTGCTTGCGCTGGTGACGGTGTTGCGCGCCAGCTGATAGCTGATGTTGATGATGTCCGACAGCTTGCCTTCGATATCGATCTTGCCCTTCACGTACGCCTCGCCGAGATTGTCGAGGCTCGGTTCGAGCAGATAAGGCAGCGCCGTAGCGCTTTTGACATGTAGCGTGACCCGAGGCGCGGCGAACTGCCCGAAGTCATGTTGTTGACCGTCCCACAGCACAAGGCGTGCTGGCAGGTTAGCCTTGGTTTTTACATCGTCCACCCACTGCGCCAGCTTCTTCTCCCAGAACATGTGATCTCTCCGTGTCCGTTGAATTAAAGCAAAGCCTGTGTGGATCGCGACTCAGTGCGGCGCAACTCCCATGCCACGAGACGCAGTCCGACCGGCGCGCGCAGCTGCGTTGGCCACGCGCGTACGGTGTTGTATTCCGGTTCAAGGCGATAGGCGGGAGATTTGCCAGTCGCTGTTTTCGCTTGAACGCGTGTAGAGCAAACGGTCGTGCAAACGCGACGGCCGGCCCTGCCAGAATTCGATTGCTTCGGGTACCAAACGATAGCCGCCCCAGTGCGGTGGGCGGGGCGGTTGGTCGCCATATTGGAGGCTGATTTCGCGTTCGCGTGTTTCGAGCTGCGAACGGCTTTCAATTACCCGACTTTGATTCGATACCCACGCGCCGATGCGCGAACCGAGCGGGCGCGACGCAAAATACGTATCGCTTTCTTCTGCGCTGGTTTTAACGACGCGGCCCTCGATACGCACCTGGCGTTCGAGTTCGATCCAGTAAAACAGCAGGCTCGCGTAGGGATTGGCACCCAGTTCGCGCCCCTTGCGGCTTTCGTAGTTGGTGAAGAACACAAAGCCGCGCTCGTCAACGCCCTTGATCAGCACGATGCGTGCCGACGGCCGGCCGCGTGAATCGACCGTGGCCAGCGTCATCGTATTCGGTTCGGGCAGTTCGGCGTCTACCGCTTGCTGAAACCACGTGTCGAATTGACGAAACGGGTTGCGGTTGATATCGGCAACGTCCAAAGAACCCAGCGAATAGTTTTTTCGAAGTTCGGCGAGTGAGGTCATATTCTTATGCGAACGCTACAGTACAACCAGTATAGCCAGGGACCGAATTCTTTGCGCGGAGCCAGATCAAGGCCCGCTGCGCTGTGTGGTCATCCGCGCTGCCAGGTTTGCGGGCGTTTGTGTCTAAGTAGGGGCGGCCATGGGGATCGTCGCGATCAGGCAAAATACGGGCTGCGAACGCCTGAGCGTTATCACTTTGTGTTTTGCCTGCTTTGAACGAGCCTTCCACCATGTCCAGCACCACCGCGCCTTCCGATCTTACTACCAGCCTCGACGGGAGTGAAACTGCCGACCGCGCGCGGCGCTTCGGCGGCATTGCCCGCCTGTATGGCGCGCCGGCGCTCGCGGCGTTCGAAGGGGCCCACGTCGCCGTGATCGGCATCGGCGGAGTCGGCTCATGGGTGGCGGAGGCGCTCGCGCGCAGCGCCGTCGGCACGCTGACCTTGATCGACCTGGACAATGTCGCCGAGAGCAACACTAACCGCCAGATCCACGCGCTGGACGGCAACTACGGAAAACCGAAAGTCGAGGCGATGGCCGAACGCATCGCGGCAATCAATCCGTTCTGCGACGTGCGGCTGGTGGAAGACTTCGTCGAACCGGACAATTTCGCGGCGACGCTCGGCGGCGGTTTCGACTACGTGATCGATGCGATCGACAGCGTGCGCACCAAGACCGCGTTGATCGCCTGGTGCGTCGAGAAGAAGCAGCCGCTGATTACGGTGGGTGGCGCGGGTGGTCAACTGGACCCGACACGCATTCGGATCGACGATCTCGCGTTGACCATCCAGGATCCGTTGCTGTCGAAAGTGCGCGGGCAGTTGCGCAAACAGCATGGTTTTCCGCGTGGTCCGAAGGCGAAGTTCAAGGTGAGCGCGGTGTATTCCGACGAACCGCTGATCTATCCGGAAGCCGCCGTGTGCGATATCGACGAGGAAGCGGAGCACGTTACGACGTCGCCGGGTCATACGGGACCGGTTGGTTTGAATTGTGCGGGGTTTGGGTCGAGCGTGTGCGTGACCGCGAGCTTCGGCTTTGCCGCGGCCGCGCATGTGTTGCGGGCCTTGGCGAAGCAGGCGGCGGGTTGAAGCTGAAGCAATCTACGCCGCAAGGCATTCAGGTGCGGCTTCCTCGCCGCACCTGAACACGGCTCAAATTAGAACAACAACGCGCTCAGCTTGCGACGCCATTGCGATACCAGTTCCGGCTGATGCGCGGCAAGATCGAACACCGACAGCATCGTCTTACGGCCGATGTCGTCGCGGAACGTGCGGTCGCGTTGCACGATCGCTAGCAGGTGTTCGAGCGCGCCTTCGTATTTACGGCGGGCAATGAGTGCGCTTGCCAGATTAAAGCGCGCTTCGAGATCGTCCGGATTCGCGCCGACTTTGGCTTCGAGTGCGTCCGTAGGCGGCAGATCGGCCGCCGCGTCCACCGCGTCGAGACGGGTCTTGATTGCGTTGAAGCGGGCGTCGATGCCTTGCGTGGTTTTCGGCGACAACAGATCGACTTCATTGCGCGCTTCGTCGATGCGGTGATCTTCGAGCAGCATCTCGATGCGGTCCATGCGCGCTTCGTCGAAGCCTGGGTCGTAGGCGAGTGCGGCTTGCAGCGCATTGTAGGCATCGTCACGGCGGCCTTCGGCCAACGCAGCTTGCGCTTCAAGACGTGCCGCGTCCGCGCCTTGCGGCACGAGGCGCTCGATAAATTCGCGCAACTGGCCTTCCGGCAGCACGCCGACGAATTGATCGACCGGCTGGCCGTCGGCAAACGCCATGACGTGCGGAATGCTGCGCACCTGGAAGTGCCCGGCCAGTTCCTGGTTCTCGTCCACGTTCACCTTCACCAGCTTCCATTTGCCGGCGGCTTCGGCCTCGAGCTTCTCCAGCATCGGGCCGAGCGTCTTGCAGGGACCGCACCACGGCGCCCAGAAATCGACCAGCACGGGGGCCAGCGTCGACGCCGTGATGACGTCCTGTTCGAAAGTGGCCAGAGTGGTGTCCATTGCGTCCTCGTCGATAAAACGGTTGATTGGCTAGGTGAGGCCGGGCCTGGCGAATTCAATACGCCGCGTGCCTACATTTATTGGCGCGGATGCGCGCTTATTTTCTGGTCGGCAGCGGAATCCATTCGGTTTCGCCCGGCACCTTGCCCATCTCCTGATTGGTCCACGCCAGCTTCGCGGCTTCGATTTTCTCGCGCGAACTGGCGACGAAATTCCATTCGATAAAGCGCTCGCCATCCAGCTTCTCGCCACCGAGCAGCATCACGCGCGCGCCGTGGGTGCTGGCAAGCGTGACGGTTTCGTCGAGCGCGAGCACGGCCATCTGACCGACTTCGAGCGGTGTGCCGTCGATCTCCAGGTCGCCGTCCACCAGATAGACGCCGCGTTCCTCGTGCTCCGGTTCCAGCGCGAAGGCGCCGCCTTGGGCGAACTCCGCGGTCACATACAGCGTGCCGGAAAAGGTCGCGACCGGCGAGGTTTCGCCGAAAGCCGTGCCCGCGATCACGCGCAGCGTGACGCCGTTGCGCTCGACCACCGGCAGCGTGTCGGCGGCGTGATGCGCGAACGACGGTTCGATGTCTTCGTCTTCGAGCGGCAGTGCGACCCAGGTCTGGATGCCGTGCATGGTCAGGCCGCTCGCGCGGTCTTCGGCCGGCGTGCGCTCGGAATGGACGATACCGCGGCCCGCCGTCATCCAGTTGACGTCGCCTGGGACGATCTTCTGCTCGGAGCCGAGGCTGTCGCGATGCATGATCGAGCCTTCGAACAGATACGTGACGGTGGCGAGGCCGATATGCGGATGCGGACGCACGTCGAGCCCGACGCCCGGTTCGAGCGTGGCGGGGCCCATGTGGTCGAAGAAGATGAACGGCCCGATCAGCCGCGCGGCCATGGCCGGCAGCACACGCCGCACGGTGAGGCTGCCGACGTCGCGCAGATGCGGTTTGAGAGTTGCTTTAATCGAGGAAGACATGGGCAGGCTCGGCTGGAAGGGGGAGTCGGGTTTTTGCTTAATAGCCGATTCTACTGCGGTTGAGGCGTTGCCCGCATTCAGCACTCCATGTACACACATGTATTTACATCGCCGGCATCGAGGGCTATAGTGTTCGTTAGTACATACAGCGTACACACAACGTGTATTCGCAGCAGGAGTTCAGCATGCTTACCAAAGTCTTTCGCAACGGCAATTCGCAAGCCGTGCGTATTCCCGCCGAATTGGCATTCGAGCGTGCCGATGTCGAGGTTGAAATCGAACGAGTCGGCGAAGAATTACGGATCCGCCCAATCCGGCGTCCGCTGACCGGCGTGCTCAAGAAATTCGCGAAATTTGGGCCCGACTTCATGGCGGAAGGGCGTGGTGACCACGAGCAGGCAGAGCGCGAGGATTTGTAATGCCGCGCTACATGCTCGACACCAATATCTGCATCTACCTGATGAAGAACCAACCGGAACAGGTCGCGAAGCGCTTTGCGGAATGTCTCGTTGGCGACGTGGTGATGTCGGCCATCACTTTTGCGGAACTCGAATACGGCGTGGCGGTATCGGCGAACCGTGCGCGCGAGCGCCGCAACCTGGCGGCACTGGCCGAAGACATTCTGGTGATGCCGTTCGACAGCGCTGCGGCAAGTGCGTACGGTCCGATTCGCGAGGCGACGCGCGAGCGTAAGAAGGATCAGCCCGACAAGCTGATCGCGGCCCATGCGGTGGCGCTCGACGTGGTGCTGGTGACCAACAACGAACGCGACTTCACCGCGTACCCGGGGCTGCGCGTAGAAAACTGGCTGAACGGCTAACTACGTTTTAACGCACTGCCGAGTGATGCGCCGTCCGCTAAACTGGCAAATCCAACAATGACATGGAGACTGGGATGTCGCCCAGGGACTTACTGCTCGCGCTGGTCGTCGTGGTTGCGTGGGGCGTCAATTTCGTCGTGATCAAGGTGGGCCTGCATGGCGTGCCGCCAATGCTGCTCGGCGCGCTGCGTTTCGCGCTCGCCGCGGTGCCGGCGGTGTTCTTCGTGAAGCGGCCGCAACTGCCGTGGCGCTGGCTGCTTGCCTACGGCGCGACGATTTCGTTCGGGCAGTTCGCTTTCCTGTTCTCGGCGATGTATGTCGGTATGCCGGCGGGGCTCGCTTCGCTCGTCTTGCAGGCGCAGGCATTCTTCACGCTGATTTTCGCGGCCCTGTTTCTGCATGAGCGCTTTCGCGTGCCGAACATCGTCGGTTTGCTGATCGCGGCGGGCGGTCTCGCGATCATCGGCATGCAAGGCGGCCACGCCATGACGCTCGCCGGTTTCCTGCTCACGCTGTGCGCCGCGTGTTCGTGGGCGCTCGGCAACATCGTCACGAAGAAGGTCGGCAAGGTCGATCTGGTCGGGCTGGTGGTGTGGGGCAGCCTGATCCCGCCGTTACCGTTTTTCGCGCTGTCGTACGCGTTCGAAGGACCGCAGCGGATCGTCGCGGCGCTGTCCGCGATCAGCGCGGTGTCGATCTTCGCTATCGTGTACCTCGCGTTTATCGCGACGCTGATCGGCTACGGCCTGTGGAGCCGGCTCCTGTCGCGCTATCCGGCCAGCCAGGTGGCGCCGTTTTCGCTGCTGGTGCCGATTGTCGGGCTGGCGTCGGCGTCCGTGTTTCTCGACGAGCAGTTGTCCGAAGCGCAGATCGTGGGCGCTTTGCTGGTGATGGCGGGGTTGGTGGTGAATGTGTTCGGGGGGTGGGTCGTGCAGCGGATTTCGCCGGCGCGCTGAATGACTCTTTGGCGTGAGGCAGAAAAACGGCCGCATCGAGCGGCCGTTTTTTGTTGCCTGCATGAATTGACGTCACGCGGCGTGATGCCCGGCGGCGTCAAGTCATGCGGTTCTTCGCCAACGGCGGATTCGCCGCGAAATAGCGCTTGATGCCGGTCATGATCGCGTCGGCCATCTTCTCCCGATACGCGTCGTCGTTCAGGCGGCGCTCCTCGTCCGGGTTGCTGATGAAGGCGGTTTCCACAAGAATCGACGGAATGTCCGGTGCCTTCAGCACGGCAAACCCGGCCTGTTCGACCGACCCTTTGTGCAGCTTGTTGATGCCGCCGATCTCTTTCAGCACGAAGTTGCCGTAGCGCATCGAATCGCGAATCTGCGCGGTGGTCGACATATCGAACAGCGCGCGGTTGACGGTCGCGTCGGCGGACTTGATGTTGATCCCGCCGATCTGATCCGACGAGTTCTCCTTGTTCGCCATCCAGCGCGCCGCGGCGCTCGACGCACCGTGCTCCGACAAGGCGAACACCGAGGAGCCCTTCGCGTCGGGCGTGGTGAACGCGTCCGCGTGGATCGACACGAACAGGTCCGCGCCGACGCGTCGCGCCTTCTGCACGCGCACGTTAAGCGGCACGAAGAAATCGGCGTCGCGCGTCATCATGGCGCGCATGTTCGGTTGTGCGTCAATTTTCGCGCGCAGCTTCTTCGCGACGTCGAGTGCGATGTGCTTCTCGTACGTGCCCGAAGCGCCGATCGCGCCCGGGTCTTCACCGCCGTGGCCCGGATCGATCGCGACGGTGAGCAGGCGCACCGTGTTGCTCTTGCCGGTTTTCGGGTTGGTGAAGGCGTAGTTACCGTCACCGTCACTGTCATCGCCACCGAGGTTGCCCGCTGTGCTGCCGCCCTTGTTGCGGGCGATCGCGGTGGGCGGCGGGACTGGCGTAAGCGGCGTAAGCGGCGCCGCCGGCGTGGCAGGCTTACCGAGGATGGGCGGAGCCGGCGGCACGATATGCGCCGGCGGACGTGGCACGCCCGACGCTGTCCCGCCGCTGCCGTTCTGTGCGTAACGTTCGAAGAAGGCTTCGCTGTTGTCGGCGGCGGGCGGCGTGATGCCCGGGCCGCTTAGCGTGGCGGGCGGCGCGTTGTTTTCATCCAGCGTCTGCTGCTTGCGCTCGGTCTGCGCGAGCAGATCCATTAGCGGATCGGGCGCGACAGCAGGGTACAGGTCGAACACCAGCCGGTATTTGTACGCGCCGACCGGCGACAGTGTGAACACCTGCGGCTTCACCGAGCCCTTCAGATCGAACACCATGCGCACGACATGCGGCTGATATTGGCCGACCCGCACCGACTGAATCTGCGGATCGTTCGGCGTAATTTTCGATACCAGATCCTTCAATGCCTGATCCAGATCGAGGCCGCTCAGATCGACCACCAGCCGGTCCGGACCCTGCAGCAACTGCTGCGTGTTCTGCAAAGGCAGATCCGACTCGATCGTCACGCGCGTGTAATCGCGCGCCGGCCAGACCCGCACGCCCAGCACCGAACTCGCCCATGCGAGACGCGGCGCGACAAGGCCGAGCACCAGCGTGGACGCACCCGCGCGCAGAATCTGCCGGCGCCGCCAGTTATGCGTTGCGGTAGCCGCCGATTCGATCGAGCGGAACGGTTTGATCAACATCTTTCGAGACATGCCTTTCCTGATTCGCTGTATGCCCGTGCAACGAGTACCCGGCCTTCGCCCTCGTGGTCCAGGTCGAGCGCGAAAACGAGATCCGGCACGCCGAGAAGACGCCCGGCGCGCTGCGGCCATTCAACGAGGCAAATAGCGCCGCTGTCGAAGTACTCGCGAAAGCCCGCGTCGGCCCATTCGGCCGGGTCGGTGAATCTGTACAGATCGAAGTGATAGAGCCCGAGTTCCCCAGCGGGCCGTTCGAGCACGTAGGGTTCGACGAGTGTGTAAGTGGGACTGCGCACGCGGCCGGTGTGGCCGAGGCCGCGCAAGGTTGCGCGCACGAGCGTGGTTTTGCCGGCGCCAAGGTCGCCGACGAGTTGTACTTGCAGGCCGTGGAATGCCTGATTGCCTTCGGTGCCCGGCGCGGGTTGATGTGCTCCGCGCACGCTTTCGATTGCCCGTGCAAAGCGCTCGCCGAATGCATGCGTGGCGGCCTCGTCCGCGAGCGCGAAAGTGCGTTCGAGCAGGACATCGGCGGGCGGTTGGATCGCGAGATCGGAATTGACGGGCATTCTCGTAAAATGGCGTGATGAACCGAAGTCCGGAGTCCCCTGTTTCCTGCACGCCTGCGTCTAACGACGATGCGCGTGCCGAGCGTCATTTCGATGAAGCGGGGCTGAATGCGCTCGCGCTCAACATCAAAACGTGGGGCCGTGAACTGGGTTTCGGGGCAATCGGTATCAGCGACACCGATCTCTCCGCTGCCGAAGCGCCGCTTGCAGCATGGCTGGACGCAGGTTGCCACGGCGAGATGGATTATATGGCGAAACACGGCATGAAACGCGCGCGGCCCGCCGAGCTTGTGGCCGGCACGCGACGTGTGATTACTGCGCGCATCGACTATTTGCCAGTACAGACATTGAGTGGAAAGGCGCACGAAAGCGCTTTGCAGGACTCGCCGCTCGCATCGCAAGACTGGCGTGCAGCCGAGCATGCGCGGCTCGCGGACCCGTCGGCGGCGGTGGTGTCGATCTATGCGCGAGGCCGCGATTATCACAAGGTAATGCGTAACCGTCTGCAACATCTGGCCGAGAAAATCGAGGCGGCGATCGGCGCATTCGGCTACCGCGTATTTACCGATTCGGCGCCGGTGCTCGAAGTGGAACTTGCCCAGAAGGCCGGCATCGGCTGGCGCGGCAAGCACACGCTGCTGCTGCAGCGCGACGCCGGTTCGCTGTTTTTCCTCGGCGAAATCTACGTCGACGTGCCATTGCCCACCGATGCCGAAACGTCTCCTGACGAGGCGCCCGAAACGCCAGGTGCGCATTGCGGCAGTTGCACGCGCTGCATCGGCGCATGCCCGACGGGGGCGATCGTGGCGCCGTACAAGGTCGATGCACGTCTCTGCATTTCGTATCTGACGATCGAATTGAAGGGCAATATTCCCCTGGAAATGCGGCCGCTAATCGGTAATCGTGTGTACGGCTGCGACGATTGCCAGCTCGTCTGTCCGTGGAACAAGTTTGCGCAGGCCGCGCCGGTCGCCGATTTCGATGTGCGCCATGGACTCGATCGCGCGACGCTGGTCGAGCTGTTTGCATGGAGCGCGGAGGAGTTCGATACGCGCATGCAGGGGAGTGCGATTCGCCGCATCGGCTATGAGAGCTGGCTGCGCAATCTCGCGGTGGGGATGGGTAACGCGCTGCGGGCCTCGTCGGACAGTTTGAGTGGGGATGCGCGCGCGGCGATTGTCGACGCGCTGAAGTTGCGCGTCGAAGACCCTTCCGCCGTGGTGCGCGAGCATGTGGAATGGGCGTTGGAAGCGGCGTAAAGTAGCGGCAATCGGGCGGGGGCTGCGCCGGGAGTTACCAACGGGAAATGCGAGTAGCGCGTTTGCAAGCGGCCCGCGCTTATCCAGATGCGCCGCCGTGCAATCTGAAAGATGCCCCGCCAATCACGGAGCAGGCAACCATGTTCAACGCAGTGATCCATGCACCGTTCGGCAAGGTCGGTATCCGCCTCGAAGGCGAGGCTGTGCGCGAGATCGTCTATCTGCCGGACTCAATCCAGAGCGTCGCGCCGGACACGCCGCTGGCAAAGCAGGCCGTCGAGCAGATCGAACGTTATTTCGAGCTTGCGTCCGCGAAATTCGACTTGCCGCTGGCAGCGGTCGGCACCACGTATCAGCGGCGCGTGTGGCAAGCGATCTGCGACATCCCGCCGGGTGTCGTACTGACCTATGGACAACTGGCAAGGCAGCTTGGCAGCGTCCCACGCGCGGTCGGCCAGGCGTGCGGGTCGAATTACTTTCCGATCGTGATTCCGTGTCATCGGGTGGTCAGCTCGAGCGGCATCGGCGGATTCGCGCATCATGCCGAAGACGGCTTCTTTCGCAACGTCAAGCGCTGGCTTCTGGCGCATGAAGGCATTCCCTACGCATGAGCGACACCGTAACTGAAGACGCGCCGGCCGCGTCACCTTTGTTTGTGGCGAGCTCGGCCTCGATCGATGCGTTCTGCGACGCGTTGTGGCTCGAGCACGGCTTGTCGCGCAACACGCTCGATGCCTATCGGCGCGATCTGCGGCTGTTTTGCGAGTGGCTCGCGCAAACCCGCAAGACGTCGCTCGATACCGCCAGCGAGGCCGATCTCAACGCTTATAGCGCGGCGCGTCAGAAAGACAAGTCCACCTCGGCGAACCGGCGGCTCTCGGTGTTTCGCCGCTACTACGGCTGGGCGGTGCGCGAGCATCGCGCAAAAGCCGATCCGACTGTGCGCATCCGGTCGGCCAAGCAACCGCCGCGTTTTCCGTCCACGCTCACCGAAGCGCAAGTCGAAGCGCTGCTCGGTGCGCCGGATATCGACACGCCCCTCGGCCTGCGCGACCGCACCATGCTGGAGCTGATGTACGCGAGCGGCTTACGTGTCACCGAACTCGTCACGCTGAAGACGGTGGAAGTGGGCCTGAACGAAGGTGTGGTGCGCGTCATGGGCAAGGGCTCGAAAGAGCGCCTGATTCCGTTCGGCGAAGAGGCGCACGGGTGGATCGAACGCTATCTGCGCGAAGCGCGTCCTGCTTTGCTGGGAGCGCGCGCGACGGATGCGTTGTTCGTCACGAGCCGCGCGGAGGGCATGACTCGCCAGCAGTTCTGGAACATCATCAAGCGTCACGCGGCAGCGGCCGATGTGCACGCGCCGCTCTCGCCGCATACGCTGCGGCACGCGTTCGCGACGCACCTGCTGAACCATGGCGCCGACTTGCGCGTCGTGCAATTGCTGCTCGGTCATACGGATATCTCGACCACGCAGATCTATACGCACGTGGCCCGCGAACGGTTGAAGTCGCTGCATGCGCAGCATCATCCGCGGGGGTGAGGCTCGTTAGCGGCTGCGCGGGGCGGTGCGTTTGCTGTTGTGGCGGCCGCTACCGTAGTCGCTGTCATTGCCGCTATCGCCACAGCCACAGCCACAGCGTTAAACGAACTCGCGCAACCGGTGCTTGAGAATCTTGCCCGTCGACGCCGCCGGCAGCGCCGCGAGCACCTTCACTTCGGCCGGGCGCTTGTAGGGCGCGAGACGCTCGCCGCACCACGCGATCAGTTCAGCCGGCGACACCGTCGCGCCCGCGATCAATTCGACGAACGCGACCACTTCCTCGTTACCTTCCACGGCGCGCCCGATTACCGCGGACTGCACCACCTGCGGATGCGCGTTCAACACATGCTCGACTTCCGCCGGATACACATTGAAGCCCGAACGGATGATCAGCTCCTTGCTGCGCCCGACGATATGCAACGCACTGTCCGCGTCCTGCCGTGCGAGGTCGCCGGTCTTGAGCCAGCCGTCTTCGGTGACGACCGTGCGGGTCTGCTCCGGGCTGCGATAGTAGCCAAGCATCACGTTCGGGCCACGCACCCATAGTTCGCCGATTTCACCCGGCGCGGCCTCCACGCCATCGAGGCCGACGAACCGCACTTCAACGCCGGGAATGACCTCGCCGACCGAGCAGTCGCTGCGTGGAGCATCGAGCATGGTGTGCGCGACGGTCGGGCTGCTCTCGGTCATACCGTAGCCATTGTGCAGCGGGAGGCCGTAGACGCTTTCGACGTGCGCCTTCAGTGCGGCGTCGAGCGGCGAGCCGCCCGAATAAGCGAAGCGCAGATGCGGCGCCGACCATGCGTGGCCGTGCGTTTGCAGATGTTCGAGCAGTTTGGCGTGCATCGCCGGCACGCCCTGGAAGATGGACACGCGCACTTCGGCGAGCGCGCGACGCACCGCTTCCGGCGCGAAACGCGGTACGAGCCGCAGGGTCGCGCCGGCGTGCAGGCTGCCGAGACAAACCGAGGCAAAGCCGTACACGTGCGAGATCGGCAGAACGGCGTACACGACGTCGTCCGGACCGACTTTGCGCAAGCGGCTCGACACGGCCGCGATGAAGAGCAGGTTGCGATGGGACAGCATCACGCCTTTCGGCGCGCCGGTGGTTCCGGTGGTGTAGATCAGCGCGGCGCATTGGCGGTGATTGGCGGCCTCGACCGGTTCGGCTTGTGCGTTGCCGTCGATCGCGTACGACCAGGCACCGATATCCGGCGCGATGGCAGGCGCTGTGACGGCCTGATGCCGCTCGGCATGCTGCCGGGCATCCGCGGAGCTTTCGACCGCATACGCGACCACGCGAGGCCGCGCATGCGCGCGGATTGCGTCGAGTTCGGCTGCCGACAGGCGAGCGTTCGACACCAGTGCCCACGCGTCGAGTTTCGCGGCTGCGAACAGCAGCACGATCTGCACGATGCTGTTTTCGGCCACGATCATCACGCGATCGCCGCCACGCACGCCCCATTCGCGCAGCAGGGCGGCGGCGGCATCGACGGCTTCCTGAAGTTGGGCATTGGTGAGGCGGCGCGCGTCCTCGATCAAGGCGACGTGCTGCGGATCGCGCGCGGCGGCGAGCGCCGGAATGTCGGCAATACGCGCGGGCAGGGCGGCCAGCAGCGCGGGAATGTCGATCGTGGAACGGGTGGAAGAATCGAGGCTCAACGCTGTCTCCTCAAAACGATTCGGTGCCCGGCATACGGTGCGCCGGAAGATTTGCGAACGATCGTGCCACAAGCGGCGGACACGCACAATTGGCCGTTCGGCAAATAGCCGTTGTGCAAACTCGCTATTACAATGCGCCGATGAGCAAATCCAGACACGTTTCCGAAACGCCCGCGACGCAGTTTCTGCGCCGTCATGGCGTCACTTTCGGCGAACATCCTTACGATTACGTCGAGCATGGCGGCACGGAGGAATCGGCGCGGCAACTCGGCGTGGACGAACATCATGTCGTCAAGACGCTCGTGATGGAAGACGAGCACGCCAAGCCGCTGATCGTGCTGATGCACGGCGACCGCACCGTCAGCACCAAGAATCTGGCGCGGCAGATCGGCGCGAAACGCGTCGAGCCGTGCAAGCCCGAGGTGGCGAACCGGCATTCGGGCTATCTGATCGGTGGCACGTCGCCGTTCGGTACGCGCAAACCGATGCCGGTGTACGTCGAATCGAGCATCCTCGAAATGGACACGATCTGGCTGAATGGCGGCCGGCGCGGTTTTCTGGTCAGCATCGAACCTGGGATACTGACCGGCTTGCTGGCGGCGAAGCCGGTTCAGTGCGCGAGCGTCGATTGACGTTTGCCTGAATGTTTTCCGGGCAGGTGGGTTCGGTAGAATGTGCGCCGCCTTGTTCCCTGTTGCGGTTGGGGTATCGAGTTTCAGACCGCCGATCCTTATAAGAGTCCCAGATGCAAAACCTGATCGTTGCTGTCGTTGCCTACCTGATCGGCTCGGTGTCGTTTGCCGTGATCGTGAGCGCCGCGATGGGGCTGGACGACCCGCGCTCGTATGGCTCGGGCAACCCGGGCGCCACCAACGTGCTGCGCAGCGGCAGCAAGAAGGCCGCGATTCTCACCCTGATCGGCGATGCCTTCAAGGGATGGCTGCCGGTGTGGTTCGTGGTGCACTTCGGTGCTCGATTCGGCCTCGACGATACGTCGGTGGCGATTGCGTCCGTCGCCGTGTTTCTCGGCCACCTGTATCCGGTCTTCTTCCGCTTCAAGGGCGGCAAGGGCGTGGCAACCGCGGCGGGTGTGCTGCTCGCGATCAACCCGATCCTCGGCATCGCCACCTTGCTGACGTGGCTGATCGTGGCGTTCTTCACGCGCTATTCGTCGTTGGCTGCATTGGCGGCGGCGGTGTTCGCGCCGATCTTCGACGGCTTTCTGTTCGGGCCGCATATCATCGCGCTGGCGATTGTCGTGATGAGTTCGCTGCTGGTATGGCGCCACCGCGGCAACATCGCCAAGCTGATGCGCGGCCAGGAAAGCCGCATCGGCGATAAGAAGAAAACCGACGCTGCGGCCAGCGCGGCGGGCGGTAACGAGCCTTGAGCGAAGGCGGGGCGCGTCCGGCCAGGTGTTAGCCGGCGTGCCTTAGCGCGTTGACGGAGTGCGTATTGAAGGCGCACCGGCTGTGTGCTGAGCGTTTAACCTGTGCCGGGTGCTGAGGCTCAATGCAGCTAAACATTCTGCGGTGAGCTTTAACGCGGCCCGTTGCCGAGCGTCAGCACGCGCCCGGTAACGAGCGTGGCGTGCCTTCAGTCGCGGAAGTTGTTGAAGTCGAGCGGCGTATCGGTCACATCTTTGCGCAGCATCGCGATCACACTTTGCAGATCGTCGCGCTTGCCGCCGGTGATGCGCACCGCGTCGCCCTGAATGCTTGCCTGGACCTTGATCTTGCTGTCCTTCACGAGGCGCACGATTTTCTTCGACAGATCGCCGGACACGCCTTTCTTGATCTTGATGACCTGCTTGACCTTGTCGCCGCCGATCTTCTCGATCTTGCCGTAGTCGAGAAAGCGCACGTCCACATTGCGCTTGGCCATTTTCGACAGCAAAACGTCTTTGACCTGGCCGAGCTTGAAATCGTCGTCGGCGTAGGCCGTGATTTCACTTTCCTTGTGTTCGACGCGCGCGTCCGACCCTTTGAAGTCGAAGCGCGTTGAAATTTCCTTGTTGGACTGCTCGATCGCGTTCTTGACTTCGATCATGTCCGCTTCGCAGACGACGTCAAACGATGGCATTGTTTTCTCCCAATAGTGCTGCGGTGCGTGGCGCGGCCGGTCGGCTGCTCACGGGGCACTCGCTATAATCACGAACCTGACGTCATTTTACCGACGCCGCTCCCTTTTGCCTAAGGCCGCCGCGCATTGTCGCGCGGCCGGGGCCAGATGTCGTTTCGTTCGTCGTTCTATTCTTCTCAATCTGATTGATGTCCCAATCCGACTCCGCCGCGTTCATTGCCGGCTATCCGCTGAAGGCGCATAACACCTTCGGCTTCGACGTTCGCGCGCAGTTTGCGTGTCGGATCGAGCGCGAAGCGCAACTGATGGCTGCCGTGCGCGATCCGCGTGCCGCCGGTTTGCCGCGGCTGGTGCTGGGCGGCGGCAGCAATGTCGTGCTGACGGACGACTTCGCCGGACTGGTGTTGCTGGTGGCGCTGCAAGGCCGCCGTGTTGTGGGCGAGGACGACGACGCATGGTATGTCGAGGCGGCTGCCGGCGAGCCATGGCATGACTTTGTCGAGTGGACTTTGTCGCAAGGGCTGCCTGGGTTGGAGAACCTCGCGCTGATTCCGGGGACGGTGGGAGCGGCGCCGATTCAGAACATCGGCGCGTATGGGCTGGAGATGTGCGAGCGGTTTGCGTCGCTGCGGGCGGTTGAGCTGGAAACGGGCGCCGTGATCGAGCTCGATGCGGCCGCTTGCCGATTCGGCTACCGCGACAGTGTCTTCAAGCGGGAAGGGCGCGACCGGTTCGTGATTACGTCGGTCACTTTCCGTTTGCCGAAGGCGTGGCAGCCGCGCGTCGGGTATGCCGATCTCGCGCGTGAGCTGGCCGCGGGCGGCCGTGCGACCGATGCAGTGCCGAGCGCGCGGGCGATTTTCGACGCGGTAGTCGCGGTGCGGCGTGCGAAGCTGCCCGACCCGCTTCAACTGGGTAACGCTGGGAGTTTCTTCAAGAATCCGGTCGTGGAGGCGGCGCAGTTCGAGGCGTTGATGGTGAAGGAGCCCGAGGTGGTGTCTTACCTTCAGCCGGACGGTCGGGTGAAGCTCGCGGCGGGCTGGTTGATCGACCGATGCGGCTGGAAGGGGCGCGCGATGGGCGCCGCGGCCGTGCATGAACGGCAGGCGCTGGTGCTGGTGAATCTCGGCGGAGCGAGCGGTGCCGATGTATTGGCGCTCGCAAAGGCGGTTCAGCGGGATGTGCTGGCGCGGTTTGGGGTGGAGCTGGAAGCGGAGCCGGTTTGTTTGTGATTGGGTAAGTGGCTTGCGGGAAAGAAAAAAGGCGCCGGGAGGAAACTCCCGGTGCCTTTTTTGTAGCTACGCTGACTTGGCGTTTTGGTTCCGGCCGCGCCTTGCGGCGCTTAACTTCGCTTGCGCGAAGTTAGCCTTCACCGAAACGCACGTCCTCAGCCGCGCTGACGACGTGCGTTCTCAGCAATCCGCATACGCAGCGCGTTCAGCTTGATGAACCCGCCAGCGTCGGCCTGGTTGTATGCGCCGCCGTCGTCGTCGAACGTGGCGATGGTCTTGTCGAACAGCGTTTCCTTCGAATCGCGCGCGACTACCGACACGCTGCCCTTGTACAGCTTCACACGCACCCAGCCGTTGACCTTCTCTTGCGTATGGTCGATCAGCACCTGGATTGCACGGCGCTCCGGGCTCCACCAGTAGCCGTTATAAATCAGCGATGCGTAACGTGCCATCAGGTCGTCTTTCAGGTGCGCGACTTCGCGGTCGAGCGTGATCGACTCGATGCCGCGGTGCGCCTTCAGCATGATCGTGCCGCCCGGCGTTTCATAACAGCCGCGCGACTTCATGCCGACGTAACGGTTTTCAACCAGATCCAGACGGCCGATACCGTGCTTGCCGCCCAAACGGTTCAACTCGGTCAGCATTTCAGCCGCCGACAAACGCGTGCCGTTGATCGCGACCGGATCGCCGTGCTCGTATTCGATGTCGATGTACTCGGCCTGATCCGGTGCCTGTTCCGGCGACACCGTCCAACGCCACATATCGGCTTCGGCCTCGGCCTTCGGGTCTTCCAGGTGACGGCCTTCGAACGAGATGTGCAGCAGGTTCGCGTCCATCGAATACGGCGCGCCGCCTTGCTTGTGCTTCATTTCGATCGGAATGCCGGCCTTTTCGGCGTACGCGAGCAGCTTTTCGCGCGACAGCAGATCCCATTCGCGCCACGGTGCGATCACCTTGATACCCGGCTCCAGCGCGTAGTAACCGAGTTCGAAGCGAACCTGGTCGTTGCCCTTGCCGGTTGCGCCGTGCGAAACCGCTTGCGCACCGGTGGCGCGGGCGATTTCGATCTGACGCTTGGCGATCAGCGGACGCGCGATCGACGTACCCAGCAGGTACTCGCCTTCATAGACCGTGTTGGCGCGGAACATCGGGAACACATAGTCGCGCACGAATTCTTCGCGCAGGTCCTCAATGAAGATGTTGTCCTGCTTGATGCCGAGTTGCAGGGCCTTTTTGCGCGCCGGTTCCAGCTCTTCGCCCTGGCCGATGTCGGCCGTAAACGTGACGACTTCGGCGTCGTAGTTGTCCTGCAACCACTTCAGGATGACGGAGGTGTCGAGGCCGCCCGAATAGGCGAGCACGACTTTCTTGATATCGCTCATGGTGAACTCGTAGCTGGAGAAAGCGGGAAAACAAGGCGCGCCGGCGGTTCCGGAGCGCGGAAAACCACTATTTTGACACTAAACCGCCGCCTGCCCGCGTTTTTGGAGCTGTGCGGTGGGTGAGCCGGGTCCGCGTGCAACCGTGGACGCCGGCTCGATGCGTGGCGCTAAACGTGGATGCCTTGCCTCGTATTCAAGGCCCCGTCGCGCTGCACGCAGATGTTGCTTAAGGTGCTGAACAGCGGCCCGCTCAGTGATTGAGCTTGCCGAGCAGCAGGTATTCCATCAACGCCTTTTGCACGTGCAGACGATTTTCCGCCTCGTCCCACACGACGCTTTGCGGGCCGTCGATCACTTCAGCGCTGACTTCCTCGCCGCGGTGGGCGGGCAGGCAGTGCATGAACAATGCATCGGAATTGGCGCGCGCCATCATGTCGGCGTCTACGCACCAGTCGGCGAAGGCTTTCTTGCGGGCCTCGTTTTCGGCCTCGAAGCCCATGCTGGTCCACACGTCTGTGGTGACCAGGTCGGCGCCCGCGCAGGCCTCGTTCGGGTCGTCGAATTCCTGATAGAACGGCGCGCTTTCAGGCGCGACCATGGCGGGGTCGAGCTTGTAGCCCGGCGGCGTGGACAGGCGCAGCTTGAAGCCGAGAATCTGGGCGGCTTCGATCCATGTGTACAGCATGTTGTTCGCGTCGCCGACCCACGCGACCGTCTTGTCGCGAATCGGACCGCGATGCTCGAAGTACGTGAAGATGTCCGCCAGCACCTGGCACGGGTGATATTCGTTGGTCAGCCCATTGATCACCGGCACGCGCGAATTCTCCGCGAAGCGCTGAAGGATGTCCTGGCCGAACGTGCGGATCATGATGATGTCGACCATGCGCGAGATCACTTGCGCTGCGTCTTCGATCGGCTCACCGCGGCCCAGTTGCGTGTCGCGCGTGCTCATGAAGACGGCGTGGCCGCCCAACTGGAAGATGCCGGCTTCGAACGACAGGCGCGTGCGCGTCGAATTTTTCTCGAAGATCATCGCCAGCGTGCGATCGTGCAGCGGGTGGTAGGTCTCGTAGTTCTTGAATTTGCGTTTCAGAATGCGCGCGCGTTCCAGCACGTACTCGTAGTCTTCCAGCGAGAAATCCTTGAACTGCAGGTAGTGGCGAATTTTCTTGGCGGTCATGAAACAAATACGGCGGTCTCACCCGGCAGGATTGCCGGGCGGCGCCCCCGTCGTTTGTGGTAACTCAATGCAGCATAAAGGATTTCGCCTCGTTTGACGAGTCGGCCAAAAGGCTGGGCAAGCTGTCTGAAAGCCTTTCGCAACCCTCAGACAAGGCTCATGTGCGCTGCGGAAAGAGGTCCGCTGCGCTATAATCTACCGGTTATCCCTAAGCCCAGCAGGCCGGTATTTAGCCTGCCGCATACGGCTTGCGCGCCCCGGAAAGTTCCTCGCAGTGCGCGCCGTCGCGATGAGCGACAATGCGACTTGTGCGTCCCTTCGCGGTTTCTGACGGCGCTGCTCGCCTTTCAGGCGTGGCCGACGTGTTCAGGCATCCCAAAGTCGTTTTGCAGTCAACTTTGCCGTCATCCCGCTGGGCAGTCACACAGGTATTCCTACATGGCCGAAGCAGCTCCAACCGAATATTTCATTCAGGGCATCACGTCGACCGGGAAAAAATTTCGGCCGAGCGATTGGTCGGAGCGGCTCGCAGGCGTCATGGCATGCTTCGGTCCGAGCCCGGGCGGCAAGGGGCCGAATGCTTACCTGCAATACTCGTTGTACGTCCGACCCACCATGATCGGCGACCTCAAATGCGTGATTCTCGATTCGCGTTTGCGCGACATCGAGCCGATGGCCTTCGATTTCGTCCTGAACTTCGCGAAAGACAATGACCTTCTCGTGACGGAGGCGTGCGAGTTGCAGCTTGAACATGCCACGCCGCAAGCCAAAAGGCATGCGATATAGCGCAAGCCAGCCGGATCGGCAAAAGACAAAACCCGCAAGCAGCGGGTTTTTTTATGGCTGAGGCCGAGGCCTCTGTGAGTAGCCTGTCGAAGACGTGCGCGACGAGTCGCGCGGTACCGTGCGGCTCAGCTGGTGCCAAGCAAAAAAGCCCGCCGAAGCGAGCTTTTCCGTTGCAGCGGAAACAGGAGGTAGTCCACCGAAGCGGGCTGACCGAATTTACTGCGCTGCGGGTGCTTGCAGGCCCTTGAGGGCTGCAGCCAGACGGCTCTTGTTACGAGCTGCCTTGTTCTTGTGAACGATTTTCTTGTCGGCGATGATATCGATGGTCTTCGACGATGCCTGGAAGATCTCGACGGCCTTAGCCTTGTCGCCTGCTTCGATTGCCTTGCGGACAGCCTTGATAGCCGTGCGGAACTTCGAGCGCAGTGCCGAGTTGTGCGAGTTTGCCTTCGCGGCCTGGCGGGCGCGCTTGCGTGCTTGTGCGGAATTAGCCATGACGGTTCCTTATCCTGTTCCTGTTTCCAGTACCTGACCTTCAAGTGGTGAGGCGCTGCTTTTAGATCGAACTCTTGGAAGCGATTGCCCAAGAGCGCAAAAGTGTCGAAATAATTCGAAAAATCGATCGGACTACGCGAAGGCGGGCCCGTGTTCCGGTGTGTTCCGAGGCTGGTTGGCGCTTCCTCAATACGGTTTGAGCGATGTTCGCACTCGTGTATTGTGGCGTGCCTGAACCCCGTCCGAAAATTGAGCGAGCTTCGAAACCGGCGATTATAGCAACAAAATCAGGCACGTGGCAACGGGGAATCGCCAATCCTGATGCAGCGGGGCTGCCGCGCAAGATCCGGGATTCTGTGACCGCCCTGGCGGGGAAGGGGTGTGCCGGCGAGCGCTCAACCGGCAAGCGGGCGGTGGCCCCGGTAGGCAAAGCGTCTGGCAAGCAACAAAAAACGGCCCAATCCGCTCATCCGAACGAACCTCCACGGCGCAAATCGGTCCGATTCGCGTTCTGGCTCGTCGTCGCCACCTGCGGCACCCGTATAATAAGCGCCCCATGAATCTATTCCGAGCCCTGCTGACGGTCAGCGGCTTCACGCTGCTGTCGCGCGTGACCGGACTGGCCCGCGAAACGCTGATCGCCCGCGCGTTCGGTGCCAGTCAATATACTGACGCGTTTTACGTCGCCTTCCGCATTCCGAACCTGCTGCGGCGCATTTCCGCCGAGGGTGCGTTCTCCCAGGCCTTCGTGCCGATTCTCGCCGAGTTCAAGAACCAGCAGGGACACGACGCCACCAAAGCGCTCGTCGACGCCACTTCGACCGTGCTTGCCTGGGCACTCGCCATTCTGTCCGTGATCGGCGTGGTGGGGGCGTCGGGCGTGGTGTTCATCGTCGCGTCAGGGCTCGCGCATGAAGGTCAGGCCTATGCGCTCGCGGTCACGATGACGCGCATCATGTTCCCGTACATCATTTTCATCTCGCTGACGTCGCTGGCGTCCGGCGTGCTGAATACGTACAAGAACTTTTCGCTGCCTGCATTCGCCCCGGTTCTGCTGAACGTCGCTTTCATCGTCGCGGCCGTGTTCGTCGCGCCGCGCCTGCAAACGCCTGTGTATGCGCTCGCGTGGGCAGTGATCGCCGGCGGCGTGCTGCAATTCGCCGTACAACTGCCGGGTCTGAAGAAGATCGACATGCTGCCGCGCATCGGTCTGAATCCGCTGAAGGCGCTCGCGCACCGCGGCGTCAAGCGGGTGCTGTCGAAAATGGTGCCGGCGATGTTCGCCGTGTCGGTCGCGCAGATCAGTCTGATCATCAACACCAATATCGCGTCGCGCATCGGTCCGGGCGCCGTCTCGTGGATCAATTACGCCGACCGGCTGATGGAGTTTCCGACCGCGCTGCTCGGCGTCGCGCTTGGCACGATCCTGCTGCCAAGCCTCTCGAAGGCGCACGTGGACGCCGATCCGCACGAGTATTCGTCGCTGCTCGACTGGGGGCTGCGCGTTACCTTCCTGTTGGCCGCGCCGAGCGCCGTCGCGCTGTTCTTCTTCGCTCAACCGCTCACCGCAACACTGTTTCACTACGGCAAGTTCGACGGCAACTCCGTGGTGATGGTGGGCCGCGCGCTGTCTGCCTACGGCATTGGCCTGATCGGCCTGATTCTCATCAAGATCCTCGCGCCCGGTTTTTACGCGAAGCAGGACATCAAGACGCCGGTGAAGATCGGCATCGGCGTGCTGATTGTCACGCAGTTGAGCAACTACGTGTTCGTGCCGATTTTCGCGCATGCGGGTCTCACGCTGAGCGTCGGACTCGGCGCTTGCGTCAATGCGCTATTCCTGTTTCTCGGCTTGCGCAAGCGCGGCATCTATACGCCGTCGAGCGGCTGGCTGAAGTTTTTTGTGCAGATGCTCGGCGCCTGTCTGGTGCTGGCCGGCACGATGCATTGGCTCGCGATCAGCTTCGACTGGATCGGCATGCATAACCGGCCGGTCGATCGCATCGTGTTGCTGGGGGCGTGCCTCGTGCTGTTCGCCGCGCTATATTTCGGTATGCTTTGGCTGATGGGCTTCAAGTACGCGTATTTCAAAAGGCGAGTGAAGTGATCACGATGACGCGAGTTCTCGACTATTTCAGCACGCTGGTTGCCGAAGATGACAGCCTGCCGCTGACCGAGGCGGCGCTCTCGCTTGCGCAGGACGCTTACCCCGATCTCGATTTGCAAGGCACGTTGGCCGAGATCGACGAGCTGGTCGTGCGTTTGCAGCGCCGCATGCCGGACGACGCCGATATCAGGCAGAAAGTCGGCATTCTGAACCGGTTCTTCTTCCGCGAGCTGGGTTTCGCCAGCAACCTCAACGATTATTACGACCCCGACAACAGTCATCTGAACGCGGTGCTCAAGCGGCGCCGCGGCATTCCGATTTCGCTGGCGGTGCTGTATCTGGAGATGGCCGAGCAGATCGGCATTCCGGCGCGCGGCGTGTCGTTTCCGGGTCAATTCCTGTTGCGCGTGACCACGCCGGATGGCGACGTGATGCTCGACCCGACCAGTGGGCATTCACTGTCCGAATCGCAGATGGTGGATATGCTGGAGCCGTATGTGGCGTCGGCGGGCGAGTCGGTGAGCCGGGCGCTGCGCATGTTGTTGCAACCGGCCACGCGCCGCGAGATCATCGCTCGCATGCTGCGAAATCTGAAGTCGACTTATCTTCAGACGGAACGCTGGCAGCGTTTGTTGGCGGTGCAGCAGCGTCTTGTGATCCTGTTGCCGGAAAGTATCGAGGAAGTGCGCGATCGCGGTTTCGCCTATGCGCGGCTCGACTATCTGCGTCCGGCACTCGAGGATCTCGAACGATATCTCGGTGACCGGCCGGATGCGGAAGACGCAACGGTGGTGGAGTCGCAGTTGCATGAACTGCGTCAGCGCACCCAATACGACGACCACGACTGAATTTTCAACTGGTCAAAACAGAACGCCTGCATGTGACATACGTTGAGTCACATGCAGGCGTTTTTCATTGGCGCAGCCGCCTAAAGTAAGGTAGGCGGCACGCCGGATACCCCGTTACTTCGGCTGCATCCGGATCGCGCCGTCCAGACGAATCACTTCGCCGTTGAGCATCGGGTTGTCGAAGATCTGCTTGGCCAGAATTGCGTACTCTGCCGGTTTGCCGAGACGCGGCGGGAACGGCACCATCGCGCCGAGCGCGTCCTGTACTTCCTGCGGCATGCCCAGCAACATCGGCGTTTCGAAGATGCCCGGTGCGATCGTCATGACACGGATCGCGTTGCGCGACAGGTCGCGTGCGATCGGCAGCGTCATGCCGACCACGCCGCTCTTGGACGCAGCATAAGCAGCCTGGCCGATCTGGCCGTCAAACGCCGCCACCGATGCCGTGTTGATGATCACGCCACGCTCGCCATTCGCATTCGGTTCGTTCTTCGACATGGCCGCGGCGGCGAGCCGGATCATGTTGAAGGTGCCGATCAGATTGATCGAGATGGTGCGGGTAAACGACTCGAGCGGATGCGGACCGTCTTTGCCGACCGTCTTGATGGCGGGTGCTACGCCCGCGCAATTCACGAGGCCGCGCAGCGTGCCGAGCTTCGTGGCAGCTTCGACGGCTTGCGTGGCGTCGTCTTCGCGGCTCACATCGCACTTGACGAACACACCGCCGAGTTCCTTGGCGAGCGCCTCACCGGCATCCTGATTCAGATCGGCCAGCACCACCTTGCCGCCGTTCTCGACGAAAAGGCGTGCTGTGGCCGCGCCCAAGCCCGATGCACCGCCGGTGATCAGGAATACGTTGTCACGAATCTCCATGTCTTCTCCTTTGCTTCAGTTCAGTAATGTCTTGATCGAATATTTTCTCGATGATCGATTGTAACGGCTATGTTGCAATGCGGAAAGCGAAGTGGGGTGTCGGCCGCATGGGGCCATTACGGATGACCCGTGGCATCTCCGGAAAGCTACGGATCGCTAACTAATGCCGGGCGTGACGGGCAGCGGAGATGGCGACGGAGCGCATGCCACTCAGCGCGACTCGCAATAAAAAAACCCGCCGGCATGGGCGGGTTTTTCAAACAGCAACTGCAGACACGAAATTACTTCAACGCATCGAACGCGCGGTTGCGAATTTCGTCGACCGTGCCAAGGCCCGAAATGCGGCGATATTGCGGTGCCTTCAGCGGGGTCGTCGGGTCGCCGTTCTGCGCCCAGTTGTTGTAGTACTCGATCAGCGGCTTGGTTTGCGCAACGTACACGTCCAGGCGCTTCTTGACCGTTTCTTCCTTGTCGTCGTCGCGCTGGATCAGCGGTTCGCCCGTTACGTCATCCACACCTTCAACCTTCGGCGGGTTGAACTTGACGTGATACGTACGGCCCGACGCCGCGTGCGAGCGGCGCCCGCTCATCCGCACGATGATCTCGTCGAACGGCACGTCGATTTCCAGCACGTAGTCGATCGCGACGCCCGCCTGCTTCATGGCTTCAGCTTGCGGAATGGTGCGCGGAAAACCGTCGAACAGATAACCGTTCGCGCAATCACACTCTTGCAGGCGTTCCTTCACCAGGTTGATGATCAGCTCGTCTGTGACCAGTTCACCGGCATCCATGAAGCGCTTGGCTTCAAGGCCGAGCGGAGTGCCTGCCTTAACGGCGGCGCGCAGCATGTCACCGGTGGAAATTTGTGGAATGCCGAACTTTTCCTTGATGAAAGTTGCCTGAGTGCCCTTGCCCGCGCCGGGCGCACCCAAAAGGATCAAACGCATGTGATATCTCCAGATCTATGTGAATTCTTTGGTGGCGCTGCAGCCATCCCACGACTTGCCGAGGGACCCGCGTCGGCTGCCGTTTCGCGTCTCGCGCTGCACGTCGACAACGACGGCGCTGCAAGGCGGGAACGGTGCGACCGGGGCAAACCCTGGCTCTCGCGATTAACGGGAGGCGCGCACAACCGTCCGATTATGCCATGGGTTTTTCCGCTCAAGCCCCGAATAAAGCCTGCACGCGCGCGAGATCGGCGGGCGTGTCGACGCCCGGCAGCGGCGCATTCTGAGTGACGAGCACCGCGATTCGCTCGCCGTGCCACATCGCGCGAAGCTGTTCGAGTGCTTCGACCTGCTCGATCGGCGAAATCGCGAAACTCGGATACGTGCGCAGGAATTGGGCGCGATACGCGTACAGGCCGATATGTCGATGAACGACGGCGGGAGCCGGCGGCGCCGGCATCGACGCCACGTCGGGCCAATGCGGCTGATACGCGTCGCGTGCCCATGGAATCGGCGCGCGCGAAAAATACAGCGCGACGCCGCGCGCGTCGAGCACGACCTTGACGACGTTCGGATTGAAAATTTCCGTGGGGTCGGTGATCGGATGCGCGGCGGTGGCGATCGCGCAGCCGTGGCTCGATGCCAGGTGCGACGCCACGCCGCACACGAGCGCCGGGTCGATCAGCGGCTCGTCGCCCTGAACGTTCACCACGATCGTCTCGTCGCTCCAGCCGAACTGCGCCGCCACTTCCGCGAGACGGTCGGTGCCCGACGGATGATCGGCGCGCGTCAGCACGGCTTCGAAGCCGTGCTCGCGGGCGACATCCAGCACTGCTTGCGCGTCGGAGGCGATCAGCACCTGCTGCGCGCCCGATTCGCGCGCGCGTTCGGCCACGCGTACCACCATCGGCTTACCGCCAATGTCGGCGAGCGGTTTGTTGGGCAGGCGCGTCGAGGCGAGCCGGGCCGGCACGACGGCGATGAACGGAGGAGCGGCGACGTTAGCGTTGGTCATCGGAAGGACGAGCGGCGATGAAACCGGAAGAAAGCGCTCGCAAGTGCATTGCGGCATTGCGGGCGCTGATGGGAAAGACGGCAAATGTGGATCAGAGCGGCGGTATGCGCCGAAAGTACCGGCCTCGCGCCCGCCCTGCGCCGGGTAAAGCCGACTCAGGCAACGGAGCCCGGATTCAGATCGACCGGCGTGCCTTCCACGGTCTGCCGTGCTTCGTCGACCAGCATCACGGGGATGCCGTCGCGGATCGGATAGGCAAGCTTGTCCGCATTGCAGATCAGTTCCTGCGCCGAACGGTCGTAGCTGAGCGGGCCCTTGCAGATCGGGCAGACGAGAATTTCAAGCAGGCGAGCGTCCACGGACTTTCTCCACAACTAATGCAATGAGGCGATGATCGAGCGCGGCTTCGACAGGGACAACCCAGATGCGCGCGTCGTGCCAGGACCCTAATTTTACCGCATCCTTTTCGGTTATCAGGATGGCATCCGCGTCGACGTCCGTAAAAGGATTGCGCTCGAACGCGTAGTGATCCGGCAAGGCGCGGGTGGTGGGCGTGAGACCGGCCGCGCGCAGCGTCGCGAAAAAACGCTCCGGCGCGCCGATGCCGGCCGCGGCCAGCACGCGATCGCCGCTGAATTGCGCGAGCGGGCGGCGCAGACCGGGGTTGTCGAGGTGCCAGGCGTCGGCTGGCGCGAGTTGCAGCGCGAACGTGTTCGGCCAGGGGGGCAGCGTGCGGGCGTACGGATCGTTGATCAGCGTGGCATCGCGGCGGCGCGAGAGAGGCTCGCGCAGCGGACCGGCCGGCAGCAGAAAACCGTTGCCGCCGAGCCGGTGATCGAAGATCACCAGTTCGGCGTCGCGGGCGAGACGATAGTGCTGCAAGCCGTCGTCGCTGACGATCACGTCGACTTCGCGATGCGCGGTGCACAGCGCTTGCGCGGCCGCGACCCGGTCCGGGCAGACCCACACCGGTGCGCCGGTGCGGCGCGCGATCAGCAGCGGTTCGTCGCCGCCGACGTTCGCTGCCGACGTCGCGAGAACCGGCGTCGGTCCCTTGACGCGCGCACCGTAGCCACGCGACACCACGCCGGGTTTAAAGCCGGCGGCGCGCAAGGCTTCGACCAGCGCGATAACGGTCGGCGTCTTGCCGGTGCCGCCAACGGTCACGTTGCCGACCACCACCACCGGCACGCCAATGCGCACGGATTTCAGCCAGCCGAACGAGAAGGCGGCGCGACGCGCGGCGGCAATCGCGGCGAATACGCAGGCGAAAGGCGTCAGCGCCCACGCAAGCGGGCCGCGTTGCTGCCACTCACGCGCAAGGCGCGCTTCGAGACGGTTGTTCAATTCGCTCATTGGCGAGCCGCAATAACAGGCGATGCACCGCGCGCCCGAAGGAGACAGGACGGCGGCGTGAAAGCGCCAGTTGCACTACGCGGGGCAAGCATCAACGCGGTTCTCCGGACAATCGAAAAGTGAAGCGAAAAGGCGAAGCGGCGGCGACATCTGGCGCGTTCGCGCCGCGTGCTATTAGCGTGACGCCAGTGTGCCGTAATGACGAGCGCTGCGGGGCGTTCGGCATGCTGTCGAACCCGCCACTCTAGCGCGCGTGCGTCCCGCACGGCAAGTTGCGCGCCCCGCGCCGCATGGCGAGCCGTTGCTTCGGGCGATGTCCACAGCCTGTGGATAACTTTGTGGAGAACTTGCCCTTCGATGGGCTGGAAGGGCCGCGCCGAGCGCTTCGTATCGGCATTTGATCTCATTAACGAGATGCAAAATCCATATAAATCAACGACATGCCGCCAATTCGCGCGGGCTGGCGGGCGTTTTGGCGGCATTCGTCTAATGGCTCCCGACATGTGGACACTTTTAACAATTCCACCGCTGCGCTGGACGCCGATGGCCACTCGGTCTATCGTCTGTCCGGCCAGTCACAGATATTCCTCGCATGAATCCCGAAAGCCCGTTTGCTTCGTCGGCTACGCCCGGCGGTGAAGTTGTCGTCCCCGTTTCCGCGCTCAATCGCGCGATTGGCACGATGCTCGAACGCTCGTTTCCGCTCGTCTGGGTGTCGGGCGAAGTCTCGAACTTCACGCGTGCCGCGAGCGGCCATTGGTATTTCTCGATCAAGGACGCTCAGGCGCAGATGCGCTGCGTGATGTTCCGCGGTCGCGCGCAATACGCCGAGTTCACGCCGCGCGAAGGCGACCGTATCGAAGTGCGCGCGCTGGTGACAATGTACGAGCCGCGCGGCGAGCTGCAACTGAATGTGGAAGCGGTGCGCCGCACGGGGCAGGGGCGTCTTTATGAAGCCTTTCTCAAGCTGAAGGCGCAACTCGAAGCCGAGGGTCTCTTTGCCGCCGAACGCAAACGCGCGTTGCCGCCTCATCCGCGCGCGATCGGCATTGTGACATCGCTTCAGGCCGCCGCATTGCGTGACGTCGTGACCACCTTGTCGCGGCGCGCGCCGCACATTCCGGTGATCGTCTATCCGGCACCGGTGCAGGGCGTGGGCGCCAGCGCCAGGCTGGCCGCGATGGTCGACGCGGCCAGCGCGCGCCGCGAGGTCGATGTGCTGATCGTGTGCCGCGGCGGCGGCTCGATTGAAGACCTGTGGGCGTTCAACGAAGAAGCGCTCGCGCGTGCCATCGCTGAAAGTGCGATACCGGTGGTAAGCGGCGTGGGTCACGAAACCGATTTCACGATTGCCGACTTCGCCGCCGACGTGCGCGCACCGACGCCTACCGGCGCCGCCGAACTCGTCAGCCCGCAGCGCGTGCTGTTGCTGCGCGAGCTCGATCATCGGCATGCGACGCTCGCGCGCGGTTTTGGCCGCATGATGGAGCGCCGCGCCCAGCAACTCGACTGGCTCGCGCGCCGGCTCGTGTCGCCGGCCGAGCGGCTCGCGCGGCAGCGCACCCACCTGCAGCAATTGAGCGTGCGCCTCGCTTTGGCGGGTGCGCGTCCCGTGCGTGATGCACGAGCGCGTTTTTCTCTGCTGCAGATGCGCTGGGAGCGCTGGCGCCCCGATCTCGCCGCGCATCAGGCGAAGCTCGGCAATCTCGCGCAGCGTCTGGACACCGCATTGTTACGCCAGCATGAACGTCAGACCGCGCGTATCGACACGCTGGCCGCGCGGCTCGAAGTACTGAGTCCGAAGCGCACACTGGAGCGTGGCTATGCCGCCGTGCTCGATGCGCAGAGCGGCCGCGCGGTGCGCGCGCCGTCGTCGCTGAAACCGGGGCGGCGCCTCACGGTGCATCTCGCCGAAGGGGCTGCTGACATTGCCCTCGCCGATGTGCAACCGCGCCTGACCGACGGTTTCTGACACTTCGCCGACACCGCGCCAAGGCATATTTTTGACTCTCGCATGGGGCAGGCACGACCCGTGCGAAAGCACTAATTACGCTATGTGTGCGGCATGTTTGCCGATGCCGGGCATAAAGTCCATTGGTTTGCGGGGTTATTCCAACTCGCCTACAATCCAGTGCTCAATAGCGTTATCCGCAGACTCCCCCACAACAGATACAGACAGAAGGAAAGCACCATGGAACATACGCTCCCGCCGCTGCCGTTCGCAAAAAACGCACTCGTTCCGAACATGTCGGAAGAGACGCTTGAGTATCACTACGGCAAGCACCACCAGACCTATGTGACTAACCTGAACAATCTGATCAAGGGCACGGAGTTCGAGAATCTGTCGCTCGAAGAGATCGTCAAGAAGGCATCGGGCGGTATTTTCAATAACGCTGCTCAAGTGTGGAACCACACGTTCTTCTGGAACAGCCTGTCGCCGCAAGGTGGCGGCGCACCGACCGGCGCACTGGCTGACGCGATCAATGCCAAGTGGGGTTCGTTCGACAAGTTCAAGGAAGAATTCGCCAAGACCGCAGTCGGCACGTTCGGCTCGGGCTGGGCATGGCTGGTGAAGAAGGCCGACGGTTCGCTCGACCTGGTGTCGACGAGCAACGCAGCTACGCCGCTGACCACGGACGCGAAGGCGCTGCTGACGATCGACGTGTGGGAACACGCGTACTACATCGACTATCGCAACGCACGTCCGAAGTTCGTTGAAGCGTACTGGAACATCGTCAACTGGGCATTCGCGTCGAAGAACTTCGCGTGAGATTGCCGGTGTGCGGCGTGACAAGATAGTTCGGATTTCAAACGAAATTGAAAATCTGAACTGATCGCTGCAATGCAGTCCGGAAACGGTAGTAAAACAGAAAGCCCTCCTTCGTGAGGGCTTTTTGTTTTTTTGGCGTTGCAAGCAATTTGCATAAACAGGGCGTCAATTCCTCAGTGGCCGGCGCGCGTCGCGTGAATCATCGGCCACGCGAATACATCAAATCCGAATTCACGATTTCTTTTATCGGTCAGATATCCCTAGACTTGGCAAACGTTAATACGGCTTCTGCCATGCCGGTTGAATCGCGCGTGCGCGCGCATTTTCGCGACCTCGACAGTTCGAACAACAACAAGGAGATACAGGCATGACTAACCAGACTACGCGCCGCAGTGCGTTAAAGACGTTTGGCCTCGCTGCCGGTACAGCGCTTCTGAGCGCCACAGGGCCATCGCGAGCCATGGCAGCCGACCCGGCATAGTTGCTGCCCGGAGGGGCGAGCAATCTGGCCGAATTGACTCAAAGACTGGCTGTAGCGCCAAGGCGGCGTGACTTTAAAACGGTCCCCATGATTCTCGAGCGTCCTGACCAATGGGATCATGAGGCGCTGTCTGCCGTTATCGGGTGTCGAGGCAATCCGAAACAGGTTTGGGACAACACCGAGCTTGGCGGGCCGTGGTTGAACCTGATGCGCAATGCCCTGAATGCGCAAATCTGGTCGTTCAGGCATCCGGATTTTCTCGTGGTATCGGCAACGCATGGGTCGGCCCATTTGTCCTTGTTCGACCAGACAGCGTGGGACAAGTACGGTCTCGCGAAAATAAGCGGCAACACGTTTTCGGCCAACACGCTGCTCGACAGGAAACCGGCCGAGGCCATCGGCAATGACGGCCATGAAAGTGCTGACGGCGCCTTTTCGTCGCACGACAACAGCATTCCGGCGTTGCTGAAACGAGGTGTCGTCTTTCTGTCGTGCCACAACGCGATCTGGGAACTGGCGGAGAGACTGCTCGTGGCCGGCGTGAATCCGGACAAGTTGCCGCTGGACGGGCTTGCAGCCGATTTGACCAACCATGTCATCACGAGCGCGATCGTGACACCCGGCGCAGTGGCAACGCTGGTCGAACTCCAGCAGGCCGGTTTTCACTACGCCAGTTAAGGATCAGCCATGGCATTCACTCGCGCTCACAACCCGTTGCAGGGGGCTCGACGGTCCCTGCGGCTCACGCTTGCGCTCTCACTGTGCTCATTGAGTTGCGCTGCCGGGATCGCATTCGCGGCGCCGGCTTCGACGGAGGCTGACGCCTTTTCGCCGTGGCAGCATGGAGAAAATAACGACGTGATGGATCGGGGACTCGAATTCACCGTCCCGCAGGTCGACGTGCTGGCCGATTTCCACGGCAACCTGTCTTCTCCGAAGCTTGTGCTGTTCGTGGGGGGCAATTATTTCTTCGCGATGGCGCCGCTGGTCGCGCAGTTCGAGAAAGACAGTCCTGAGTATCGCGGGTGGATTTTCTGGGAAACGATTCCCCCCGGTTTGCTGGTCAAGCAGATGAAAGCCGGTGGCACGATCACGGTCGGCAATATGACATGGACGGTCAAACCGGATGCCTATTTCGCCGGTCTGGCGAAGGTGAAAGCGCTCATCGCGGACGGCACGCTAACAGGTCCCGCTGTTCCCTACGTGACGAATCAGTTGACGATCATGGTTCGGCGAGACAACCCTCAGCACGTCATGTCGCTCAACGATCCCGCGAGGGCCGAGTTGCGACTCGCCATGCCCAATCCGGAATTTGAAGGAGTGGCGCGACAGATCAAGGCATCGCTGGTGAAAGCCGGCGGCGACGCGCTCGTCGAGGCCGTCTACAAGGATAAAGTGCGGACCGGATCGACGGAGCTGACCCAGATACGTCATCGGCAAACCGCGCTTTTTCTGATGCAGGATCGTGCCGATGCGGGTGTGGTCTGGAAATCCGAAGCCTTGTTTCAGGAACAGATCGGTCATCCTCTTGCTCACGTCGATATTCCCTCTGATGAAAACACGACCGCGATCTACGCCGGCGCGCTGGTCAATGGCGCACCGCACCCGCAAGCGGCTCGCCGGTGGCTCAGCTTTATTCATTCGCCCGCGGCGTTTCAGATCTTCCAGCGATACGGTTTCGGCAAGTACGAACCGGCGTCGAGTTCGAGCATGCAATGATGCGCTGTGACGATTCGACGAGGACAGCCGAACGCTAGCGGATACCCGCGCCTGAGCGGGTCCTAGGTCCTAACCCGCGATAATCTGAAGGAGACGATGTGGACTATTCGGTCATGAGAGTGCGGCGCGGATACCTGACCATGCAACTGGCGTTGGCGGGCACGGTGTTGGCGATCTCCGGCGCTCACGCGGACAACCTCAGCACGGGACAAACCATCGCGATGCAGGGCACGGCGAAGGGTGTCGCCGCGTGCATCAGTTGTCATGGTTCGCAGGGCGAAGGCAACGCGACGGCAGGCTTTCCGCGTCTTGCGGGCGTCAGCGGATCCTATTTGTCAGCGCAATTGACATCGTTCGCCGACGGGAGTCGCCAGAACCCGATCATGCAGCCGTTGGCGAAATTGCTGTCCGCGCGCGAGCGCGACGCGGTTGCGCAGTACTTCGCCGCGCTGCAACCGCCTCCGGGCATGAAAGCGAGTGACAACGAGTCAGTCAAGCCATCGGACGTTGGCGCATGGATCGCCACGCGTGGACGCTGGAACGAGGGTTTGCCTGCCTGTGTGCAATGCCATGGACCTGGCGGAATCGGCGTGGGCGCTACGTTCCCGCCACTAGCCGGCCAGCCGGCGTCTTATATAGCGGGGCAGCTGCACGGCTGGAAGAGCGGCACCCGGCCGCCTGGGCCGATGGCGTTGATGCCGGCCGTCGCGAACAGGCTCTCCGACACGGATATCGCTGCTGTCGCCGCCTACTACGGCGGGACTGACGCGCCGGCCGAAGCGACATCCGCGAACGGGAGCAAGCAATGATCAATCGAACCCGGTTGTACCGCAGCGTGTTCGCCGGTGTGTTGAGTGCAATTGCCGTTTCGTGCCTGGCTGCCAATGGCGAGATGCCGGCGTTGCCCGCTTCTTCCGCGCAAGGCGCTCAGTCGTCACCGGTGAGGCCGTTCGCACCACCGGCAGAATCGAGCATGCCGACAGACGGTTTCGGCAAATTCGTCAAATTGGGCGAGCAAATCTTTACGCATACTCAAACTTTCGCCGGGAAGTACGTCGGCAATACGCTGAATTGTGCCAACTGTCACCTGGATGCGGGCCGAAAGGCGGATTCGAGTCCGCTGTGGGGCGCGTATCCCTTGTATCCGGCCTATCGGAGCAAGAATGGACATGTGAACTCGTTCGCCGAGCGTCTCCAGGGGTGCTTCCTCTACAGCATGAACGGCAAGGCGCCGCCGCTTGGCGATCCGGTGCTCGTGGCATTGGAAACGTACGCTTACTGGCTCGCGCAAGGTGCGCCTGTCGGCGAAAAGCTGCCGGGGCAAGGCTATCCCAAACTTCCTGCGCCCGCGCAAAAGGCGGACTACGCGAGAGGGAGCGCCGTCTATGCGCAGCACTGTGCTTTATGTCACGGTGCCGATGGGCAAGGGCAGTCAAGCGGGGGACAAACCGTGTTCCCGCCGCTGTGGGGGGCTCATTCGTTCAATTGGGGTGCCGGCATGGGCGACATTCAGAACGCAGCCGGTTTCATCAAGGCGAATATGCCGTTGGGGCTGGCTGGAACGCTGACGGACCAGCAGGCGTGGGATGTGGCGACGTTTATGGATAGCCATGAACGTCCGCAAGATCCGCGCTTTGTGGGCTCAGTTGAAACGACGCGCGCAAAGTTCCATGACTCGCCGCACTCCATGTACGGTCAAACCGTTAATGGGCAGGTTTTGGGTGCGTCCGGATCGCGATGATGGAGTGCGTTGCCGCCGGCACGACCTGGTGCACGGCGGCCGTTAGTTGGCGTTGGCATGTTCGCCGTTCGTCGCATTCGCGCGCGCCATCGGACGACGGGATACGCGTGCGCTTCCGGTGGTTACCCGGTAGCGAGGGGAACAATTGTCAGATCGGGCGTGGCGGGTCGGTGGCGAGTGCAAGCTTTGTCACAGTTGGTAACTGCGGCGAAGCCGGCGGACCCTTGTTGCACGCCGATTCGGACCTTGTGTGCGCTCCATCAAGGCTGCGTCGACGCGGCCCCGGCCGCATCGGAATCCGTCGACATCTGCCGATGTCGATGGCCGCGTCCGCCGCCGGTGGGTGCAGTTGAACTCGCCGGTGCGGGAGCCGGCGGCGGGTGATTGATGAACTGGAAATTCTGCGCGATCGAGGCGCTCGGAAATGTCGTTGTGGACGGTTCGATAGCACTGCGCGGGAATGTCGAATTCGACTGGGCGAAGACGGGCGATACGCAGCCGACACAAGCCGCCGCCGCTACGAAAACAAGCCGATTCATCGAGTGATCCTCAATTTCATTGACGGGGGCCGTCCACGGCTGACGGGGTGAGCGCACGTGTGGCGGCGGAACTGTCATGCGACGCGGGGCAGCGCGCTTCGGCGGCCAGAACGCGCGGCGTTGGAGGCAGCCAGTTTAGGCCGCAAGGCGTGAAATCAGATTGCTGCGCCGCTTACAAGCGTTACCCGATATAACGTCGCGGGACCGATGATCGAAGCGCCATTCCTGCATCGCGCAGGGCAGTGTCCGGGCCGCTGCGCGAATGTAAGCGAAAAACTTTCAGTAACGATCTGGTAAACAAGGACGGGACCGATTGGCCTAACGTGTGAATTCCAGTGTCTCAGAAGCGTACCAACATGATCTCCAGCACCAAGTCGATAAGCATCGCCCTACCTGCCGTTGTCGTCGCGCTCGCGCTCGGCGGTTGCGCGGTGATGCCGCCGAGCGGTCCGAGCGTCGTCGCACTGCCGAAGAGCGGCGAGCCGCTCGGTCAGTTCCAGCAGGACGACTATGCATGCCGCGACTACGCGAACCGCTCGACCGACCCGAACGCGGCCGCGCAGGCGGCGACCACGAACAGCGTGAACAGCGCGGCGATCGGCACGCTCGGCGGCGCCGCTGTCGGCGCGCTGATCGGTGCGGCGGCGGGCAACGCCGGCGCGGGCGCGGCAATCGGCGCGGGCAGTGGCCTGTTGATCGGCGGCGCGAACGGCGCGAATGGCGCGCAGTATTCCGCCGCGGGCCTGCAAGCGCGCTACGACGCCGCCTACGCGCAGTGCATGACCTCGAAAGGCAACACGATCTCGCAGCCGCAGCAGCCTGCCTATTACGCACCGCAACCCGCTTATTACGCACCGCAGCCGTACTACTACGCGCCGCCGCCGAGGTATGTCGCACCGCCGCCGGTGATGTATGCGCCTTACCCTTATTACTGAGGTTGAGTTGGTGAAATCGACTTACTGAAATCGACCTATTGAAATCAAGCTACTGAGGCTGATTCGCAGCCTCAGCTTCGCTGAAACGCACCGTTTGCGCCGGACATCAGGCAAGCGCCAGGCAAGCTTGTTGCCGTCAAGCTTCTGTCATGTCTGGCGGAAAGACGCGAAACGATGGCGGCAAGCCGCCCGGCAAAGGGCGTACGTTTGGACCGAGGGCTAAGGACGCCGGTTATCTGGCGGATTGGCACAGCCCGCACACTCCCCCTCCATCCCTGCCGGCACCCGCCGTTTCTGACTTCGCCGTTCGAGTTATCCGACGTACGGAGTTGGCCGGACATCGTGCAAGCGAGGCGATCATGCTGCCACGGCAAACCGGCACGTTCCATCCGAGAGCGTGGTTCCGCGTGTGCGGGTGGCTTGCGGTTGCCCTTGTCGCCACCTTTTTCCTTTCTTGCGGTGGCGGCTCGGGCGGCACATCGGGTACGGTTTCGGGCTCAGGGGCCAGCGGCGGCACCACCAGCAGCGGCTCGACAACCGGCGGCACGGGGGGAACCGGCTCGACCGGTTCAGGCGGCATGTCGATGGGATCGACAGCCTACGCCACCGACGTGCTCATGCATCACAACGATCTCGCGCGCACCGGCCAGATGCTTGCCGAGACAACGCTGACGCTCGCCAATGTCAATTCGGCGAGCTTCGGCAAAGTCGCGTTTCTCTCCGCGGACGGCAAGGTCGACGCTCAGCCGCTTTTCGTCACGAGTTTGCCGATCGGCGGCGCGTCGCACGATGTGGTCTACGTGGCGACCGAACACGACAGCGTGTACGCCTATGACGCCACGACCTTCGCGCAATTGTGGAAAGTCTCGTTGATCGGCAGTGGCGAGACAGTCAGCGACAACTTCAGTTGTCAGGACTTCACGCCGGAGATCGGTATTACGTCGACGCCGGTCATTGACCGCAATCGCGGCACAAACGGTGTTCTGTACGCCGTCGCGATGACCAGGGACAGCAGCGGCGCCTATCATCACCGTCTGCACGCGCTCGATCTGACGACTGGTGCCGAGATACTGGGCGGGCCGACCGAGATCTCCGCGACCTACCCGGGCAGCGGTGCGGGCAGCGTCAATGGACTGCTTACCTTCAATCCTTCGCAGCATACGGAACGCGCGGCGCTCACGCTGGTTGGCGGCAACATCTATATGGGCTGGACCTCGCATTGCATGGCGGGCGCGTACACCGGCTGGCTGATGGCCTATAGCGCTGACACACTCCACCAGACCAGCGTGCTCAACATCACGGCGAACGGCAGCCAGGGATCGATCTGGATGGCCGGTTCCGGGATGGCCTCGGACGGCACCTCGATTTACGTCGTGGACGGCAACGGCACGTTCGGCACCACGCTGAACGCGCAGGGTTTCCCAGTCGACGGCGACTTTGGCAACTCGCTGATGAAGCTGTCGTCAGGAAACCTGCAGGTCACCGATTACTTCGCGATGGATAACGTGGTGGCCGAGGCAAACGCCGACAACGATTTCGGCTCGGGCGGCGTGATGCTGTTGCCGGATCAGACCACCGCGGGCGGCGTCGTCAAACACCTGGCGGTGGCGGCGGGCAAAGACAACCTGATCTATGTGGTCGATCGCGACTCGATGGGTAAATTCAGTCCGACGGCGAACAATATCTGGCAGGTGCTGACCGGCACGCTCGCGGGGGGCATCTGGGGCTCGCCGGCTTACTATAGCGGTGTGGTCTATTACGGTGGCTGGAACGACAACCTGAAGGCGTTGCCGGTCTCGGGCGCGTTTCTCGCGACCACCGCTTCGGCGAAGAGTCCTACCACGTTTGCCTATCCCGGCGCGACTCCGGCCGTGTCGGCCAACGGTACGAGCAACGGCATCGTCTGGGTGGCGGAAAACGGCACGACGGGTGATTTGCATGCATACGACGCCGGCAACCTCGCGCACGAGCTGTACAACAGCAATCAGGCCGGCACGCGCGATCAATGGGGCGCTGGCAACAAGTTCATCACACCGATGATCGCGCGGGGCAAAGTGTTTGTCGGCGCGACTAATGGGGTGGCGGTGTTCGGGTTGCTGTAGACGGTGCTGTCGCGTGGTTTCAGGCGCAGCCCGATCCTGCCGTTACGAGGTGAAATGAGCTGATATTGCCGATCGCGGAGCAAGCGTTGTTGCACGGTGGGCGTGCTGGTTCGACGATCAGCTCGTTCGAAGCATCACGTGCCTGAAATGGAAAAGCCCCTGTTCGTCGCGAGCAGGGGCTTTTTGATTGCAGCGGAGCGCGGTCTGATGCACTTGCCTTGCATCGGTACGCGTCACACAACGTGAGACGCTTATTCCGAGTCGCTCGTCGCAGCAGTTTTACGCGGACGGCGACTGCGTGGCGCCGCTTTGCGCGCTGCCTTTTTGGCGGCCACGGGTGCTTTTTCTTCGGCGACAGACGCCGCCGATGCTTCAACAGGCGCTGCGATTTCCGGCACCGCGTTGGCCTTTCGCGGCGTTGCCTTCTTCATTTTCTTCGCGGCTGTCTTGCGCGGTGTGCGTTCCTTGCTGCGCTTAGGTTGAGCGTCGCCCGCTTCCTGAGTTGCTTCGCCAGCTACCGTGACCGGTTCAGCTGCAAAGGCCGCGGGTTCTGCCCACGCTGCTTCCGGCTGTTCGAAAACGGACTCGCCGGCGGATGGCGCGTGCGTGTGCACGGCTTCCGCCTGAGCCTGCGCGTGGCCACCGTGCTCGACTGCCGCGCGCTCTTCCGGCGCGGCCTCCTGCTGGCCACGGCCGCCGGGCTTGCGATTGCCACGCCCTCTGCGGCGCTCGTGCTTGCCGCCCGACTCGGCGACCACTGTTTCGGCAACCCGCGCCTCAACCACCTGTTCCGCCACCTCGCCGGATTCGCCCGGCTCGTTCACGTTTTCGGCGCCCACGTTCGCAGCCGTGCCCCGATAAACGTACGCGCCTGACTTCTCGTCGCGGCCGAATTCGAGTAGCCCGCGCGCCTGCGCCTCTTCCAGCAGATTGCCGAATGCGCGAAAACCGTAGTACGTCTCGTTGAAATCCGGCTTGCGGCGCTTGATCGCGTTCTTCAGTACCGACGCCCAGATCTTGCCGCTGTCGCCACGTTCGGAGGCGAGCGCATCGAACGTCTGCACCGCGATCTCGACGGCTTTGGTACGGCGCTTTTCGAGGTCTTCCTTGTTGCGCGATTTGTCTTCGTCGGGTGCGCGTTTGGCTGTCTGCTGCGCGGTCTGTTGCGGGCGCGAGGACTCGCGTTTGGATACCGTGCGCTGGCTTTCACGCACGAGGTCGTCGTAAAAGAAAAATTCGTCGCAGTTTGCGATCAGCAGATCGGAGGTGGACTGCTGGACCCCGACGCCGATCACCTGCTTGGCGTTCTCGCGCAGCTTCGACACCAGCGGCGAGAAGTCCGAGTCGCCACTGATGATGACGAAGGTGTTGACGTGCGATTTTGTGTAGCAGAGGTCGAGCGCGTCGACCACGAGCCGGATGTCGGCGGAATTCTTGCCCGATTGGCGCACGTGCGGAATCTCGATCAACTCGAAATTGGCCTCGTGCATCGCGCCCTTGAAACTCTTGTAGCGGTCCCAGTCGCAATACGCCTTCTTCACGACAATGCTGCCCTTGAGCAGCAGACGTTCGAGCACCAGCTTGATGTCGAACTTGTCGTACTTCGCGTCGCGCACGCCGAGCGCAACGTTTTCGAAGTCGCAGAATAGCGCCATGCTGACGGTTTCGTTGGATGACGCCATGAATATCTCCATTGAAGCGATCGTCACATTCGACGAATCGCGACCATGATAGCGATTCCTACGGCGGTGATCAGATTTTGTGTTTCTCGCGCACCGATACGGCAGGCGAAAGCCGTCCGGGGTGAGGATTTTGGGAGGAGTGGAAGTGCGGAGGTGTGCACCGGCGAACGCGCCGCGCTACGTATCATGGTAACGGGCAGGGTCACCCAGCGCCGCGCGTGTTTCCAGTACCTCGTCGACGAGGCCATAGGTCTTTGCTTCGTGGGCCGACATGAAATTGTCGCGGTCGGTATCGCGGACGATTTCCTCGATGTTGCGCCCGGTGCGCTCGGCCGTTATTGCGTTGAGCCGTTCGCGCAGATAGAGCACCTCTTTGGCCTGAATTTCGACGTCGGCCGCGGTGCCCTGGCTGCCGCCCGACGGCTGGTGAATCATGATGCGTGCGTTCGGCAGCGCGTACCGTTTGCCGCGCTGGCCGGCGGTCAGCAAAAACGTCCCCATGCTGGCGGCAAAGCCGGTGCACAAGGTGGACACCTCGGGCTTGATGAATTGCATCGTGTCGTAAATGGCGAAGCCGTCGTACACCGAGCCGCCCGGCGAATTGATGTAAAAAGAAATATCCTTGTCGGGATTCTCGGATTCCAGAAACAGCAATTGGGCGACGATCAGACTGGCCGACTGTTCATTCACCGGACCGACCAGAAAAACGATCCGCTCGCGTAGAAGACGCGAATAAATGTCGTAGGCGCGCTCGCCGCGGCCGGACTGTTCAATCACGGTGGGTACGAGGCCCAGGCCGGTGACGGATGAATAGCTGGAATGCATGTTTGCCTCGTTTCAGGCGGCGCGTTGCCGATGGCCGATAGCCGGTGGCGCTGGCCGATTCGAACAACCGGGCGCCCGTTGCGCCGGTTGTTGTTCGTATGACGCGGGGAAGGGCGGCGGCGTGACAGGAATATTTTTTTGTCGAGCTGTCACATCGGCGAGGGGCCGAGCGTCAAGCTGAAAAGGATGCAGATCTGGAGGTCTACGCATGACAGAACAAGGAATCGATAAGGCATCCGGCTTCGAGGCCATGCGCGCCCGCCTGCTCGCGCTGGCGTACCGGATGCTGGGCAGCCGTGCCGAAGCGGAAGACGTGGTGCAGGACGTCTGGCTCAAATGGCATCTCGCCGATACGCAGGAGGTGCAGACGCCGGCAGCCTGGCTCACCACGATCACCACGCGCGCGGCCATCGACCGGCTGCGCCATGTGCAGCGCGAACGCGCGTCACAGGCCGCCGGCTGGCTACCGGAGCCCTGGCTCGACGAGGTGGCGCCATCGGCGGAGGAGCTGGCCTTGCGTGCAGCGGAGATGTCGTACGGCGTGATGCTCCTGCTCGAGCGTCTGAAGCCGGACGAGCGGGCGGCATTCGTGCTGCACGAAGCTTTCGATTGCGACTACGCGGAGATTGCGAAAATCCTCGACCGTACGCCGGCCAGTTGCCGTCAGATTGTCCACCGGGCCAAGACGCGTTTGCAGCGCGCAGGTGCGCCGCTTGAACGGCCCGATCCCGCCGCGCATGCGCGAATCGTGGAGCGCTTGCGCACGGCGCTGGAGGCGCAGGATCGGGTTGGTTTGCTGCGTCTCTTTAGCGATGCGCCAGAGGTTATCAGCGACGCGCCGGTGTGTACGCAAGAACTGGCGCCCGTGGCCTGGATGGAGACGGTTACCGCGCTCGCACATCAGGCGAGCCATGCAGAGCTGGTGTCGGTCGAAGGCGCAATGGCTATTGCGCTGCTCTTCGAAGGCGAGGTTGTCGGGGTGATCGACGTGTCCACGCAACGTCTGCCGGACGGTTCGGTGAAGATCGTCGCATTGCGCGCTGTCATCAGTGCGGTGCGTTTGCAGGCAGCCAACCGCTTGCTGGGCCGCGCGGCCGTCATGAAGCTGCTCGCGCGGATCCAGCAGAACGCCATTGCCTCAATTACGATGCGCAGCGACTTCCCAGTTGATGTCGACGCATAGCACCTGCGTGCCGTGCGGCGTATGCGCGGCGATCGAGGCCGTCACGCACAGGTGTGCCTCGTTGATCGACAGGTAGGGCGGCGTGAGGTGCACCCGGCCGGGCGCGCGCATCGCCTGGATGAAGTACGGGCGGCGTTCCCAGCTCGCACCTTCCGAATGCAGCAACGGCCGGAAGCGCTTCGCACGTTGCGAAGCACGCCCCGACGGCAGCACGTTGTCGCCGATCTGCCGGCCCGAACCGTCGAGCACGAAGCAGCGTGCCGTTTCGCCGAGCGTGAGCAGCGAGGCGGTCGCCTGGGTAACCGATTCCCCGGCCACGAGTTGGGCAGCCGCCGTTTCCAGCGCCGTGACATAGGGTGCGAGCCGTGCGGACTGCGAGCGTTCGCGCGAAGCGACCCGTTCGCGCAGCGCCGCGGAGAGCGAGTCCATCAAGCCGGCCGCGGCTTGCGGTTTCACGGGCTCGACGCTCGGGCCCGCGAAAAACGCGCCCTGCACGAAGTCGACGTTGCATTCGAGCGCGATCAGCGCATCGCGCTCGGTGCCGAGGCCGCCCATCAGCACCAGCTGGCCGGATTCGTGCAGCAGCGAGACGAGGCCCGGCAGCACGCGTTCGATATGCGAGTGCTCGCTCGCTTGCGCGAGGATGCAGCGGTCGAGCGTGACGATGTCCGGGCGCAAATTCCACACGCGGTCGATGTTCGAATGCTTCGCGCCAAAGCCGTCCAGCGCGATCAGGAAACCGGATTTGCGCAATGCGTCGATGATGTCGGCGAAGCGCGTGGTTTCGCCACCTGCCTGCTCGGACACTTCCAGCACCACGCGTTGCGGCGGCAGACCCAGCGCCTTGAGGCCGGCGAGCAGTGCGTCGCCGTAACTGGTGTCCATCAGTGCCGCCGGGTGCAGGCTCAGGAAAAGCCATTCGTCGTGGCTGTCGAATGCATTGAAGTTGCCCAGATGCAGCGATTCGGCGAGCCGTCCGAGTTCCAGCAGGTCGCCGCGCCGCGCCGCCTGCGTGAAAACCTCGTGCGACGGCACTTGCAGCGCATGTTCGTCGTGTGCGCGCAGTGAAGCGTGATAACCGATCGCGCGCCGGTGCGACACCGAGAAAACGGGCTGGAACACGCTGAAAACGGTGTAGCCGCCGTACAGAACGGTGCGTCGGGAGCCTTCGTCGCCGGCCATCGGGCGCGGCGGCTGAAAGCCGGGAGGATCGAGTTCGATCATGCTCATCATGTCAGTCGTGTGGAGGTGTCGGCGCTTGCATGCTCGACACGAGTGGGCACGCGCAAATTGTGAGTTTACAGGATATGCGAGCAAGAACTATGCGCGAACGAAAACACATGGCGCACGCCCGGTTACCACGGTCAGTACGGCGATTGTGCGCCAGCGCGGTTGCGAAAGCGATGCTTCGCACTTCTGTGGTGCGGCCCGCGCCCCTTTGCGGGTCGGGGCGGGGGGACGCGACCCGGCGCAAACCTCAGGTCCGCTCCGAAGGATCGGTCTTCTTCGCGGGCGAGCGAATGTCGGGCGATAGTTGCGCGAAGATCCACGACGAGCCCGCGGTGATGATGCCCACACACAGGAACGTCGCATGAAACGCGGGCAGCGAGTTGGCGGCCGTTACGCGCGGCAGGAGGCCGGTGAAGGTGGCGAGCAACGCGCCGGCGACCGTCACGCCGAGACTCATCGAGAGCATCTGCACTAGCGAGAACAGGCTGTTGCCGCTGCTCGCGCCGCCGGTGCCGAGGTCCTTGAGCGTCAGCGTGTTCATCGCGGTGAACTGCATCGAATTGACGCCGCCGAAGAAGGCCAGTTGCACGAGCCGCAGCCACAGCGGCTGGCCGGCCGTGGTGAGCGCAAAGCTCGCCATGGTCAGGCCTACCAGCACGGTGTTGACGATCAGCACGCGCCGATAGCTGTATTTGACAATCAGCATTGTGACGAGGCGCTTGGCCGCCATGCCCGCGGCCGCCACCGGCAGCATCATCATGCCGGCTTCGAAGGCGCTATAGCCGAGACTCACCTGCAATAGCAGCGGGATCAGATACGGCATGGCGCCGCTGCCGATCCGCGCGAACAGGTTGCCGAGCAGACCGACGCTGAACGTGTGGATCTTGAACAGATCGAGCGGGAAGATCGGCGAAGGCTCGCGTACCGCATGCAAACCGTAGGCGACGAAGCAGGCCAGGCTCAGAATCAGCAGCACCAGCACGGTGGCGTGCTGGATGCCAAACTCCGTGCGGCCGTCGAGCGCGAACGAAATCGCCACCATGCCGAAGATCAGCAGCAGATAGCCCTTCACGTCGAACTTGCCGGTGTGCTCATTGCGGCTGTCCGGCATGAAGATGAACGTGGCGATGCAACCCACGATCCCCACCGGCACGTTGATCAGAAAGATCCAGTGCCACGAAGCGATTTTCACGAGCCAGCCGCCGAGCGTCGGGCCGATCAGCGGCCCGATCAGCCCCGGGATCGCCACGAACGACAAGGCCGGCAAGTAGCGTTCCGCGGGGAAGGTACGCAGCACCGCGAGCCGTCCGACTGGCAGCAGCATCGCCCCGCCCACGCCCTGCACGATGCGGTAGATCACCAGCTGATTCAGCGTATGCGCGTTGGCGCACAGCAGCGAGCCGACCGCGAACACGAGGATCGCGCTGAAGAACACGCGTCGCGTGCCGAGTTTGTCCGCGAGCCAGCCGGAGACCGGGATCATCACCGCCATCGTCAGCGAGTACGCGATCACCACTGACTGCATGCGCAACGGCAATTCGCCGAGGCTCGTCGCCATCGCGGGGAGCGCGGTGTTGACGATGGTCGAGTCGAGCGTCTGCATGAAGAAGCCGGTGGCGACAAGCCACAGCATCACGGTGAGCGAGCGGGGCGAGGGACCCGCTGGGACTGAAGGGGTAGCGGCGGAAGCGGGTAGAGGCGGCGGCGTGGACATGGAGGGCGGCTGGGCGCGCAGGGACGGGCTGGGACTCGCTATTCTAGGGAAAAGCGTGGGCCGGCGCAGCGGATAGACGCTAAATGGGAAGCCAGAATGCGCCGCTCAGACCGACGCGGGCAACGCCGCGGCAGCGCGGAAAAATGCCTGCGCGCGCGGCTCGTTGCCGAACGCCGCGTGAATCCTGATCCACGGGCTGACTTCCATGTTCGGCCGGAAATAGCTGCCGGGCACCACCGTCACGCCGAGCGGTGCGCCGCATGTCACGAGCCGTTCGGCATTGTCGACATGCGGTACGCGCGCCCAGACGAACTTGCCGCCGACGGGCTTTTCGAACAATTCCCAGCCGGCGTCTTCGAGTGTCTGGATGGTCGAGCCGAGCGCGTCGCGCATGCGGCGGCGCAGTCGTTCGAGATACTTGCGGTACGCGCCGCGCTCCAGTAACGACACGGCGACCGCCTCGGCAAAGCGCGAACCGCCGATGCTCGTCAGCATCTTGATGTCGACCAGATCCTTGATGATCGCGTGGCTCGCCACCACGCAGCCGATCCGCAGCGAGGAGGACAGCGTCTTCGACAAGCCGCCCACGTAGATCACGTGGTCGAGCTGGTCGAGGGTCGCGAGACGGTCGGTGACGTCGGTCTGGAAGTCGGCGTAGATGTCGTCTTCGATGATCTTGAAACCGTGTTCGCGCGCCAGTTGCAGCAGCCGGAACGCCACCGGCGGCGCGACCGTGGTGCCGGTCGGATTGTGGAACACCGTGTTGATGAACATCAGCTTTGGCCGATGCAGTTGCAACTGCGCCTGCAACACATCGAGATCGGGACCGTTGCGGGTGCGCGGAATGCCGATCAGCTTCACGCCGTGCAGCTTCAGCAGGCCATACAGGTTGTAGTAGCCGGGGTCCTCGACGAACATGGTGTCGCCGGCCTTGAGCATGTAGCGCATCAGCAGATCGAGCGCCTGGCTCGCGCCGTTGGTGATCAGGATCTGCGAGGCATCCGCCTGAATCCCCAACTGGCCGATGCGGCCTTGCAGGTGTTCGCGCAAGGTCAGATTGCCGAGCGGGGTTGCGTAATCGACCATGGCCGCGATGTCGGTGCGCGACACGTGGCGAATCGCCTGCGCGAGGCTATCCGTGTCGCGCCACCCATCGGGAATGAAGCCGCTGCCGAGCTTGAGCGTTTCACCCGGGTGGTTGAACTGCTGAAGAAGGTGCACCGATTCGTCCTCGGCGCGGCGCGGGTCCGAGGTGCCCTGGCAAAGCGTGCCTGGCGGCTGGCGGTCGGCGACATAGAAGCCCGAACCGTGGCGCGAGTCGACATAGCCGAGCGACACCAGCCGGTCGTAAGCCTCGATCACAGGAAAACGGCTCACGCCGTAGTCAGCGGCGAACTGGCGGATCGACGGCAGCTTCGCGCCGGGGTGAGCGGTGCGTGAACGAATCCAGGCGGTGATGCCCGTGACGATCTGCTCAGTGAGCGGTACGCCGTTATCCCGATCGAGCTGGATTTCGAGTTTCATGCGGTTCTTTTCCTTCGCCGGACGGCTGGAGCGCCCGAGCGCGGAACCGTCGGCACGGCGCGCGCCGCACACGCGCTCACGAAGCGGGAGCGCAGCCAACTGTCCGTTTTTTCGACTGAACAGTTCCGATGAAAGTGTTCGGAACTGTGCATGGGTATCCGATGATCGCACGTCAATAATCGCTACAACAGGATAGTTTTTTGAAGGAGAAAAGCGATGCGTGAAGTCCGTATTTTCGAAATGGAACATGACGAGCCCGCGGCGGCCTGGCGTGTCGCGCGTCCGTCGATCTTCAAGGTGATCTCGGGCGAAATCTGGCTGACCGTCGAGGGCGAAAACGTCGATCACTGGCTGGCAACGGGGCAATCGATCGAGTTGCCGCGCGGTACGGCGGCGTGGGTCAGCGCAGGGCGGGCGGGTGCGCGTTTCGCGCTGGCTAGTGGGTCGGAAAGCGCTGCAACGCGGGCACTGCGTGGTTTGCCGATGTTGAACTGGCTGCCGCGCTGGTTGGGCGTGGCGTGACGGGCTGCCGCGGCTAATTCAGGTGCAGGTAGGTGCATACCGCATTTGCCTCGCAGTTGGTCAAAGCCGCACCTCAACTTACCGCTTCATACTCCCCGATGTAACGCGCGCGCGGCCGGATCAGCCGGCCGTCGCGCGTTTGTTCCATGGCATGGGCAATCCAGCCCACGACCCGGCCGAGCGCGAACAGCGTGAATGCGGCGCCGGCCGGCAGGCCGAGTACCCGTTCGATGGCCGCGAGCGCGAAGTCGACGTTCGGCTCAGTGCCGGTCGTGTCGCGCACCGTGCGCGCGAGCGCCTCGACTTCGCCTAACGGCGAGCGGGCCGGCGCGCAGCCCGCAAGCATCCCGAGCAGCAGCCGCGCGCGCGGATCGCCTTCCGGATACAGCGGATGGCCGAAACCCGACAGCACCGGCCTATGCGCGCCGTGTTCGTGGCGCGCGAGCCGGTTCGCCAGATAGCGATCGAGGTCGGGGGCGCGCGACGCTTCATCGAGGAGCGCGGCAATGCGCACCGTTTCGCCACCATGCCGCGGCCCGGCCAACGCGGCCAGACCGCCCGCGACCGCGCCGAACAGGTGCGTTCCCGTCGACGTAATGCAGCGCACCGTGAAAGTCGACGCATTCAGTTCGTGATCCGCGCATGCCACCAAGGCCGCGCGCAGCAGCCCTGCCTGCTGACGGTTGCGCACGTTCCACGCCGAAGCCAACTGCTTGTGCAGCAGTTCGTTCGACGGCGCCGCCGAGACCATCGCCGCTGCCAGCAATCGCATGACCGCGCAGGCGGTATCGAGTTGCGTATCGCGCCCGAGCGCCCATACGCGCGGCATTTGCGCCGCGGCGGCCGGCAACAGCACGAGCGCGCGATCGAGCGGCGTGCTGTCGCTCCAGAGCTTGAGCCATGCCGCCCACTGAGCGGCAGCGATTGGCACCAGCGGGGCCTCGGCGATACGCCTCGCACTGCATTCCCACAGCAACGCCGCGACGTCCTCAAGTGATGCCGTTCGCGCCAGTTCCATGGCGTCGTGCCCGCGATACGACAGGTGGCCGTCGGCCACCAGCGTGATCGACGATTCGAGCACCGGCACGCCCCAATCCAGCACCTTTTGCGCGACCTTGCCGGCGCGCTTGCCGTCTTCCTTGCGCCGCGCGAGCCGCCGCACTTCGCCCGCGTCGTAGAGCCGATGCTTGCCGTGCGCATCCGGCGATGAGCTCAGCATGCCACGGCTGACATACGCATACAGGGTCGGCAGGCTGATGCCGAGCGTGGCGGCGGCTTCGGCGGCGGTCAGGGAATGGGAGGGTGGCATGGAAACGTGTGGAAACCGAAGAAATCAATATATATTGATTATCATAATCAAGATTGATTGCGGCAAGGCGAAATTCTAGACTCGGTTCACTTTCTTCCTGTTCTGACTTTCGACACGCGCAACCCGAACGAGATGAACGACATGAACACCATGACGCCTGAACTCGCGCTCAACCATATCTGGACAACAGCGGGATGCGACCCGACTGCGCTGAGGTCCGTTTCGCTTGCCGGCACTGATCCGGGCTTGCCGTCGGTCTATCGGGTCGGCACGTTGGCCTCGGCGACCATCGCCGCGACTGGTCTTGCGGCTGCCGAATACCATCGCTTGCGCACGGGGCGCCGCCAACGCGTCACGGTGGAGATGCGGCGCGCGCTCACCTCGTTTCGCAGCGAGCGCTATCTGCGCATCGACGAGGGGCCGCCGCCCGCCTTGCGTGATCCGGTGATGGGCTTTTACGCGACGCGGGACGATCGCTGGATTCAACTGCACACGAACTTTCCGCATCATCTTGCAGGGGTGTTGAAGGTGCTTGGCTGCGCGAACGATCGCGCGGCGGTGGCCGAGGCGATTCGCGGCTGGGATGGCGCGACGCTTGACCAGACGCTGGCCGACGCCGGTTTGTGCGCCGCCCTGATTCGCTCGCCCGACGAGTGGGCCGCGCTCGATCAGGCGAAAGCAGTTGCGGGCCTGCCGTTGTTCGAGATCGAGCGCATCGGCGACGCGCCGGTCGAGCCGCCGCGCCGGGACGGTGCCGAGCGGCCGCTGGGGGGGGTGCGGGTGCTCGACTTGTCGCGGATCATTGCCGGGCCGGTGGCAGGGCGCGCGCTCGCGCAGCATGGCGCCGAGGTGTTGCTGGTCAACGGTCCGCACTTGCCGAACATTGCGCCGCTCGTGATCGACAACGGGCGCGGCAAGCGCTCGGCTGTCGTCGATTTGCGCGATGCCGCCGGACAGGACACGTTACGTGGACTCGCCGACGGTGCCGATGTATTTTTACAGGCGTATCGGCCGGGGGCTCTGTCGGCACGCGGGTTTGGTCCTGAGGATCTGGCGCGGGTGGGTCCGGGGATCGTCTATGTGTCGGTTTGCGCCTATGGGCACACGGGACCTTGGGCCGGGCGGCGCGGTTTCGATAGCCTGGTGCAGTCGGCGAGCGGGATTGCTTTTACTGAGCGCGAGGCAGCAGGGTGGGTCGAGCCGAAGCATTTACCTTGTCAGGCGTTGGATCACGCGACGGGCTATCTGGCTGCTTTCGGTGCGATGGCCGCATTGGCGCGGCGAGCCACCGAAGGCGGGAGCTGGCACGTGAGGGTGTCGCTCGCGCAGACCGGGCGGTGGTTGCAGTCGTTTGGATTGCTTGCCGACGGCTGGAAGGCGCCCGATGTTTCGATCGACGACGTGCGGGATTGCCTTGCGACTGTGGAGTCCGGATTCGGGCGCGTTCTCGGGGTGCTACCGGCCGAGCGTCTGGATGAGACGCCTGCCTATTTTGAGTTGCCGCCGGCTCGGATCGGGACACACGAGGCGAAATGGGTGTGAAGCGTGTTTGCCCGCACGGCGTCGGGTCGCTTGCGTACGGCGCCTCTTCGCAGAAGCAGCGAAAAGGCGCCGCGTGGGCGGAAAACTACTTCCTCAACTCCGCCACAAAATCGTAGTAATCGTTCCGGCAGTAGGTATCGGTCAGCTCGATCGCCCGCTGATCCGCCGTATACCCCACGCGCGTGATCAGCAACAGCGCGTCGTTATGCGCAATGCTCATTTGCTGCGCGATTTCTTCATTCGCGTTCACCGCACGAAAATGCTGCAGCGCGCGGACGATCGTCAGTCCGCGATTTTCCAGGTACGTGTACAACGAATCGCCAATTGCCTGCGGATCGGGAATCACCGCGGCAGGGAAGGTGGAATTCTCGACAGCCATCACGATGCCGTCGGCGAGGCGCAAGCGGCGCAGCCGGGTCACGGCCGCCGCCGGCGATAAACCCAGTTGAATCACCTCGTCGCGGTTGGCCGGCGAAATTTCTCGCGACAACCACTTCGAACTCGGCGTAAAACCGCGTCGCCGCAACATTTCACTGAAACTCGACAGACGCGACAGCGGATCTTCATAACGCGGCGTGATGAAGCTGCCCGCGCCCTGAGTGCGGCGGATCAATCCCTGTTCGACCAGCAGGGCAATGGCCTTGCGCGAAGTGATCCGCGACACGCCGAGCGCTTCGGACAGTACACGCTCGGAGGGCAGCGCCTCGCCCGCGTTCCAGCGGTTTTCGTGAATCGCACTGCCGAGCTTGCGAGCGAGTTGCAGGTATAACGGCGTGTCGTTTTCCGGGTCCGGGCGCAGGTCGCGCCAGCGGTCTTCCGAGGCAGAGGTCATGGGGCTTACGCAAGAAGGGCAAGCGGCAATTCTATGACATCGGCGCGCTCCGTTATAGCGGGCTTTTGCCTGGGACCCGATCCGATGCCCGGGCAACCGCTAAACTCGTCCTTGAGATTTCCGTAGCGTGCGCCACGCGTTCGCCCGCGCCGCCGCGTCGACGTACTCGTATGACCTTACGTGCATTTCAATCCGCTTAGCCACTTTTGCCACTTCAGCCACATCGAGGAGAAAGCATGACGACCGATATCGCAAGCGTAAGCCTGCCCGACGGCGAGCGTATTCCGAAACTGGGGCAGGGCACCTGGGAGATGGGCGAGCATCCGGCGCGCCGCGCCGCGGAAATCGCCGCGTTGCGTTGTGGCATCGAATTGGGCATGACGCTGATCGATACGGCGGAAATGTACGGCGACGGCGCCACCGAATCGCTCCTGAGCGAAGCGCTGGCGGGGCTGCGCGATCAGGTATTTCTCGTCAGCAAGGTGTATCCGCATAACGCGAGCCGGCGCGGCGTGATCGCGGCCTGCGAACAGAGCCTCAAGCGCCTGAAAACGGATCGGCTCGATCTGTATCTGCTGCACTGGCGCGGCTCGGTGCCGCTCGCGGAAACCGTCGAGGCATTCGAGGCATTGCGCAGCGCGGGCAAGATTCGCCACTGGGGCGTCAGCAACTTCGATACGGACGATATGGAAGAACTCGTCGCCACGCCCGGCGGTGAGGCGTGCGCCACCAATCAGATTCTCTACAACGTCGCGCGCCGAGGATCGGAATTCGACCTGCTGCCATGGCTCGCCGAGCGCAAGATGCCGGCGATGGCATACAGCCCGGTCGATCACGCGCGCTTGCCGAAGCGCTCCCCGCTCGACGATATCGCCGACGCCCGCGGTGTGTCGGTGTTTCAGGTGGCGCTCGCGTGGGTGCTGCAAGAACCCGGCGTGTTCGCGATTCCGAAAGCGGGCCGCGTCGAGCATGTGCGCGACAACCATCGGGCGTTGCAATTGCAGCTTGACGCTCAGGAACTCGCTGCCATCGACACCCATTTCAAACCGCCACGCAGCAAGCGGCCGCTCGAAATGCTGTAAGCGCCGTGGCGGCCGTTAGCGAAGTGCAACTGGCCTTGCGGTCGGCGCGCGTGCGCCGCCGCGGCCCGCTGCGCCGGAATCATCAATTGCAACCGTGGTGCATGTGCACCGAACCCAGAACGGCGACTTCAGCCGGCGTGTGCTTGAGCGAGTCTTCGTTGACCTGGGCCGCGTCGGCGACGAATTCATCGACGATCGACGACACCTGCGTATTGCGCAAACACAGCGACACCCGCTGCGTTTCGTTGGGCGGCAGCGACGCGCGCTGACCGAGGAACAGCACACCGTACTGATAGCCGTGGATGATGCCGCGGATCGCGCCGACGCATTGACCTTGCGCGACGTTGTCGTTTTTCTTTTTGCAGGTTTGCGCGAGTGAATAGGCGGAGAAGGTGGGATCGACGGGCGGCGCGGCTTGCGACATGGTTTGTGGTTGCGGCTGGGCCGTCGCAGCAGGGTTTTGCGCTGATGTTTGCGCCGGGGTTTGCGCATGAGCGAGCGATGCGAGGCCCAGCGCGGCGACCATCAGCAGGCCGGTGGCCGTGCGCGCCATGGTGTGGGGGACGTTTCGTTGCATGTTGTGGTGCCCTCATATCGAACGTTGAATCTGATATGAGGCAATCGCTTCGGTTTGGTTCCGGCCGCGCACGATGCGATCGATTGTTTGAGTTTTAACCGTGCGCGAGAGCTGCTGGTCAGCGGTTCGCGGCGATGCGTGCTTTTTTTTGCCGGACCGCCTGAGAGTGCCGCCGACGCGAACCGGCTTCGGGTGGTGACGCTCGACCGGGGGATCGAGCCGTCACCGCCGATGCCGGGGGACTGCGGACGGATACCGAAGTATGCCGTTAGCGACGGGTAGGGCGCGGGGGCCCCCTACCCGGGAAGCAGGCGACTGCTAGTGCCCGTTTCCTCCGCCATTGCCACCACCGTTACCGCCGCTACCCTTGCCTCCGTGACCGCCGCCGAAGCCTCCGCCAAAGCCGCCGCCGAACCCGCCACCGAAGCCACCGCCAAAGCCACCGCCGCTACCAGGGCCGCCTCCTTTTCCACCGCCAGGGCCGCCGCCGGGACCACCACCGCAACCGCAGCCGCCGCTCCCGCTGCTTCCACCGCCGCTGCTGCCACCGCCGCTGCTGCCACCGCCGCTGCTGCCACCGCCGCTGCTGCCACCGCCGCTGCTGCCACCGCCGCTGCTGCCACCGCCGCTGCTGCCACCGCCGCTGCTGCCACCGCCGCTGCTGCCACCGCCGCTGCTGCCACCGCCGCTGCTGCCACCGCCGCTGCTGCCACCGCCGCTGCTGCCACCGCCGCCGCTGCTGCCACCGCCGCTGCTGCCACCGCCGCTGCTGCCACCGCCGCTGCTGCCACCGCCGCTGCTTCCACCACCGTTGCTTCCACCACCGTTGCTTCCACCATTACCCCTGCCGCCGCCACCGGCCGCACCCGAACCCGCTGCCCCACCGGAGCCGCCGGCACCATTACCGCTCACGCCCGCGCCACTGTTGCCCGCGCTCGCCGCGCCGTTGCCGTTGCCTCCGCGATGCTGCGTGCATCCGCCGACACTGGTGCTTGTGCAGTCGCGAGGACTGAACACCAAGGCTGCGTCGTCGGCGGCAGTCGGCTCGTCGGGCGCGGTGCCGGCTGTGACTGTGCCGGTTGCCACTGTGCCTGCTGCCGAACCCTCGTCCTGGCCGATTCGTGTCGCGCTGTGCGCGCCGCTCGCAGGCATTGGCGCATCGGCAAGCACCATCGATTTGGGGATCACAGCCGTCGATTCCGAGTACGCAACCTGGGTTACCAGCAAAGCCACGCCGGCCACGATCGCCGCACTTCGTATAACCACGCAGTAGTACTGATTGAATTTTCTGGTTTTCATCACGTCTCTCCCGAGGCGACGCCGACACCTCGCTGCCGTCATCTCCCACGCTGATACTCCGACGACGGGCCTGTCTGAATGCGGGCCGCGTCGCCCCCCAGTCTGTTTGCGGATGCAAGTCAAACACCATCACTGTCTTCCCGGCTGCGTAGCCGGTGCGCTGACAGGCGCTTCAGGCGATACCGTCCGCGCGCTTCGTCATGGCGATTCGCTCAAGCTACGCTGTTTGACGTTCTCCCGATCTCTTTGGCTTCGAATGTCTGGACAGTACTTAGCGATATCCATGCCATTGCCCGCAAAGCCTTGCAGTGACGGGCGTCCAATAGGGGGGTGCGATACAGGCGAGAAAAAAAACGCATGAAAACGTTTCGACGATGAAACGCACGGCCGGAAAGCCGCGTTATTGCGCGTTATTCGTTACGTGCGGCGTCTTCCGGCGCGTTTTCAGAACCGTCGCCGGAGGGTTTGGCGGCGTTGTCGCGCGAGACGGCTTGCAGCACGCGCAGTTCGTCGACGGGGATATGGCAGCGGATGCGATGCGCGGACGGCTGGGCACGATCGCCGCCGCCGACCTCGAGGAAGGGCGGGTCTTGCTGCTCGCAGATCGTGCCGAGCTTGCGCGGGCAGCGCGTATGAAACACGCAGCCGGACGGCGGCGATGACGCGCTCGGCAGATCGCCGGACAGACGGATGCGGGCTTTGCTGTCGTGCGTGTCGAGCGTAGGCACCGAAGATAGCAGCGCTTCGGTGTAGGGATGATGCGGGCCGTCGAAGACTGCGGTGGCCGGTCCGATCTCCAGCAGCCGGCCGAGGTACAGCACCGCGATGCGATCCGACAGATAGCGCACCACGTGCAGATCGTGCGAGATGAACACGTAGCTCACGCCGCGCTCGCGTTGCAGATCGGCGAGCAGGTTGAGAATCGCGGCCTGCACGGAGACGTCGAGCGCGGAAGTGGGCTCGTCGCAGACCACTACACGCGGCTCACCGGCAAACGCGCGCGCGATCGCCACGCGCTGTTTGAGTCCACCGGACAATTGACGCGTGCGCGAGCCGAGATAGCGCTCGGGCAAACGCACCGCCGCCGTCAAGGTGGCGAGCCGTTCGTCGATCGCGGGGCCGCGCAGCGCGGTGAGGCGCGACAACGCACGGCCGATCAGGCGCTTTACCGAATGCGCGCGATTGAGTGCCGAGTCCGGATTCTGGAACACGATCTGCAGCGACTTGACCTGCTCGTCGTTGCGTCGCGTGACGCGCGCGGCGAGCGGCGTGCCGTCGAGTTCGAGCACGCTGCCCGCGTCTGGCGTGAGCAGGCCGAGCATCAGTTTCGCGAGCGTCGTCTTACCGCTGCCGGACTCGCCGACGAGGCCAAGCGTTTCACCACTGGCGAGATCGATCGACACGTCGTCGACCGCGCGCAGCGGGGCGCCGGAGACGTGGAATGTCTTCGAGAGTTTTTCCGCGCGTAGCACGAGAGCGGGGCGCTCGCCCTTAAGCAGGCCATTGCCATTCCGGGGCAATACTTCCGCAGTCGCGCGCGGCAGTTCGAATGCCCGTTCGTGATAATGGCAGCGCGACATCTGATCACCGTGCGCCGCGCTCACCCGATACGGCGGCGGTGCTTCACGGCGGCAGCGGTCGTCGGCGAGACGGCAACGGTCCGCGTAAATGCAGCCTTGCGTCACCGAGCCTGGCGAGGGCAGATGGCCCGCGATCGTATCGAGCCGTTCGGTGTCCTTGCTACGCCCCGCGCTCGGCAAACAGCGCAGCAGTCCAACCGTATAGGGATGACGCGGCCGCGCGAACACGTCCTCGGTCGTGCCTTCCTCGACCAGCTTGCCGGCATACAGCACGCCGACGCGCTCGCACATCCGCCCGATCACCGCGAGGTTGTGGCTGATGAACAGCACGGCGGTACCGAGTTCTTCGCGCAGCTGCGCCACCAGGTCGAGCACTTCGGCTTCGACGGTGGCGTCGAGCCCGGTGGTCGGTTCGTCGAGAATCAGCAAGGCCGGGTTCGAGGCAAGCGCCATGGCGATGACCACGCGCTGCTGCATGCCGCCCGACAACTGATGCGGATAGCTGTCCATCACGCGCTCGGGTGAAGCGATGCGTACGCGCTGCAGTATCTCGACCGTGCGTTGCACGGCCTCGTCACGCGAGACACCGGCCGCTTCGAATGCTTCCGTGACTTGCCGCGCGATCGTCAGTGACGGATTCAGCGCGCGCCCCGGGTCCTGATAGACCATCGAAATCGCGTTCGCGCGCATCGTGCGCAACGCGTCGGCGTCGAGCTTCTGCACGTCCTGGCCGGCGATGATGATCTTGCCTGCCTTCACCTTGCCGTTGCGCGGTAAATAGCGCAGCGCCGCCATCGCGACCGTCGATTTGCCGCAGCCCGATTCGCCGACGAGGCCATACGCTTCGCCACGCCGCACGCGAAACGAGACGTCCTGCAGCACTTCGCGATCACGTCCGCGCATCCGGTACGTGACCGTCAGTCCCACAACGGTCAGCGCATCCGTGCGATCGCTCTTCGATACGTCGAAGGCGGGGAACGAGGAGGGCGGCGGGCCGTTCATCGGTCGAGCACTCCTTGCACGCTATCGGCGATCAGATTCACGCCGACCACGAGCGACGCGATGGCTCCGGCTGCGAACACGACCGTCCACCACGCACCGCCTGCCATCAGCGTGTACGACTCGGACAGCGCGAGCCCCCAGTCGGCGGAGGGCGGCTGAATGCCGAAGCCGAGAAACGACAGCGTCGCGACCGCGAAAATGGCATAGCCGAGCCGCACGGTCGCCTCGACGATGATCGGCGGCAGCACGTTCGGCAGAATCTCCGCGAACATGATGTACGGCGCGCGTTCGCCACGCAGTTGCGCAGCGGCGACGTAGTCCAGATGCCGTTCGGCGAACACGGCCGCGCGTACCGTGCGCGCGGTGATCGGCGTGAACGTGATGCCGATCACGAGAATCACGGTGAAGTTCGAGGCGCCGACCGCGGCCAGCGCGAGCAACGCGACGATCACGAGCGGCAGCGCGAGCACGGCGTCGATCGCGCGTCCCACGATGTTGTCGACCCAGCCCTCGAAGTAGCCGACGATCAACCCGAGGGCCGTGCCCGCCGCCGTGCCGAGCAGGGTCGCCAAAGGCGCGATGGTGAGAATGTCGCGCGCGCCGACGATCACGCGCGAGAACACGTCGCGTCCGAGCTGATCGGTGCCGAACCAATGCGTGCCGTCGGGCGGCATCAGCGAGTTGAGCGGATCGGATGCATACGGGTCGATCCGCACGATCCACTGCCCAGCGATCGCACAGACGATCCACCATCCAACGATCAACACACCGACCACAAAGGTGGGCGAGCGCAGCAGCACGCGCAACGGGTCGAAGCGCGGCTCGGTTGCCGCACGTGGCGCACGTGGCGCAGGTGGCGCAGGTGGCGCAGGCGGTGCAGGCGGAGTGGCGGGCGGAACGATGGTGCTCATTCGGCGCTCCTCACCCGCAGCCGCGGATTGAGCAGGACATGCAACGCATCGGCGACGAGATTGGCGACGGTGTAGACCACGCCGATCGTCAGCACGCCCGCTTCGAGCATCGGAAAATCCTTCGCCTTGGCGGCGTTGTAGATCAACGAGCCGATGCCTTGATAGTGGAACAGTGTCTCGACCACCACGAGACCGCCGATCATATAGCCGAGCTGCGTTGCGGCGACGGTGATGGTGGGCAGCAGTGCATTGCGCAGTACGTGCCGCCAGATCACGGTGCGGCGCGGCAAGCCTTTGAGGATCGCGGTGCGGGTGTAGTCCGCGTCGAGCGCTTCGACGGTGCCCGCGCGCGCCATTCTCGCGATGTAGCCGAAAAACACCAGCACCAGCGGCAGCACCGGCAGAATCAGATAGCGCAATTGTTCGAGTGCGCTCGCTTCGAGCGGATACGACGCTTCGATCGGCAGCCAGCGAAGCCACACGCCGAACACCAGGATCAGCACGATCGAGGAGACGAATTCGGGCACCACGGTCGCCGACAATCCGGCGATGCTGATGGTGCGATCGAGCCAGCGGCCCGCGTGCATGGCCGACCACACACCGCCCGCAATGCCGAGCGGTACGACGACGATAAATGCGAGCACGCCGAGCTTGGCCGAATGCGCGAGAGCGTCGGCGATAAACGGTCCGACCGGCTCACGGTACGCATAGGAGAGCCCCATATCGCCGCGCATGAAATGCGTGATCCACTCGACGTATTGCGTCATGAGTGGCCGGTCCGAGCCGAGTTGATGATTGAGCGCGGCGACCGCGCGCGCATCGGCGAGCGGCCCCAGCACTGCGCGGCCGATATCGCCGGGCAGCAACTGGCCGCCCGCGAAGACGATCACCGACAGCAGCCACAGCGTAATCAACGACAAACCGACCCGCGTCGCGAGAAATCGCGCGACGCGGCCGGCGTTGCCGTTCGAGACCGGGGCAGCGGAAGGGGTCACCGTAGTCGACATCGTGAGTTCCTGCCGAAGAAGTGCCGAAGGCCTGTGCGTTCAACGGCTCTTGCAACCAACATTACGCGCTCAACACCGCGCGGTCGAAATAAAGTTGCGCGAGCGCGGTGAAGCGCACGCCGTTCACGCCCTTGCGCATGGCGATCAGCTGATCGTAGAAGAACGGGATGATCACGGGCGTTTCGTCGAGCAGCAGCGTCTGGATCTGCCCGGAGATTTTCCGCTGCGTGCCCAGGTCGACCGCCGCGACGAATTGCGCGACCAGTTGATCGTATTGCGGATTCTTGAAGTGCGCGGCGTTCCACGTACCGGTGCTGGTGAGCGGTGCATTCAGGAACACGTTCGGCACGCCGCGATGACCGTAATCGGTGATGCCGAGCGGCGAGTCGAGCCAATCCGATTTGCCTGGCGTGCCCGCGCCGTAGTACAGCGACTGGCTCTCCACTTTCAGATTGACGCGCACGCCGATCGCTTTCGCCGCGTTCTGCACGACCACCGCGAGATCGGGAATCTCCATGTACTTTTCGGTGGTCAGCGTGACGTCGAAACCGTTCGGCACGCCGGCTTGCGCAAGCAGTTGCTTCGCTTTCGCGATGTCGATCCTGCGTTGCGCGACGCCTGCATCGGACGACGGAAACACGGGTGCGAACGGGCTGTCGTTGCCGAGCTGCGCGCGGCCCTTGAACAGACCCCGCACCAGCACGTCGCGATCGAGCGACAACGCCAGCGCCTGGCGCACGCGCTTGTCCTTGAACAGCGGACTGTCATTGCGCATATGAATCTGGCGATGCGCGCTCGACTTCACGCCGACTGCCTTGTAGTCCGGATTGTTCAGAATGCCGGCGCCGCCCTGCACGGTGAAGGTGCCCATCACGTCGGCCTGATAGCCTTGCAAGGCGAGCATCTGCGCCTGTTCGTCGGCGTAGAAGGAGAACTGTACGCGTTGCGGTAACGCTTTCTCGCCCCAGTAATCGGGGTTGCGCACGAACGATGCGCCGACCTTCGCCTGATACTTTTCGAGCTTGAACGGACCGGTGCCGCTGAAGCTTTTTTCATAACCACCCGCATAGTTCGCGGGCAGGATCACGGCGTTGTAATTGTCCGAAGAAACGTAGTACGGGAAGTTGCCATTCGGTGCGTCGAGATGGAAGGCGACCGTGTGTTCGTCGACCACTTTCGCACCGCCCTTCGATAGCACGCCCTTGAGCACCGAGAGCGCCGCCGAACCGCTCGCCGGATCGGCGAGGCGGTCAAAGGTGGCGACGACGTCTTTGGCGGTGAAGGTCTGGCCGTCGTGGAATTTGACGTTCTGGCGCAGCGTGAAGGTCCACACGTCGCCCTTGTCGTTCGGCTTCCACGACAAGGCCAGGGCGGGCTTCAGCACCAGCTTTTCGCCGTCGTCGTCGATCAGGAATTCGCCGGTCTGGTTCAGCAGCGCGAGACTTGCCGCATCCGTTACGGTGAGCGGGTCGACCGCGCCGGCGGGCGTGAGGTGGGCCACGCGAATGGTCTGGTTAGACGGGCTCGGCGCGCCTTGCGCACGGGCTTGCGGCGCATTCAGCACGCCGCCGCCAACCAGCGACAAACCGATCACGCTCGCGTAGCGCAGCAGATCGCGGCGCGTGATGCGGCCGGCGATGAATTCGTCGATGGCGTGGTTGCCGTAGGCGTCGGCGGGTTGGCGAGCCAGGTCGAGCTCGAGAAATCGGTCCGCGGGAGTCTTCATCGATGGGGTGTCCAGTCCGTTCTGCTGTCGTTTCTGAAGGGCCGCGCCGGATGCGCGACAGGGCGACTTATGGCAATGACGAAAAGCTGCAGCGCTGCAGTAGTGAAAAGCGGTTTCAGTGTAAGCGATTGGCCGCCGGTTCGGAGCGCCTGCTGCGCGCTCCGGTTGCCGTTTGGTGGATAAAAGGGCCGGCGTGTGTCGTCGTCACAACGCTCGGCGGTTGTCGCGCATGGCCCGCGCCAAAGCGGGGGATGCCGCAGCGCGGAAATCGCCGCTACCGGCGCGGAAACCTTACCGATCTGCCGCGAAGGCAAGGTGGTTTTACCGCGCAACCGCACCCGGGCGGCGCCAGCGATGGAACAGCACCGAGCCGATCCAGCACGCCATGAAGGTCGCGACGATGCCATAACCCAGCGCGCCGAAGTGCTCGTTGAGGCTCGCCACCGCGTCCCAAACGCCGCCGTTCAGACCGAGCTTGTCCGATAGCAGTCCCAACGCTTCAACGCCGCCAATGACGATCGCCACCACCGCCGAGACGAACGTGATGCTCGCGTTGTAGTAGAGCTTGCGCTTCGGATCGTCCATGGCCCAGCCGTAGGCGTGAATCATCAGCACGTTGTCGGTCGAATCGACCAGCGTCATGCCGGCAGTGAACAGCGCCGGGAACACGAGGATCGAATAGAGCGGCAGGCCTTTGCCGGCTTCGGACGCGGCAATCGCCAGCAGCCCGATCTCGGTCGCGGTGTCGAAGCCGAGACCGAACAGCACGCCGACCGGGTACATGTGCCAGCTTTTCGTCACGAGCCGGAACATGGGCCGCAAGGCGCGCGACAACAGGCCGGCGGGAGCGACGTTGGCCGCCATTTCGGCAGCAAGTCCGCCGCCGCGTTGGACATGTCGATAGCGGCGGCACACGTCGCGCAGAATCACAAGGTTCACGCATGCCAGCACCAGCAGAAACACCGCCGACACCACAGTGCCGATCGCCTTGAAGGTGTCGAAGCGGCCGTGCAGCGAATGCGTGGTCCACGCGATGCCGATCGTCGCCACAATTACGATCGTCGAATGACCCAGTGAAAACGACAGACCCACGCCGAGCGGCCGCTTGCCCGCCTGCATCAGCTTGCGCGTGACGGCGTCGATCGCGGCGATATGGTCCGCATCCACCGCGTGGCGCAAACCGAAGCCATAGGCGAGCAGCGCGGTGCCGAGCAGCAGCGGATAGTGGCGAAACGCGATCAATGCCCACGCCCACGCGCCGAGATTGGCGGCGATCAGCACGGCATACAGCGTGATGAGGCGAGGGCGCAGCGAAGCGGTCGGCGTCATGAGTGGCGTGAAAGAGGCTTAGTGATCGTGCGGATGTTTGTGAATCGGATCGACCCAGAACACCGTTTCCGGAGCTTCCACCGCGTCGATGTTCAGATTCACCACCACCGCTTCATTGTCGCTGCGCACCAGCACGCATTCGAGCGGATCGTCGGTGCTTGCGTTGATTTCCTGATGCGGCACATAGGGCGGCACGAAGATGAAGTCGCCCGGGCCGGCTTCGGCGGTGAATTCCAGATGCTCGCCCCACCGCATGCGTGCCTGGCCACGCACCACATAAATCACGCTTTCGAGCGCGCCGTGATGATGCGCGCCGGTCTTTGCGTTCGGATGGATCGTCACGGTGCCGGCCCAGATTTTCTGCGCGCCGACGCGCGCCGCGTTGATCGCCGCGGCGCGATTCATGCCCGGCGTTTGCGCGGTATTGCTGTCGAGCTGGTCGCCCTTGATGACCTTGACGCCGTGTTCGCGCCAGTCGATCGGCGCTGGCGCTTGCTCGTCCTTGTAATGCGGGTGTTCGTGATCCTGGCTCATGATGTGTCTCCTCGCGGGCGGACATCCGGGTGCTGGGCACGGCGCCCTCCGGCATTTTTGCACGATCAAAAAACGTGCGCGTTACGTGAGAGCCGCCTGCCGCGTGTCGTGCAACCGCAGGCGGCGTCACGGATGAAAAAAAGCCCATCCACAAGGGACGGGCTTTCGGCTAATTGCTTTCATTGCAACGCAGGTCGCAGCGCATGGTGCGTTACAACCCGCGGCGCTTACTTCTGCTTCGCGTTGATCACGGCTTCCGCGACGTTGTTTGGCGTTTCAGCGTAGTGCTTGAACTCCATCGTGTAAGTAGCGCGACCTTGCGTGGCCGAGCGCAGCGACGTCGAATAGCCGAACATCTCCGCGAGCGGCACTTCGGCGCGCACCAGCTTGCCACCACCGCCGGCGATGTCTTCCATGCCTTGCACCATGCCGCGACGGCTCGACAGATCGCCCATTACGTTACCCATGAAGTCTTCCGGCGTTTCCACTTCGACGGCCATCATCGGTTCGAGTAACACCGGCTTGGCCTTGCGCATCGCGTCCTTGAATGCCATCGAACCGGCCATGCGGAACGCGTTTTCGTTCGAGTCGACGTCGTGGTACGAACCGAAAGTCAGCGTCACTTTCACGTCGACCACCGGATAGCCTGCCAACACGCCGGCCTTCAGCGTTTCCTGAATGCCTTTGTCAACGGCCGGAATGTATTCGCGCGGAATCACGCCGCCCTTGATCGCGTCGACAAACTCGTAGCCTTTGCCTTGCGCCGCCGGTTCGAGCGTGATCACCGCGTGGCCGTACTGCCCGCGGCCACCCGACTGTTTGACGAACTTACCTTCGACATCTTCGATCTTGTTGCGCACCGTTTCGCGGTAAGCCACCTGCGGCTTGCCGACGGTCGCCTCGACGCCGAACTCGCGCTTCATCCGGTCGACCAGAATCTCCAGGTGCAACTCGCCCATCCCGGAGATGATCGTCTGGCCGGATTCTTCATCGGTTTGCACGCGGAACGACGGGTCTTCCTGCGCGAGACGATTGAGCGCGATGCCCATCTTCTCCTGGTCGACCTTGGTCTTCGGCTCGACAGCCTGCGAAATCACCGGCTCCGGGAAGATCATCCGTTCAAGAATGATCACGTGCTGCGGATCGCACAGCGTGTCGCCGGTGGTCGCTTCTTTCAGGCCGACTGCCGCGGCGATGTCGCCTGCGTAGACTTCCTTGATTTCCTTGCGCTCGTTCGCATGCATCTGCAGGATCCGGCCGAGGCGTTCCTTCTTCTCCTTGACCGCGTTGTAGACGGTGTCGCCCGAGTTCACCACGCCCGAATACACGCGGAAGAAGATCAGCTGGCCGACGAACGGGTCGGTCATGATCTTGAAGGCGAGGGCGGAGAACGGGTCGTCGTCTCGCGGATGACGCTCGATTTCCTTGTCGTGTTCGTCGTGGCCCGTGATAGCGGGAATGTCGACCGGCGACGGCAGATAGTCGATCACGGCGTCGAGCATGGCCTGCACACCCTTGTTCTTGAACGCGCTGCCGCACAGCATCGGCACGATCTCGTTGGCGATGGTACGCACACGAATGCCGTGCTTGATTTCCTCTTCGGTCAGCATCCCGCCGTGCAGATATTTGTCGAGCAGTTCCTCGCTCGCTTCAGCGGCGGCCTCGACCATCTTGTCGTGCCATTCCTTCGCGGTAGCCGCGAGCTCTGCCGGGATGTCGCGGTACTCGAATTTGATCCCCTGGTTCTCTTCGTCCCAGTAGATCGCCTTCATCTTGACGAGGTCGACCACGCCCTGGAAATGATCTTCCGCGCCGACCGGAATCTGGATCGGCACGGCGACGCCCTTCAGGCGGTCGCCGATCTGCCGCTGCACGCGGAAGAAGTCCGCGCCCACGCGGTCCATCTTGTTGACGAACGCGATGCGCGGCACCTTGTACTTGTTCGCCTGACGCCACACGGTTTCGGACTGCGGCTGCACGCCGCCGACCGAGTCGTACACCATGCAGGCGCCGTCGAGCACGCGCATCGAGCGTTCCACTTCAATCGTGAAGTCGACGTGGCCCGGGGTGTCGATGATATTGATCCGGTGTTCGGGATAGTTGCCGGCCATGCCCTTCCAGAAGGCGGTGGTGGCCGCCGACGTGATGGTGATGCCGCGCTCCTGCTCCTGTTCCATCCAGTCCATCGTCGCAGCACCGTCGTGAACCTCGCCGATCTTGTGGGTCACGCCTGTGTAGAACAGGATGCGTTCGGTGGTGGTGGTTTTGCCGGCGTCGATGTGAGCGCTAATGCCGATATTCCGGTAGCGCTCGATGGGAGTCTTGCGGGGCACGTGAACCTCCTTGAAATGGCGCGCCTGAAACGCTTGCCGGGCGGCAGTCTGTGCTACCCGGGGAGCCTCTTTGCTGCTTTACTAAGAATACTAGGATAGCGCGTCGGCCCGTCTTTTGCAGGAATCTTGCCAGCCGCGCGTGACGGCCGGCCGGCATAGGCTTAACGGACGGCGCGGACCTCCGCCGTGCGATGCCGCGCACTGCCACGCAGTTCCTGTTGCGCGCAGAATGCAAAAAGCCGGCGCCTCCTCGAAGGCACCAGCTCTTTCCAAAAAGCGGCCGCTGAAGGCGCGGCGGGATGTTGTCGCGGTTGGCGCTTTTATTGCGCGGCCGGCAAGCCCCGGATTTTCATCCCCGGTTTGATGCCTTTCGACGAGAACCAGCCCTTGCTCATTTCCAACGCATACACGCCGTTGTTCTTCGGGCAGTGATTGTTGGTGGTCTCGGCCTGCATTTCGTCGATGTCGGTGACCGTGCCGTCGGCGCGCATGAAAGCGATCGACAGCGGGATCAGCGTGTTCTTCATCCAGAAGCAATGCACGGCGTTTTCGTTGAAGACGAACAGCATGCCTTCATTCGGTGCGAGGGTCGTGCGATACATCAGACCTTGTTCGCGGTCGGCGTCATTCGCGGCGACGGCTGCGTCGATCACGAACATGCCCGCCGTCAGCTTTGCACGCGGAAAGTCGCCGGGCTGCTTCGCGCCGGCCGGCATCTGTTGCGCATGAGCGGGGGCAGCGGTGGTCGCGGCGAACGACATCGCGGCGAGCGGCAGTGCAACGGCAACAGCGAAACGCGCCATCAACGAGCGCAGGGGAAATCGCACGGCTTGACTCCTTCCTTGGAAATTAACTCGCGAATGTTACGCGAGCGCGTCAAAAACAAAAAGGCAGATCGCCTTGCGGTGATCTGCCTTTCAACGCCGTAAGAACGGCAATGAAGCTAGTTCTTGACTGCGTTTTTACAACAAACTTACTCCGAAGCGCCCGAAGCAGCAGCAGCTGCTGCTGCCTTCTTGTGCGACTTCTTGTGAGCGTGCTTCGTGGTCTTCTTTGCCGACGAAGCTGCTGCCATCGGAGCTGCCGAAGCTGCTGCCGGTGCCGAAGCTTGTGCGAATGCTGCCGTTGCGAAGAGGCCAGCGACCAGAGCGGCGATCAGTTTGTTCATTTTGTAAATCCTCAGCTTGAGTTAATTAACCAAATGACCCGGTTATATGTAGAGTCATGTCGGTAAACGTGCCATCCACCTTTCGGTTGACAGCCGCATCGAACAATTTTTTCGACACGTCTGCTTAGCGCTCAGACTCCCCGTACTCGCCGCGCGTGCGGTTTGTGCAAAGGCCCTTAAGGCTGAATGCCGGATAGCTTCGGGCGGCATCTGCGTCGAATAACGCGTGAGCTCGCACACTGGTTGACGTGATTTTTGTGGAAAATGTATATGCCGGCGGGCTGATGCAAATGAATGGCGGCGCAGTGATCGCGAACGCAATTGTTTCACGCGTTCTTCATATTGGTTTCACGCGCTATTTTGTTTGCGGATACAACGAGTTAGCTTTTTCTCTATGGGTCGGAATGCGGGTTTGATGCGCGTTCGGTACAGACGTGGCGCACAGGCAAAAACGTTTAGAGGATGCCTTCCCATGGCGCGTTCAGCGGCAATTCAACCCACTCGCCCGGTTGCAGCCCGAGCGAAAAAATATCGAGTGCGCCGATACCGGCGCGTACGAGGCGCAAGGTCGGAAAACCGACCGCCGCGGTCATGCGTCGCACCTGACGGTTTTTGCCTTCGGTGATCGACAATTCGATCCACGTAGTGGGAATCGCGGCGCGATAGCGGATCGGCGGCGTGCGGGCCCAGAGCGAGTCGGACGGCTCGACGTAGTCGGCGCGACAGGGCCGCGTTACGTAATCGCCGAGATCGACGCCGCGCGCGAGCTTCTTCAACGTGGCGTCGTCAACTGCGCCTTCCACTTGCGCCCAATAACGTTTGACAAGTTTGTGACGCGGCTCGGCGATGCGCGCTTGCAGCGCGCCGTCGTCAGTGAGAAGCAGCAGCCCCTCGCTATCGGAGTCGAGCCGGCCCGCCGGATAGACGCCGGGCGCTTTCACCCAGTCGGCCAGCGATGCTCGCGTTTCGTGCGGCGAAAACTGACAGATGGTGCCGAACGGTTTGTTCAGGGCGAGAAGTCGCATAAGGAAATCGATGAAGGTCGAGCAGTGTAGGCTGCGGCGGGGACTTGCCACGCAGGCCGGGAGAGGCGCCAGCCCGGTAGTAAATGGCGGAATAATAAAGCATAATGATTTGCCGCAAGTCATATGTCTTATATAAGATATAAGAACATATAAGAAGAAGCAGCCTTGCTGGTTTTTGATTTTCGACAATGTTGGAAAACACCGAGCCGCTACGGACTCGGTGCTGTGTCGGCGTGGGCTAGAATAAGCGACCAGGCCGCTCGCGGCAGGCTGCCCGCGGCCGTCCAGCATTGCGCGCAGCGAGGAGCACCCAGTTTCCGCAGTCTCCCACCAGCTTTCAGCACAGCTTTCACTGGAGTCCGATCATGCCGTATCAGCACATCAAGGTTCCGACCGGCGGTGACAAGATCACTGTCAACGCAGATTTCTCGCTCAACGTTTCCGACCAGCCGATCATTCCGTATATCGAAGGCGACGGAACGGGCCTCGACATCACGCCGGTGATGTTGAAAGTGGTGGATGCCGCAGTAGAAAAAGCGTACGCAGGCAAGAAGAAAATCCACTGGATGGAAATCTACGCCGGCGAGAAGTCGACCAAGGTGTACGGCCCGGACGTGTGGCTGCCGGAAGAAACGCTGCAGGTGCTGAAGGAATACGTCGTTTCGATCAAGGGTCCGCTCACCACGCCGGTCGGCGGCGGCATCCGTTCGCTGAACGTCGCGCTGCGTCAGGAACTCGATCTGTATGTCTGCCTGCGCCCGGTGCAGTATTTCAAGGGCGTGCCGTCGCCGGTGCGTGAGCCTGAGAAGACCAACATGGTGATCTTCCGCGAGAACTCGGAAGACATCTATGCCGGTATCGAATGGCCTGCCGAGTCGGAACAGGCGAAGAAGGTCATCAAGTTCCTGCGCGAAGAAATGGGTGTGAAGAAGATCCGCTTCCCGGAAACCTCGGGGATCGGTATCAAGCCGGTGTCGCGCGAAGGCACCGAGCGTCTGGTGCGCAAGGCGATCCAGTATGCGATCGACAACAATCGCCGCTCGGTCACGCTCGTGCACAAGGGCAACATCATGAAGTTCACGGAAGGCGCTTTCCGCGACTACGGTTATGCATTGGCGCAGAAGGAATTCGCCGCGGAGCTGATCGACGGCGGTCCGTGGATGAAGATCAAGAACCCGAAAACGGGTGGCGACGTCGTGCTGAAAGACGTGATCGCCGACGCATTCCTCCAGCAGATCCTGCTGCGCCCGGCCGAATACGACGTGATCGCCACGCTGAATCTGAACGGCGACTATGTTTCGGACGCGCTGGCCGCGCAAGTCGGCGGTATCGGGATTGCGCCGGGCGCGAACATGTCGGATTCGGTCGCCATGTTCGAAGCCACGCACGGCACGGCGCCGAAGTACGCCGGCAAAGACTACGTAAATCCGGGGTCGGAAATTCTCTCGGCCGAAATGATGCTGCGTCACATGGGCTGGACTGAAGCGGCCGACCTGATCATCAAGTCGATGGAAAAGTCGATTCTGCAAAAACGGGTCACGTATGACTTCGCGCGCTTGATGGAAGGCGCGACGCAAGTGTCCTGTTCGGGCTTTGGTCAGGTGTTGATCGAAAACATGTAAGCGAATTGCGCCGGCTTCTGCGGCGCGAAAATAAAAAACCCCGGCACCGTTAGGCGGCCGGGGTTTTTTCTTGTGCGCCCAGCATGGGCGCACTCCAGTGGGTGCAAGTCCCACCGCAAGTTGATCATAGCGAGCGAAGCGAAACGCAACTGCATGAGGGCGACAGAGTGTGGGGAGGAAGCGTGGAGCGAAACTGCGAGCCGATGGACAAGAACCCGATATGAGGCGTTGCCGATCAGGGCGAGCGGGCAAGTGACTGCAAAGCGCTTGTGATCAAGGAGCGGTGACGTAAATCCGGCGGTTATGCAGCGAAGGAGTGCGTTCTTACCTGGGGAGATCTCGCCTCGAGCCTGAAAGGGTAACGGTGTCGAGCCGGAGCGAGAAGTCAGCAGAGGCCGAAGTGTGCGCTGGGCAGCGCGTTGTTCCGGAGGGTTGAAGTCCCTCTGGCGCTCGGATGAGGGGCGCCATATCCGAAAGCGGGGGTAATGCCTTGCTGGCCGGAGAGAGGTGGGAAGGTATGGAGACGTCTAACCGGGCACGAAGGCGAAAGCCGGAAACGGACAAGGCGGACCTGAAGCCATCATCTCGCAGTACTCCGGAGGGCAGGGTGTCCGCCGCGAGGCGGAATCCGAAGGGCATGAGGAGAAGTACCGGGCCGTAGTCGATGGGGGCTGCCCCGATGACGAACCGGTCGGCCAAAGGTGGGGTAAGGTCGAGCCTGCACTATGGAGGCGAAGGCGTTCTCATTCACCCACCGCACCAAGGTGTTTGCGGACGGCACGGTACGGAAGAACAGCGTGTGACCCCAGGAGAACTGGCACAGTCCGCGGGTGGCACCGCGGGAAGTGAGCCTATAAGCGAGGAGCGAAGTGGCGAGCGGTGCTGTGTCAGTAGTCGGACGGCTGAGTAGTACCTGAAGCGTGGCTAAAACCACGTGACCGAGCGATCGGCGACAGAAGTGGGTCGGGGAAGGCAGCCGGCGAAGATGATTGGGAAGAACCCGGACGGCAGTGAGTAAGGACACGGAGGAGGATCAGTTCCATGAGCGAAATACCCGTACATCCGCGCCCGAGGAGACTGTCTGACTGGATCAACCCGATGGAAGCAAGGAAGGTCCACTCATTAATTGACAAGGTTTATCAACGGAAGAATCTGGAAGTCGCCTGGGAGCGAGTCCGGGCCAACCGGGGTAGTGGCGGTGTCGATGGAATCAGCGTGGCAGACTTTGCCGAACAGGCGGACCAGCATCTGGACCGTCTGCAGGCAGAACTGCGTGCGCGGACCTATCAGCCGCAACCGGTCCGGCGGGTCTCGATCCCGAAAGTCGGCAAACCGGGGGAGTTCCGCAATCTCGGCATACCGTCGATTTACGATCGCGTATGTCAGCAGGCGCTGCTCAACCGTCTGGAGCCGATCTTCGAGCCGGTATTCGACGAGGCCAACTTCGGGTATCGGCGAGGGCGATCGACACACGACGCTTTGCGCAAGATCTGGAGGGAGATCGAGGGCGGCAGGGAATGGATTGTTGATGCTGATCTGAAGGACTTCTTTGGATCAGTTGACCATGACAAACTTCTGTCGCTCATTGCCCAGCGCATCGCTGACGGTCGGGTACTAAGCCTGATCAAGGCGATGCTTAAAGCCGGTAGTTTCGGCAAGGGTCGTCTCTTTCCGAGCGAGCGTGGAACGCCGCAAGGTGGGGTAGCTTCACCGCTGCTCAGCAATATCCTCCTGACGCCGTTTGATCGGGAGATGCGGCTTAAGGGCTACCAGCTTACCCGTTACGCGGATGACTGGGTGATCACCTGTTCATCCCAGGCAGAAGCGCGCGCAGCCATCGCGGCGGCGACGAAGATTCTGAGCGCACTGGGTGTGCAACTCCATCCGCAGAAGACGCGGATCGTGCATGTCCGGTTTGGATTCGAGTTTCTCGGCTACAAGATCAAGCGTGGGCGGCAGTTATCGCTGCCCACGGCCAAAATCCGCAGTGGCGCCCGATCGGGTGCGCTGTACGCGTACCCCCGGGAGAAATCGGTCCAGCGTTTCATGGATCAGGTGCGTCGTCTTACAAAGAGATGTGTGCCGCTTCGAACGCGGGAGCTGATTGGACGGCTCAATCCCATCCTGCGGGGCTGGGGGCACTACTACAAGCGCTCCCACGTCCGGCGAATCTTCAACCGGCTCAACCGATGGATCGTGCGGCGTATCTGGTCGCATCGATTCAAGCGCTGGCGCAATATGGGCTGGAAGGTCTTGCCCGAGGCGCGGCTCTATGGCGAGTTCGGGTTGGTCAACCTTGTGCAACTGATACCTTCAATTGCGTCCCAGCATGCTGCATCTTCGTGAAAGCTGCATGCCGGAAAACGGCACGTGCAGTTTGAGCGGCGGACGGAGGCCAGCGCGTCAGCGCGCCTCCTCCGACCCAACAGTCACAGGATAGGCCGGTGAGGCTAAGGCTGGCGACGAAGGGCCTGTTCAACGTTATGTCGATGCGGCAGGCAAGGCGTGGCACCACTATCTACCGGGAACGGCGTGCGCTGGGTGCATCGGATGACGTTGCGCGACAGGTGGCGGCCAACAGTCGCCACTGGTGGCGCAATAACGACCGGGAAATCAAGCGCGTGCTCACACGATTGCGTACTTCAACCGGCTCGGCGCGCCCAGCCTCTCATAACCTCAACTTTCTGAACCGCCCGGTGCGGACCCGCTCGCCGGTGATGTGGCAGGGGGGCAGTCATATATGTCTGCCCCCTATGCCGATTGACAGCGTCCAAACCCCATGCATGCCAACTGCAAATTCCCGACGTCCCCGATCAAATATCCGATCCTCGTTCGGGAAATTTCGCATCCTCGCTTCGGACCGATATTGAGGCGTTCGCCGCGTAGTGTCGGGTACTTTAAGCCCGTCGCAAAATCGCGCCTGCTGGACAACGAGGCGCGCCCCCACTTGACTCCTCAATCCAAGTACCTTGCCTTCGAGTGACAAAACGATGACTCATAAAGAACCCGTTGCCAATGTGTATGTCGCCACCCCCAGTTATGGCGCGGTCGTGACGACCGACTACGCGCTGGGACTTCTCGACCTCTACGACGAGGCGGCTCAACAAGGCTTCGGCTTGCGCGTCAACTTCAACAGCTTCGACAGTCTGATCACTCGCGCGCGCAACACCATGGTGGCGGAATTTCTCGCCGATGCCCGCTTCACGCATCTGATGTGGATCGATGGTGATATCGGCTTCAAAGGCGCGGATGTGGTTCGCCTATTGCACTCCGATCGGCCGGTGGCGGCCGGCGTCTATCCGCTGACGAACGATGGGTGGCCCGCCGCCGGTCTGGAGCAGGCCCTCCCGGCCGGTTCGACGAAGGCCGATTTTCGCGCCCGCCACGCCATGTATCCCGCCATAGTGCGCGGAGAGGGTCTGGAAACCGACGCTGACGGCTTTCTCGACGTTCTCTATGCGCCCACCGGCTTCATGCTGATCAAGCGAGAAGTCTTTCTCGCGCTGATACAACGGTTTCCTGAGCTTCATTGCCGTTCGAGGCTCGCGGGTCGTCCGGAACTGGATACGGGTGAGCCGGCGGCATTCCTCTACACGTTCTTCGACACCATGATCGATCCGGAATCGCGGCTGTATCTGTCCGAGGACTATGCGTTTTGCCGCCTCATCTCCAGCATCGGTATCACGCCAGCGGTCGATGCGCGGTCGAATCTGCGCCACCAGGGCATTGCGGTGTACGAGGGCGATCTCGCTCGCAGTCTGGCGCTACAACGTACGATGGCGGGTCGTCATGCGTCCGCCAACGGGTGACTATCGAAAGCTTTCGGAAAGAAAGGCGGGTGTCCAGTATTTGAGACATTCGCTTTGTCGACGTTTCAGACCACGGTAGCCGCAGTGGCACTCCGCCTCAAATTAAGTGTTGCTGGTAAACGCGTTTGAATTTTGTTAACTTCGGCGAACCCATTGCGCCGGAGTCCAGATGAAGTGTGTTGTAGAGCTGAGCGAAGCCGAGGAAAAGACCTTGCAACAGATGTCGTTGAACCACCAGCATCGCGACATGCGCATCCGGGCCGCGGGCGTGATGATGCTCGGCCGCAAGATCAAACTGACTGAAGTGGCTGCGCAGCTCAGCGTGAGCGGGCAGTCGGTCTACAACTGGGCGCGCGCGTGGCGGGAATCCGGCATATGTGGGCTGCTGGTCGGTCATAAAGGCGGACGTCCCCGTTCGTTGTCTGAAGCCATGATCGCCACCGCCATCGAGGCGGCCAGCGCCGAATTGATGACGCTCAGACAGATTGCGCAGCGCGTTGAAGAAGCTCATGGTGTGCCGTTTCCCTGCCGCCTGGATACCTTGTCGACTGCGCTCAAACGAGCGGGGTTTTCCTACAAGCGTGGTCGCTATTCGCTCAAAAAAAGCGTAACCCCGAGGAGTTCGCCGTGAAGGCCTCCACCCTCGCGAAGCTACAGCAGGCCGCACTCGACGGTGCGTGCCAGCTGTTCTACTTTGATCAATCGGGGTTCAGTGCTTCGCCCCCGGTGCAGCGCGGCTGGTCGCCCATCGGCGAACCGCATCGTGTGTTCCCGCAACCGCACTGCAAACGCTCCGTCCTTGGTGCACTGGATTTCGGCGCCAACCTGCTGACGTATCACACCAGCAAGACCACGATCAAACGCCCCGATGTCGTGCAATTCCTTGAGCAGATCGCGCGGAAAAGCACGCCCGGTCTGACGACCGTAGTGGTGCTCGACAACGCCTCGATCCATCACAACATCGATCAGGAAACAATCGACCGATGGTTTCTCGAACATCGCATGGTGCTGTTCTATCTGCCGCCCTACAGCCCCGAACTGAATCTCATCGAAATCCTCTGGAAGCACGCCAAGTATCACTGGCGCGGCTTCGTCACCTGGACCAAGGAAACCATCGATGCCGAGGTCAAAAAACTGCTCGACGGATTCGGCTCAGATTTTCAAATCAGATTTTCGTGAACACTTAGAACGCGCTACCCAAAAAAAGAAACCCGGCACGAAGCCGGGTCTCAAAGGACGGGTAACGAACAGTTTCAGGCAGGTGCCTGGATGTTCGATGCCTGTTTGCCTTTCGGGCCTTGCACGACCTCGAAGGTTACTTTCTGACCTTCCTTGAGGGTCTTGAACCCATTCATCTGGATGGCCGAGAAGTGTGCAAACAGATCCTCACCACCTTCGTCAGGCGTGATGAATCCGAAACCTTTTGCGTCATTGAACCATTTGACCGTACCAGTTGCCATTCCAACTTCCCCTGTAACTCATGTCACTACCACGAGCCCTCGAAAAGCTCGACGACCGCGCGATGCAGCCGCTCCCTCCTCACAAGCTCACCATCGGCATTTTTTCGATTTATGGCTCAGTGAAAAAAGTGCCAGCTTGATTGTTGAGGCTCTTTATTCGAGTGTCAAGAAAATTTTGAGATGTCGTTGTCGCGTTGCAAACAGGCGTTTTCCAGGGTTTTTCCCGCTTTTGTTTTGTTATGTGCGGTTGCCCAAGCGTGCCGTCTTGAAAAGTCGCATAATCGACTCACATGCTGTTCTGCGGGTCGCACAACCTGCCAGCGCTGACCGGGCGAGTGCCTTCAACCAGTGCTGGCAGGTTGTGCGATACTCGATCCGACTGCAGCGCAGCACGACTGCGACGCTTTACAGGATAGGGGCCGGCTCCGCAATCGGCTCGTCGAATGACGCAACGCTTTGGGGGGCTTCGCCCACCATGCGGTAGCGAACGGGCTCACCGGCCGGTCGGCCGGGTTTTGACAGGATTGCGGGCCTGTCCTAGTTGTTTAGAATGGGTGTATGGCGATTATCCCGGACAAGCAGGACGGCACCGTACTGGAGCGGCAGGAAAAGAAGCTGAAGCCGCCTTCCATGTACAAGGTGGTGCTGCTGAATGACGACTTCACGCCAATGGAATTTGTCGTGATGATCGTGCAGGAATATTTCAATAAAGATCGCGAAACCGCAACACAGGTTATGTTGAAGGTGCATCGCGAGGGCAGGGGAGTTTGTGGGGTCTATACGCGGGACATCGCGTCGACCAAAGTCGAGCAAGTCGTTACCCACGCACGGCAGGCCGGGCATCCGCTGCAGTGTGTGATGGAGGAAGCATGATTGCCCAGGAACTGGAAGTCAGCCTGCACATGGCGTTCATGGAAGCACGCCAGGCAAGGCACGAGTTCATCACGGTCGAACATCTTTTGCTGGCACTGTTGGACAATCCAACGGCCGCGGAGGTGTTGCGTGCATGCGCGGCCAATATCGAGGATCTGCGCCAGAACCTGCGCAACTTCATTCATGACAACACGCCTACCGTGCCCGGCACGGACGACGTGGACACGCAACCCACGCTGGGTTTCCAGCGTGTGATCCAGCGCGCCATCATGCATGTGCAATCCACCTCGAATGGCAAGAAGGAAGTGACCGGCGCGAACGTGCTGGTGGCGATCTTCGGCGAAAAGGATTCGCATGCGGTGTACTACCTGCAACAGCAGGGCGTGACGCGTCTGGACGTGGTGAATTTCATCTCGCACGGCATCGCCAAGACCAGCAGCACGGACGCCGCGAAAGCGAGCGACGCGAATGCCGAGTCCGACGAAGCCGCCGCGCAGAAAGAAACGCCGCTCGCCCAGTTCACGCAGAACCTGAACCAGATGGCGAAAGACGGCCGCATCGATCCGCTGATCGGGCGCGAGTCGGAAGTCGAGCGTGTGGTGCAGGTGCTGTGCCGTCGCCGCAAGAACAATCCGCTACTGGTCGGTGAGGCCGGCGTCGGCAAGACAGCGATCGCCGAAGGGCTCGCCTGGCGCATTACGCGCGGCGAAGTGCCTGATATCCTGGCCGATGCGCAGGTGTATTCGCTCGACATGGGCGCGCTGCTCGCCGGTACCAAGTATCGCGGCGACTTTGAACAGCGCCTGAAGACGGTCCTCAAGGAATTGAAGGAACGTCCGCATGCGATCCTGTTCATCGACGAAATTCATACGCTGATCGGCGCGGGCGCTGCGTCGGGCGGCACGCTGGATGCATCGAATCTGCTGAAGCCGGCGTTGTCGTCGGGCACGCTCAAGTGCATCGGCGCGACCACGTTCACGGAATATCGCGGCATCTTCGAAAAAGACGCGGCTTTGTCGCGCCGTTTCCAGAAGGTCGACGTGACCGAGCCGACCGTCGAACAAACGGTGGCGATCCTGCGCGGCCTGAAGTCGCGTTTCGAAGAGCATCACGGCGTGAAGTATTCGTCGGGTGCGCTGTCGGCGGCGGCTGAGTTGTCGGCACGCTTCATCACCGATCGTCATCTGCCGGACAAGGCGATCGACGTGATCGACGAAGCCGGCGCGGCGCAACGCATCCTGCCGAAGTCGAAGCAGAAGAAGACCATCGGCAAGAACGAGATCGAAGAAATCATCTCGAAGATCGCGCGTGTCCCGCCGCAAAGCGTGTCGCAAGACGATCGCAGCAAACTGCAAACGCTGGATCGCGATCTGAAGAGCGTGGTGTTCGGGCAAGACCCGGCTATCGACGCACTCTCGGCCGCGATCAAGATGGCGCGCGCGGGCCTCGGCAAGCTGGACAAGCCGATCGGCGCGTTCCTGTTCTCCGGCCCGACCGGCGTCGGCAAGACGGAAGTGGCGAAGCAGCTGGCGTTCACGCTGGGGATCGAGTTGATCCGCTTCGACATGTCGGAATACATGGAGCGTCATGCGGTGAGCCGTTTGATTGGCGCGCCGCCGGGCTATGTCGGTTTCGACCAGGGCGGTCTGCTGACCGAAGCCGTCACGAAGAAGCCGCATTGCGTGCTGCTGCTCGACGAAATCGAGAAGGCGCATCCGGACATTTACAACGTGCTGCTGCAGGTGATGGACCACGGCACGCTGACGGACAACAACGGCCGCAAGGCGGACTTCCGCAACGTCATCATCATCATGACGACGAACGCGGGCGCCGAGGCAATGGGCAAGTCGGTGATCGGCTTCACGAATCGTCGGGAAACCGGCGACGAAATGGTCGACATCAAGCGCATGTTCACGCCGGAGTTCCGTAACCGTCTGGACGCGACGATCAGCTTCCGCTCGCTCGATGAAGAAATCATCATGCGCGTGGTCGACAAGTTCCTGATGCAACTGGAAGATCAGTTGCACGAGAAGAAGGTCGATGCGCTCTTCACCGACGCGCTGCGTGCTCACCTCGCGAAACACGGTTTCGATCCGTTGATGGGCGCAAGGCCGATGCAGCGTCTGATCCAGGACACGATCCGTCGTGCGCTGGCCGACGAGCTCCTGTTTGGCAAGCTGATGAACGGCGGCCGCGTGACGGTCGACGTGGATGCGGAAGACAAGGTGCAGTTGACCTTCGACGAACATCCGGCGCCGCGCAATCCGAATCCGGAAGCGGTTGAGGTCGAGTAAGTTTTAGTCGTACCTCTGAAAGCAGAACGGCGCGGGTTTAATCCGCGCCGTTCTGCTTTTTGCGTTGTACAAAGCGTTTGCTGGAAGCAAGCGCCGCTTCAACGCGTATCGATGTCTTAGTGCTTGCCCGTGCTGCCGAATCCACCCGCACCGCGCTCGCTGGTCTCGAAATCGTCGACGATATTGAACTCGGCCTGGACCACCGGCACGATCACCAGTTGCGCGAGGCGTTCCATTGGATTCAACACGAATGTGGTCTCGCCTCGGTTCCACGTCGAGATCATCAGTTGACCTTGGTAATCCGAGTCGATCAGGCCGACCAGGTTGCCCAGCACGATGCCATGCTTATGGCCCAAACCCGAACGCGGCAGAATCAACGCGGCATAACCCGGATCGGCGACGTGAATCGCCAGACCCGTCGGCACGAGCGCGGTTTCGCCGGGCTTCAGCGTCAACGGCTCGTCGAGGCAGGCGCGCAGGTCGAGGCCCGCGCTACCGGTGGTTGCATAGGCCGGGAGTTGGTCGCGCATGCGCGCATCGAGAATTTTCAGGTCGAGTTTCATGCAGGTCCGAAGGATTAAGGAGTGGAGGCCGGGCGTCCGAGTTGGAACGCGTCGGCGAGAAGTTCATAGGAACGCAGCCGGGCGCGGTAGCTGCCCGCTACGGTGAGCACGATCAGTTCGTCGGCCTGGAACTGCTCCTGCAAGGCATGAAGCCGCTCAGTGACGGTTTCCGGCGTGCCGATGATGCTGCGAGGCTTCTCGCGGTCGATCACGAGGCGCTCGCGCTCGCCGTATTCCTGCGCGACGCCTTGCTCGATCGTCGGGATCGGCTCGTTCATGCCATAGGCCATTTGCACGCGACGCAGGTCGACGGCTTTTTCCAGATCGGCGGCTTCCTGCTCGGTGTCCGCGCAGATGACAAACACGGCCGCGGCCAGATAGGGTTGCTGCGCCTCCAGGCCGGCTTTGAAGCGCTCGCGATAGGCCAGCGCCACCTGGTGCCCGAAATGCGCATTGATGAAATGCGCGAACGCAAAACGGATACCGAGCTGTGCCGCCAGCAGGCCACCGAATTCACTCGAGCCGAGCATCCACAGTTGCGGGCGCGTAGCGATCTGCGGTTGCAGCAATACGCCATGCGCAAGGTGGTCTTCGGGCAACGTGCCGTGCATCAGGCCGACCAGATCGGCAACCTGCTGCGGAAAAATATCGCCGCGATTGTAGGCGCCGGCCGCGACTGCCTGCGCCGTGTGCATGTCGCCGCCAGGGGCGCGTCCTACGCCTAGGTCGATGCGGTTGGGAAACAGCGCCTCGAGCATCATGAATTGCTCGGCGACCTTGAACGGGCTGTAGTACGGCAGCATCACGCCGCCGGAGCCCACGCGAATGCGTGTGGTGACGCTGCCGAGGCGCGCCAGCATGACCTCGGGGCACGGGTTCGACACGCCGCGCAAGCCGTGATGCTCGGCGCACCAATAGCGCGTGTAGCCGAGATCGTCGGCCAGTTGCGCGAGTTCGATGGTGGCGGCGATGGCGTCCGCCACCGAGTGCCCGTCGATCACGGGCGTTTGATCGAGCACGGAAAGTAGCGTCATGTCAGTACTGCTCCAGATGATTCGGTGCGCCAGAGGCGCGCGCGGCGAACGCAGCATGCGCCGCCGGCGCGCGGCTTTAGCGGATCAGACCTGTGTCGGGCAGACGCCTGGCAATTTCCACGATCAATGCGCGCGCGAGCGTCTGCTTGTCGGCACGCGGCAGCCTGGTGGCACCGGCCGCTTCAAACAGGACGACTTCGTTATCGTCCATGCCGAAGGTCAGGGGACCGAGATTGCCGATCAATAAAGGCACATTCTTGCGCACGCGCTTTTCTTCGCCGTGCACGTCGAGATTGCCGCTCTCGGCCGCGAAACCGACCGTGAACGGCGGATGCGGCAGCTTCGCGACCGCTGCCAGAATGTCCGGATTCTCGACGAACGTGAAGATGGGCAGCGCGCGCTCGGCGGTCTTCTTGATCTTCTGTTCGCTGACATGATCGACTCGCCAGTCGGCCACCGCCGCCACGCCGATAAAGATGTCCGCGTCCGAGACCGAGCGCATCACCGCGTCGTGCATTTGCTGCGCAGTTTGCACGTCTTCGCGGAACACGCCCCACGGCGTTTCCAGCGCGACGGGACCAGCGACCAGATGCACCTCGGCGCCCGCTTGTTGCGCGGCGCGCGCGAGCGCAAAGCCCATCTTGCCGCTCGAACGATTAGTGATGCCGCGCACCGGATCGAGCGGCTCGAAGGTCGGGCCGGCGGTCAGCAACACGCGACGGCCGGACAGGATCTTCGGTGAGAAGAATGACGCGATCGCTTCGTAAGTCGCGGCCGCTTCAAGCATGCGCCCGTCGCCGACTTCACCGCACGCTTGCGGGCCCGAATCGGGGCCGAGCACTTCAATGCCGTCCGCGCGTAGCTGCGTGACGTTGCGTTGGGTAGCTGGGTTTTGCCACATCTGCCGGTTCATCGCCGGTACAATGAGCAGCGGGCAATCACGCGCGACGCACAGCGTCGAGAGCAGATCGTCGGCCATGCCATGCGCGAGTTTGGCGAGGAAGTCGGTGGAGGCGGGCGCAATCACGATCGCATCGGCTTCACGCGACAGATCGATGTGCGCCATGTTGTTCGGCACGCGCGCGTCCCACTGGCTCGTGTAGACCGGCCGGCCGGACAGCGCCTGCATCGTGACGGGGGTGATGAACTGCGTGGCCGCTTCGGTCATGACGATCTGCACGGTCGCACCGGCCTTCGTCAACAGGCGCGTGAGTTCGGCGATCTTGTAGCAGGCAATGCCGCCCGTCATGCCGAGGACGAGGTGTTTTCCTGCGAGTTCTGCGGTTGCCAACGAAAGCCTCCGACAATGCGTGGTGGCGGGCAGCGGTGCGGGTGCCGCACCGCTAGCCGCCTAAGCAGCCCCTAAGCGACGTTAGCGCGAGCCGCGCACGCGCCGCAACTCGTCCAGCACGAGCAGGATCGCGCCGACCGTGATCGCGCTGTCGGCGAGATTGAACGCCGGCCAGTGCCACGCGCGCACGTGGAAATCGAGAAAGTCGATCACATGGCCGTACGCGAGCCGGTCGATCACATTGCCGAGCGCACCGCCGAGAATCAGCGAGAGCGCCGTGCAGAACATCTTCTGTCCGCCGTGACGCTTGAGCAGATAGCAGATCACGAGTGCCGCGACCACGCCGAGGGCCGTGAACGCCCAGCGCTGCCAGCCGTCCGCCATGGCGAGGAAGCTGAAGGCGGCGCCACGGTTGAACACGAGAATCAGGTTGAAAAACGGCGTGATTTCGTGAGGAACACCGTAGGCGAACACCTTCTGGACCGCTATCTTGGTGAGCTGATCGAACAGGATCACGATCAGCGCGACGCCAAGCCAGGGCGCCAGCGAACTGTTGCCAGCCGACGTTTTCGACATGGTTTTCGCCATTATGCCGCGCTCCTCGTTTCGCCGTTGCCGAACAGATTGCTGAAGCAGCGGCCGCACAGGGAGGGGTGCTCGGCGTTGGCGCCGACGTCCGCGCGGTAGTGCCAGCAGCGTTCGCACTTCAGATACTTCGAGGCGATCACTTCGACGCCTTCTTCCGCTTCGCTGTCGACCTTTACGACGTTCGCCGCCGACGTGATCAGGACAAACTTCAAATCGTCGCCGAGGCTCGTGAGCGCGTCGTAACGCGCGCCGCTCGCGCGGATTTCGAGTTCGGCCTGCAGCGACGAACCGATCAGGTTCGCGACGCGTGCTTCTTCCAGTGCCTTTGTCACGTCGCTCCGTGCGGCGCGCAGTAGCGTCCATTTGTCGAGCAGTTCACCAGCTTCCGGCACTGCCGGGAACGCGTGATAAGTCTCGGTGAAGATCGTTTCGCTGTCCGGCGAGAAGATCTTCCACGCTTCTTCGGCGGTGAACGACAGGAACGGCGCCATCAGGCGCAGCAGACCGTGTGCGATGTGATACAGCGCGGTCTGAGCCGAACGGCGCGCGACGGAGTCGGCCGCCGTGGTGTACAGACGGTCTTTCAGCACGTCCAGATAGAAGCCGCCGAGGTCTTCCGAGCAGAAGGTCTGCAGCTTCGCGACCACCGGATGGAATTCGTACTTGTCGTAGTGTGAGAGGATGTCGTTTTGCAGGTTCGCCGACAGCGCCACCGCGTAACGGTCGATCTCGAGCCAGTCTTCGACCGGACGCGCGTGTTGCGCGAAGTTGAAGTCCGACAGGTTCGCGAGCAGGAAGCGCAGCGTGTTGCGGATACGGCGATAGCCTTCCGTGACACGCTTCAGGATTTCCTCGGAGATCGCCAGTTCGCCCGAGTAATCGGTCGAGGCGATCCACAGACGGATGATTTCTGCGCCGAGGCGGTTCGCCACTTCATGCGGGTCGATACCGTTGCCGAGCGACTTGCTCATCTTGCGGCCTTCGCCGTCGACGGTGAAGCCGTGCGTGAGCAGCGCGTTGTACGGCGGACGGCCGTCGAGCATCGAAGCGGTCAGCAGCGACGAGTGGAACCACCCGCGGTGCTGGTCCGAGCCTTCCAGATACAGGTCGGCCGGGAATTGCAGTTCGTCTTTGTGCGAGCCGCGCAGCACGTGCCAATGCGTGGTGCCCGAATCGAACCAGACGTCGAGCGTGTCGCGGTTCTTTTCGTACATGTTGGCGTCGTCGCCGAGCAATTCGCGCGGGTCGAGCGTTTGCCACGCTTCGATCCCGGCCTTCTCGACGCGTTGCGCGACTTCTTCGAGCAGTTCCAGCGTGCGCGGATGCAGCTCGCCGGTTTCCTTGTGCACGAAGAACGCCATCGGCACGCCCCATTGGCGCTGACGCGACAGCGTCCAGTCCGGGCGATTCGCGATCATGCTGAACAGGCGCTGCTTGCCCCACGACGGATAGAAGGCGGTGTTTTCGATACCTTCGAGCGCGGTTTCACGCAGCGTCTTGTCGGTGTCGTTCGGCTTCACGTCCATGCCGGCGAACCATTGCGAGGTCGCACGGTAGATGATCGGCGTCTTGTGGCGCCAGCAGTGCATGTAGCTGTGCGTGTACTTTTCGGTGCGCAGCAGCGAACCGGCGGCTTGCAGCGCCTCGACGATCTGCGGATTGGCTGCCCAGATCGACAGGCCGCCGAACAGCGCGAGCGATTCGATGTAGCGGCCGTCGCCCATCACCGGGCTGATGATGTCCGAATCGGCCATGCCGTGCGCCTTGCAGGACACGAAGTCTTCCACGCCGTAGGCCGGCGACGAGTGAACCACACCCGTACCCGTTTCGGTCGTCACGTAGTCGCCGAGATAAACCGGCGCCGTGCGTTTGTAGGCCGGATGCGCGGATGCGAGCGGATGATGGAAGCGCAGGTTGACGAGCTTCGCGCCCGGCGTGGTTGCAATGACCGTGCCTTCCAGTCCGTAGAGCTTAAGGCACGCTTCAACGCGCTCTTCGGCCAGGATCAGCAAGCCGCGCGGCGTATCAACCAGCGCATAGACGATTTCCGGATGCAGGTTCAGCGCCTGGTTGGCGGGGATGGTCCACGGCGTAGTGGTCCAGATCACGATGCCGCCCTCGTTACGCGGCAGCGCCTTCAGGCCGAACGCCTGTGCGGTCTTTTCCGGTTCGGCGAAGCCGAACAGCACGTCGATGGTCGGATCGCTCTTGTCCTTGTACTCGACTTCCGCTTCGGCCAACGCCGAGCCGCAATCGAAACACCAGTTGACCGGCTTCAGGCCGCGGAACACATAGCCTTTTTCCATGATCTTCGCGAGCGCGCGGATTTCGCCGGCTTCGTTCGTGAAGTTCATCGTCTTGTACGGGTTGTCCCAGTCGCCGAGCACACCCAGGCGGCGGAAGCCGACCTTCTGCTTCTCGATCTGTTCGGTCGCGTAGGCGCGTGCTTTCTGCATCACTTCAGCGGCCGGTAGCGACTTGCCGAACTGCTTTTCGATCTGGATTTCGATCGGCATGCCGTGGCAATCCCAGCCCGGCACGTAGACCGCGTCGAAGCCCGCCAGATTGCGTGCCTTGACGATCATGTCCTTGAGGATCTTGTTGACCGCGTGGCCGAGGTGGATGTCGCCGTTCGCATACGGAGGGCCGTCATGCAGGATGAACTTCTTGCGGCCACGGCTGGCCGCACGGATCGTCTCGTAGACCTTGCGTTCCTGCCATTCCTTGACCCATTGCGGCTCGCGCTTGGGCAGGTCGCCACGCATCGGGAACGGCGTGTCGAGCAGGTTGACCGGGTAGCGTGACTGCGGTTTCGAATCGGCTTTCTTGTTGCTCATGATGAGGTCGCGGTGAATTCTTTCTAAGCGCAGCGAGGCTGCGGTATGCGCACGAAGCGCAGGGCGTTGGGCGCGCCCGGCAGGCATGTCGCGTAATTCACGGACGCCCATCGATGCGCGTAGCGGTGGGTACATGCAGCACTCAGCGCGCTCGCATGTACCGCGGCGGCTATCTAATTCGGTCGGTGGCCGAAGTGGCGAAACCGGTGGAACGGCTGCCCGGCGTGCCGGCGCCGACGGCCGCGAACCACGCGCGCGCATTGGCGACGTCGCGCGCAATGGCGGCGGTCAGCGTTTCGAGGTCGACGTACTTTTCCTCGTCGCGCAGTTTTTTCAGGAATTCGACGCGCACGAGTTTGCCATACGCGTCGCCGTGCCAGTCGAGCAGGTGCACTTCGAGCAGCACGCGGCCGGAATCGTCGACGGTGGGGCGCAGACCGAGGCTGGCGACGCCCGGCAGCGGTTCGTCCGCCACGCCATGCACGCGAACCACAAAAATACCGGCGAGCGCCGGACGCTTGTGCGCGATCGGCAGATTGAGCGTGGGGAAACCGAGGTCGCGGCCGAGCTTCATGCCATGCACGACATGGCCGCCGATCAGGTAATCGCGGCCCAGCGCCGCACGCGCCGAGTCGAGATCGCCCGCCACCAGCGCCGCGCGTACGCCCGAGCTGGAAATGCGCGCGCCGGACGGATCGGCGACGGTCGCCATCTGTTCAACTTCGAACCCGTGCTGTTGACCCGCGGCCTTGAGCGACGCGAAATCGCCCGCGCGCTTCGAGCCATAGCGGAAGTCGTCGCCGATCATCACCCAGCGGGCATGCAGCCCGTTGACAATGATCCGTTCGACAAACGTATCCGGCGACTGGCTAGCGAAGGTGTGGTTGAAATGCTCGACCACCACGCGGTCGACGCCGTTGGTGCGCAGCGCCTCGAGCTTGTCGCGCAGCATCGCGATGCGCGGCGGCGCGCCGGCCGGATTGAAGAACTCGCGCGGGTGCGGCTCGAAGGTCATCACGCAGACGGGCAGGCCGCGTGCATCGGCTGCGGCCCGGACGTGGGCGAGCAAAGCCTGATGGCCGCGGTGGACACCGTCGAAGTTGCCGATGGTCAGTGCGCAGGGCGCACGGCTTTCAGCATTGGGAAGACCGCGGAAGACTCTCACGATAGCGGGTTTCAGGTAGGGCGGCCGAGGTGCCGCAAAACAAACGATTATAAACGCTCAGCGCACCAGACGGCGGCGCGTCGCCGTTTCGGTGTCCCCCGAATGATAAAATCCGCGGATGAAAAAACTCGTCATCCTGATTTCCGGACGGGGGAGCAACATGGAAGCTATCATTCGCGCCTGCGCGGACGAGGGCTGGGCGGCGCAAGTCGCCGCCGTGATTGCCAACCGTCCTGACGCCGCGGGCCTTGCGTTCGCGGCGTCGCACGGTATTGCCACGGCGGTGGTCGATCACCGCCAGTTTCCGGATCGCGACAGCTTCGACGCCGCGCTGGCGAAAGAAATCGACGGCTTTGCCGCCGACCTGGTCGTGCTCGCCGGCTTCATGCGGGTGCTCACGCCTGGTTTCGTCGACCATTACGCCGGGCGCATGCTGAACGTGCACCCGTCGCTACTGCCGAGCTTTCCGGGTCTGAAAACCCATCAACAGGCGCTGGACGCCGGCGTGCGCTTGCACGGCGCGTCGGTGCATTTTGTCACGTCGCAGCTGGATCACGGGCCAATCGTCGCGCAGGCGGCCGTTCCCGTCGAGGCCGGCGACACCCCCGCCACGCTCGCCGAACGCGTGCTGGCAACCGAACACATTATCTATCCACGCGCGGTGCGCTGGTTCGTCGAAGGGCGTCTTGCTCTCGACGGCTTGCGTGTCACGCTTACGCCGCCGGAGCCGCAATGGCTCTTTGCCGGTCACACCGCCGGAGAGGGCGCATGAGATTACATGGTTTTTTGATTGGACAAACCGAGACTTTGCTGGCTGAAGTCCTGAGACTGAACGGCCCGGCCGACGCCACCACCAGCCGCTTCTTCCGCGCGCACCCGAAGCTCGGGCACGGCGAGCGCGGTGTGATCGCCGAGGCGGTCTTCGCGGTGCTGCGCCGGCGCATGGAATTCGCCCATCTGGCCGAAAGCGGAGCGGGCAGCCCGGCGCGCCGCATGGCGCTGCTCGGCCTGATGCAGACGGCCGGACGCACGGCGCTCAAGCCGTTCTTGTCGGACACCGAATCGAACTGGCTCGAACACGTCGCGAAGATCGACCCTGAAAGCCTGCCGTTGCGAATTCGCCTGAATCTGCCCGATTGGATCTATCAGGCGCTCTCCAAGCGTTTCGAGCCCGAAGAACTGGCGCAACTGGCCGCTGCGCTGAATTATCCGGCGCCGCTGGACCTGCGCGCGAACCCGATCAAGGCAAGCCGCGACGACGTGCTGAACGCGCTGTCGAAGGCCGGCATCGAGGCCGGCGCCACACCGTTCGCGCCGTTCGGCGTGCGGGTGGTCGGCAAGCCGCCGCTCACCAAGCTGGACGCGTTCCAGCACGGCTGGCTCGAAGTCCAGGACGAGGGCAGCCAGCTACTGTGTTCGCTGGTCGCGCCCAAGCGCGGTGAAATGATCGTGGACTTCTGCGCGGGCGCGGGCGGCAAGACGCTGGCGCTGGGCGCGGCAATGCGCTCCACCGGGCGTTTGTACGCATTCGACATTTCCGAGCGGCGTTTGGCCAAGCTCAAGCCGCGCCTCGCGCGCAGCGGGCTGTCGAACGTGAATCCGGTGCTGATCGACAGCGAGCACGACGCCAAGATCAAGCGGCTGGCCGGCAAGATCGACCGCGTGCTGGTCGACGCGCCGTGCAGCGGGTTGGGTACGCTGCGCCGCAATCCCGACCTGAAGTGGCGTCAGTCTCCGGAATCGGTGGCCGAACTGGCGCCGAAGCAGTCGTCGATTCTGGCCAGCGCCTCGCGTCTGGTGAAGAAGGGCGGCCGTCTCGTCTACGCAACCTGCTCGATTCTGGAAGCGGAAAACGAAGCCGTCGTTCAGCAGTTCCTCGCTGACCATCCGGACTTCGCGTTGGTGCCGGCGCGCGACGTGCTCGCCGAGCAGCGCATCGACCTGGAAATGGGCGACTACCTGTCGCTGTGGCCGCACCGCCACGCCACTGACGGCTTCTTCGCAGCCGTGCTGGAACGCCAGAGCTAAACGCAACAGGCTATCTGCCGGCGCGGCCGGGTTCTTGTCCTGAACCCGGTGTGCCGGCGATTTTAGCGACATCATGCAAAATCGGATTTTTCCTCACATGTTCAGCGACCTCGCGCGCGACTTCGGTCAGCCAGTCATGCTGTGGCAGGTCGGCGTGCTGCTTGGCACGCTCGCTGTCGCCTGGCTGCTCGCGCGACTGGTGCGCCGCTCGCTCGATCTGCGGCGCCAGACGCGTTACCAGACCCTGCGTTTCGGCGCGGAGAGCCTGAATCGCGCGTTCTTTCCGCTGATCGGCGCGGCGCTCGTCTGGCTCGCGCAAGCGATCACCGGCCAGTTCATGCACACGTCGCTGCTCGATCTGGCACTGGTGCCGCTGTTCGGCATCGGTCTGATTTACATCGTGTTTTTCTTCGCACGGCGGGTCTTCAGTCAGGACGGCGCGAACCACCCGTGGCTGTTCCTGATGGAGAAGGTCGTCTCGCTGGTCGTCTGGATCGGCATGGTGCTCACGGTGATGGGCATTCAGGACGACGTGATCGCGTGGATGGGCAGTGTGCGCTTCAGGGTCGCGAACGCGCACATGACCTTGCTCTCGCTCACCACGGGCCTCCTGTGGGTGTGCGTGACGATGATCGTCGCGATGTGGCTCGGCGCCACGTTCGAAGACCGCCTGATGCGCTCAAACACGCTCGACGCGAACCTCAAGGTGGTCGTGGCCCGGGTCGGGCGTGCAGCGTTCGTGCTGGGGGCGGTGCTGATCAGCCTGTCGCTGGTCGGGATCGACATTACCGTGCTGGGGGTATTCGGCGGCGCGCTGGGTGTGGGGCTTGGGTTCGGGCTGCAGAAGATTGCCAGCAATTACGTCTCGGGCTTCATCATCCTGATCGACCGCTCGCTGCGCATCGGCGACACGATCAATGTCAGTGGCCTGCAGGGCATGGTCACGCAGATCCGCACGCGTTATACAGTCGTGCGCGGCCTGGACGGCAACGAAACGCTGATCCCGAACGAAAAGCTGATTACGGACGTGGTGCAGAACCAGTCCTCTTATCTGACGCGTGGCTACACCAAGGCGGCCGTGCAGGTCGCGTACTCCTCCGACGTCGAGCAGGCGATGGCGTTGCTCGCCCAGGCCGCACAGGGCGTCGCGCGGGTGTTGGAGGAGCCGGCGCCTACGTCCTATCTGGCCAGCTTTGGCGCCGACGGCATCAACCTCGAGCTGGGCTTCTGGATCGAAGATGCGGCGACGGGTACTGCCGGCGTGCGCTCGGCTGTGAATCGCAACATCTGGCGCCTGTTCTCCGAACATGGCATCTCCATTCCTTTCGCACAACGCGAAGTGCGAATCGTCGGCAACGTGAGCGACGCAATGCCGCAAGCGGTAACAATGACCGCTCCCGCGGCCAATCAGGCGGACAGCGCCCGCTGACGGGCACTTCGAACCCGCCGGGGGGGTGAAAACAACCTCCGGCGCGTTCCGTTCTCTTGATACCTCGCAAAAAATCCCTATTTGTTACAAACACTTGGAACGCTTCAAGTAGAATATCGTCCAATCCCGCTGTATGCTTTCACTTTCTTGACACGCGCATTTTGCGTGTGTCTGGCGTCTCTTGTTCCACAGGTAAATTGCCTTGTTGAATTCCTTGCTCGATTTCCTTGCCCACGGTCTGCTGCACTTCTCGTGGTGGCAACTTGTGCTGTACACGCTGGTCGCGACACACATCACGATCATTGGCGTGACGGTCTATCTGCATCGCTGCCAGGCGCACCGCGCGCTGGAGCTACATCCGATCGTCAGTCATTTTTTCCGTTTCTGGCTGTGGATGACCACCGGCATGCTGACCGGCCAATGGGCCGCGATTCACCGTAAGCACCACGCCAAGTGCGAGACCGAAGAAGATCCGCACAGCCCGCAAACGCGCGGCATCTGGAAGGTGCTGCTCGAAGGCGCGGAACTGTATCGTTCCGAAGCCAAGAATGAAGAAACGATGCGCAAATTCAGTCACGGCACGCCGAATGACTGGATGGAACGCAACGTCTACACCAGGTACCCGATCCTCGGCGTGAGCCTGATGATGGTGCTGAACGTCGCGTTGTTCGGCGTTGTCGGCCTGACCATCTGGGCAGTGCAAATGGTGTGGATTCCGTTCTGGGCAGCCGGTGTGGTGAACGGCCTCGCGCACTGGTGGGGCTATCGCAACTTCAACTCGTCGGATGCCAGCACCAACATTTTCCCGTGGGGCATCATCATCGGCGGTGAAGAGCTGCACAACAATCACCACACGTATGCGACGTCGGCCAAGCTGTCGAACAAGTGGTACGAGTTCGATATCGGCTGGATGTACATCCGCATCATGTCCGCGTTCCGTCTGGCCAAGGTCAAGAAGGTCGCGCCTACGCCGCGCCTGACCACCGGCAAGCTGGTGCTCGATCAGGACACGTTGCAAGCCGTGCTGGCAAACCGCTATGAAGTGATGGCGCGTTACGGCAAGGCGCTCAAGCGTGCTTATCGCCAGGAGTTGGCGCATCTGAAGGAAGTCGGCGCGCGCGAGAAGTATCAGGTCATGCGCGGTGCGCGTACCTGGTTCCATAAGGAAGAGGCGGGTCTCGATGAACCGCAGAAGCGCCAGTTGCCGCAAATTTTCGCGAACAGCCAGAAGCTCAAGACCTACATCGACATGCGTAATGAACTGGCGGCGATGTGGGAGCGTTCGAATGCTTCGCGCGATCAACTGCTGATTCAGTTGCAAGACTGGTGTCATCGCGCTGAGCAGAGCGGTATTAAAGCGCTGCAAGAATTCGCGCTGCGCCTGCGTCGCTATGCTTGACCGTATGCCCGATCGCGAAATCTATTAAAATTTCGTTACGTCACAAAACCCCGCGTTGGCGGGGTTTTGCTTTTTGGGCCGCGGCAATTTCAACGGTACGCGATTGACAGTCCGCGGCGGCAGAGCGAAGGCAGAGGAGATCATGGATCAGCAGGCGATCAGGGCCGTCGAATACGACCGGCCACAGGCACTGGGCACGACCTGCGGGATCGGGCAGGCATGGGCGAAGGTGCCCGACGCGCCTTCGGCGGAAAAGAAGGTGGCGTTGAAGCAGCGCATCCGCGCATTGCTTAAGCGTGAGAAAGCCGTGCTCGTTGCGCACTATTATGTCGACGCGGAACTCCAGGAACTCGCCGACGAAACCGGTGGCTGTGTGGCCGATTCGCTGGAGATGGCGCGTTTCGGTCGCGATCATGAGGCCCAAACGCTGGTGGTGGCGGGCGTGCGCTTCATGGGCGAGACCGCGAAAATCCTGAGCCCGGACAAGCGCATTCTGATGCCCGATCTCGACGCGACTTGCTCGCTCGATCTGGGCTGTCCGGTCGATGAATTCTCGGCTTTCTGCGACGCTCATCCGGATCGCACGGTGGTCGTGTACGCGAACACCAGCGCGGCCGTCAAGGCGCGTGCGGACTGGATGGTGACGTCGTCGATCGGGCTGGAAATCGTTGCCGATCTGCATGCACGCGGCGAAAAGATCATCTGGGCGCCGGATCGGCACCTCGGCAGCTACATCCAGAGCAAGACTGGCGCCGACATGTTGCTGTGGCAGGGCTCGTGTCTCGTGCACGACGAATTCAAAGGCATCGAACTCGATCTGCTGCGCGCCGAATATCCGGGCGCGAAAGTGCTGGTGCATCCTGAGTCGCCGGCCAACGTGGTCGCACAAGCGGACGTGGTGGGTTCGACTACCCGGTTGATCGACGCCGCGCAAAAACTCGACGCGACGCATTTCATCGTGGCGACCGATCTCGGCATTCTGCACAAGATGCAGCTCGCCGCGCCCGGCAAGACGTTGATTGCCGCGCCCACGGCCGGCAACAGCGCGACCTGCAAGAGCTGCGCGCATTGTCCGTGGATGGCGATGAACGGCCTCGCCAATCTGGCCGACGTGCTCGAACGCGGCCACAACGAAATTTTCGTCGATCGAGCGATCGGCGAGCGGGCGCGTCTGCCGATTGACCGGATGCTCGACTTCGCGGCGCGTCACAAGAAGCGCGTACAGGCCAGCGGCGATCTCGCGCGCGACGCGCAACTGTATTCGAACGTAGGAGCGGCGTAATGGGGGCGGTGGAACGCAATCAGGGCGAAGCGGTGTCGCCGCTGTTCGCAGAGATTCGTGCGCAGTACGGCGCGGCATTCGATGCCGCGCTCGCACGCAACGTTGCTGACGCGCTTGTGGAAGATATTGGCGCAGGCGATCAGACCGGCCGTCTTGTCCCCGCAGACGACGTGCGCGATGCACGCATCATCGTGCGCGAAGAGGCCGTGCTGTGCGGCGTGCCCTGGTTCAATGCAGTGATGCGCCAGGTCGATCCCCGTATTGATGTGCAGTGGTGCTATCGCGAGGGCGATCGTATGGCGGCGGATACGCCGGTCTGCGAACTGCGCGGCCCGGTTCGAGCGCTATTAACGGCTGAACGCAATGCGCTGAATTTCCTGCAACTGCTGTCGGGCGTGGCGAGCGCAACGCGTCGTTATGTCGACGCAATTGCTCACACGCAAACGCGCATCCTCGATACGCGCAAGACTTTGCCGGGCCTGCGGCTCGCGCAGAAATACGCAGTGCGCGTGGGCGGCGGGGCGAATCAGCGGCTTGCCTTGTACGACGGCATTCTGATCAAGGAAAACCATATCGCCGCAGCGGGCGGTGTCGGCGCAGCAATGGATGCGGCACTTGCGCTGAATGCGGGTGTGTCGATCCAGATCGAAGTCGAAACGCTGGCGCAATTGGAAACCGCACTGGCGCATCGTGCGCAATCCATTCTGCTGGACAACTTTTCGTTCGATGCGATGCGCGACGCCGTGCGTATCACGGCAGGGCGGGCGGTGCTGGAGGTGTCGGGTGGGGTGAACTTCGAGACGGTGCGGACCATCGCGGAGACGGGTGTCGATCGGGTGTCGATCGGCGCGCTGACCAAAGATGTACGCGCAACGGATTACTCGATGCGGATCGTCTGAGCCGCGCGCCTGAGCGTTCGCGATCAAAGAAAAAGTAATGAAAGAAACCATCGCTGGGAAACCGGCGATGGCTTTTTCACATCAGCATTGGCAATCACACGTTGCGGTTACGCACATGCTCGGGCGACAGTACCGTCGGCAGCGCCTTCGGCAACGTGGCTGGCCAATCGCGGCTGAAGTGCAGGCCGCGGCTTTCACGCCGTGAGCGCGCGCCTTCAACGATCAGCGACGCCACGTCGACCAGATTGCGCAGCTCAAGCAAATCTCGGCTCACCTTGAAGTTCGCGTAATACTCGTGAATCTCGTCACGCAGCAAGGCAAGCCGATGCTTGGCGCGCGCAAGCCGCTTGTCCGTGCGTACGATGCCGACGTAGTTCCACATCAGGCGGCGCAGTTCATCCCAGTTGTGCGCGACCACCACTTCTTCGTCCGGATCGGACACGCGGCTTTCGTCCCAATCCGGCAGCGGCGCATGTACGGCGGCGCTGAAGCCTTGTTCTTCGATGGCCTGCGCGGCGGAACGTCCGATCACGAGACACTCGAGCAAGGAGTTGCTGGCGAGCCGGTTCGCGCCGTGCAGGCCAGTACATGACGTTTCACCGACCGCATAGAGGCCCGCGAGGTCGGTGCGGCCTGCCAGATCCGTCACGACACCGCCGCACGTGTAGTGCGCGGCAGGCACAACCGGAATGGGCTCTTTGGTGATGTCGATGCCGAATTCGAGGCAGCGGGCCAGAATCGTCGGGAAGTGTTCGCGCAGGAACTCAGGCGACTGATGGCTGATGTCGAGATACACGCAATCGATGCCGCGTTTCTTGATCTCGAAGTCGATCGCGCGCGCGACGATGTCGCGCGGCGCGAGTTCGGCGCGTTCGTCATGGTTCGGCATGAAGCGCGTGCCGTCCGGCAGCTTCAGAATGCCGCCTTCGCCGCGCACCGCTTCCGAGATCAGGAACGACTTCGCATAAGGGTGGAACAGGCAGGTCGGATGGAACTGGATGAATTCCATGTTCGACACGCGGCAGCCCGCGCGCCAGGCCATCGCGATGCCGTCGCCGGTCGCGGTGTCGGGATTGGTGGTGTACAGATAGACCTTGCCGGCGCCGCCGGTGGCGAGCACGGTATGCGGTGCTTCGATTGTCACGGTGCGGCCGCTTTGCAGATCGAGCGCATACAGACCGTGGCAACGACGGCCAGGCAGACCGAGGCGGTCGGACGTGATCAGGTCGATTGCGTAGTGGTCTTCAAGCAGGGTGATGTTTGGATGACGACGCACACGCTCGCTGAGCGTGGCGACCACTGCATGGCCCGTTGCATCAGCAGCATGAATGATCCGGCGATGGCTATGGCCGCCTTCGCGTGTCAGATGAAAGCCGAGTTCGGCGTCGTCGTCTTTAGTGAATGGCACGCCTTGCTCGATCAGCCATTCGATTGCGGCACGCCCATGCTCGACGATAAAGCGTGTCGCCGCCTCGTCGCACAAGCCGCCGCCGGCGATCAACGTGTCGCGCACATGGTTTTCGATGCTGTCGGCCGAATCCAGTACGGCGGCGATTCCGCCTTGCGCCCAATCGCTCGCGCCTTCGGTCATCGATCGCTTGGCGACCACCGCAACCCGCCGGGTCTCCGCAAGATTGAGCGCAACGCTCAAACCTGCCAGACCGCTACCGACAATCGCTACATCGAATTCCATCGCCTGCATCTCCGTCTTTCGTTTTGCCATGACGGCGTGCGGTTCGCACGCCGCTAAAACGAGAAAGGATACGCGCCACGACGGATGAGGGAAAGCTGGCCGAACCGGATAAGACTGTCCTGGCCGGTAGAGGACAGCTAAAGGGCAGCTAGACAGTGCGATGCCGGGACGCAGAAAACAAAAAAGCCTCGCACGAATACGAGGCTTTTTTTGCAAACTTTTTGCCTTCGTCAGGCAGAAACCAAGATTTATTTAATCTTGGTTTCCTTGTAGTCAACGTGCTTACGGACGACCGGATCAAATTTCTTGATCAGCATCTTTTCCGGCATGTTGCGTTTGTTCTTCGTCGTCGTGTAGAAGTGACCCGTGCCTGCGGTCGATTCCAGCTTGATCTTGTCGCGTGCGCCTTTCGCCATGATTTACTCCTTAGGCTTCACCGCGTGCGCGCAGATCTGCGAGCACAGCGTCGATACCGTTCTTGTCGATCAGGCGCAGGCCGGCGTTCGAAACGCGCAGACGCACCCAACGGTTTTCGCTTTCCACCCAAATACGGCGGTTTTGCAGGTTCGGGAGGAACCGGCGCTTGGTTTTGTTGTTCGCGTGGGAAACGTTGTTGCCGCTCATCGGCGCTTTCCCAGTTACTTGGCATACGCGTGCCATGAGAGCACTCCTAATACGCTAATTCTGAGTTCGAACGCCGTGAAAGTTTCCCGAAAAGAGCCGCGCTGAGAGTTTATTGAAACTCGAGGCACGTTTCCTTTCCGGAACGCCTTGGTGGCTTCGGAACAGGGGGTTGGAAATAGGCAAACCGGAATTCTAGCAGAAAAAAAGCCGCAAAATCAAACCTTATTTGCGATGCCAGATACGACGCGACGTTGCCGCGGCCCAGGTTCAGGCCATTTTACGGCCAGCCGGCACGGGCAAACGAGTAGGTGTTGTCGGCCCCGATCACCAGATGATCGATGAGTCGAACGTCGATCAATGCAAGGGCTTCGCGCAGCGTATGCGTCAGTCGGCAGTCGCTCGCGCTCGGCCGGACGGCGCCGGAAGGGTGATTATGCGCGACGATCAGGCTCGCGGCATTGAGACTCAGCGCTCGCCGCACGATCTCGCGCGGATAAACGGCCATGCGCGTCAGCGTGCCGCGTGCACTTTCTTCACAGCGGATCAACCGGTGGCGGGCGTCGAGAAACAGCGACACGAAGACCTCTTGCGTCCTGCCGCCTATGCGCAGATAGTCCTGCACGGCTTCGGGCGAATTCATCAGCGAACGGTCATGCAGTTTATCGACCAGCGAGCGCCGCGCCATTTCCATGATGGCGAGCAATTGCGCCTTCTTTGCCGGGCCGATGCCGCGCAGGCCGTCGAGGTCCGAATAGGTCGCGTCGAGCATGGCCTGTAGCGAGCCGAACCGGTCGAGCAGGGAGCGCGCGACGTCGAACACATCGTGGCCGGGCAGGCCCGAGCCAAGCACCAATACGATCATTTCGGTGTCGGACAGCACGCCAGGCCCTTCCTCGATCAGGCGTTCGCGTGGCATATCGTTTTTAAGCCATTTACCTCGTACAAGCGGGCGGGACGGGGGTGTGCCGACGTTCGCGCTGGTGCCAACGCCATTGCCGGCCCCGGCTGCGGCGCAAGCGCGCGGTGCCACCCGAGCGGGGGCTGCGGCCCCGGCCGCGGCAGGCGCCGGCAAGGCCGCTTCGAGTGTCGCTTCGTCCATCGTACAGGCGTAGTCAGCCATATAGGGTTGCATCCTCCAGTTCAGGTTTACGGCGGCGCGCGCTGCCTGCCCGGCCGCGACGCGCGCGACGGACGCAAGCCGCCGCCCGTTATGTGGCTTACAATAGACGCTTTGCGCACGGCACCCCGACGGTCTGCCACACGCGTCGACTGCGCCCGCGGCGCACGCGTGTAGCGCGCTTCGACTGAGCGAGCATTGCATGAGCATCATCGACATTTCCGAAGTGAAGCCCGGTTCACATGTGACGCTTCACTACCGGCTTTCCCTTGCCGATGGCGCCGAAGTCATCAATACGTTTACCGACAGACCGGCCACGCTGCTGCTCGGTGCGGGCCAACTCGCGCCGCCGCTGGAAGACATTCTGCTGGGTTTGAAGGTGGGTCACCATTCGACCTTTCAGCTAACGCCGGATCAGGCGTTCGGTCCGCGCAATCCGGAGCTGATCCAGCGGGTCTCGCTGGCCACGCTGCGCGAAAACAGCATGATCGGCGAGGATTTTTCGCCGGGTGACCTGGTCGAATTCAACGCGCCGGGCGGCGGCCGCTATGCCGGTGTCCTGAAAGAAGTGGGCGAAACGTCGGCGTTGTTCGATTTCAACCATCCGCTTGCCGGCCAGGCGCTGGCGTTTGAAGTGAAAATCATCGGGATTCTGTAAACATGAGCATCACGGATACGACTCTTGCCGAAGCCGAGATCCTGCTGGCGCAGCCGCGCGGGTTCTGTGCCGGCGTCGATCGGGCCATTGAAATCGTCGAGCGGGCCATCAAGCTGCACGGCTCGCCGATCTACGTGCGCCACGAAATCGTCCATAACGCCTACGTCGTCGAAGATTTGCGCAAGAAGGGCGCGATCTTCATCGAACAGCTGGAAGAAGTGCCGGCCGGCAATACGGTCATTTTCAGCGCGCATGGCGTGTCGAAAGCGGTGCGCTCGGAAGCCGAGTCGCGCGGCCTGCGGGTGTACGACGCCACCTGTCCGCTCGTGACCAAGGTGCATATCGAAGTCGCGAAAATGCGCCAGGACGGCTTTGACATCGTGATGATCGGCCACAAGGGCCACCCGGAGGTCGAGGGCACGATGGGGCAGGCGGGCGAAGGCATGCATCTGGTGGAAGACATCGAAGACGTGCAAGCCTTGCAGTTGGCCGATCCCGAGCGGATCGCGTTCGTTACGCAAACCACGTTGTCGGTCGACGACGCAGCCGAGATCATCGCAGCCCTGAAGGCGAAGTATCCGGCGATCCGCGAGCCCAAGAAGCAGGACATCTGCTACGCCACGCAAAACCGTCAGGACGCCGTCAAGTTCATGACGCCGCAATGCGACGTGGTGATCGTGGTCGGCAGCCCGAATAGTTCGAACTCGAACCGGCTGCGCGAGCTGGCCGAAAAGCTCGGCGTGCCTTCCTATATGGTGGACTCGCCAGACCAGATCGATCCGGTCTGGGTCGAAGGCAAGCGCCGGATCGGCGTGACGGCAGGCGCCTCGGCGCCGGAAGTGCTGGCGCAAGCGGTGATTGCCCGTTTGCGTGAGCTCGGCGTGCGCAATGTGCGCGCGCTCGAAGGCATCGAGGAAAACATCGCGTTTCCGTTGCCGCGTGGGCTCGGTCTGCCTGCCTGACAATTAGCCGACGTTTCTGAAAGAAAAGCGCACCCAAGGGCGCGCTTTTTTTACGTCCGCCCATTCGCAAGTCTGTCAAAAATAAAGGGCCATAACACTACACCGCGCCGTTTCAAGTGTGCTCCCACACAAATTCTTTTGAATTGTGATTTGGCGTTTAATCGAACTTCCTGTGATGTGACCCCGTTTAAAACGCGCTCAGTGTGTTACGACTATTTTTGGCGCACTAAAATAGTGCGTGCATCTTGATATCAATGAAAACGTAATACTTAACGCGAACCACGGTGCAATCGGGGATCGGGCCAACTCGCCGCAACACTTGATGCCATTGGGCGCAACGGTGGTGCAACTGATGCACGGAAAACAGTCGCAACCCGGTTGCGCCTTTTGATGGATTTCTTTCTCAAAATAAGGTTGCAATGCAGGAAAACCCCACCGTTTCAACAATATTGCGCGTCGCATAATTGGAGTTACAATGCGCGCGTTCTCAAGGCCTCCGGGTCCTGAACAATGGATTTTGCAAGGCGCGGGAGACCTACTTAATGCGAGTCAAGTTTGCTTACGCCGTGTCCGTCGTGACCGCGGTTGCGATGTTGACCGCGTGCGGTAAAAAACAGGATAGCGAGGCGGGAGCAAGTGCATCGGCTGCCACGGCGGCAGCGGCACCGGCGAGCGAGGCGATTGTCGTGAAAATCGGTCATGCGGCCCCATTGACGGGCGGCATTGCACATCTCGGTAAAGACAATGAAAACGGCGCGCGTCTGGCGGTCGAGGAAATCAATACACAGGGCTTGACCATCGACGGCCACAAGATCCAGCTGGAACTCGACGCCGAGGACGATGCCGCGGATCCGAAAACGGGCACAGCGGTCGCCGAAAAATTCGTCGACGATCATGTCGTTGCCGTGGTCGGGCACCTGAATTCAGGCGTCTCGATTCCGGCCTCGAAGATCTATAGCGATGCCGGGATCGTGCAGATCTCGCCGTCCTCGACGAACCCGGGGTATACGCAGCAAGGTTTCAAGACAACTTATCGGGTGGTCGCGACCGATGCCGAGCAGGGGCCGGCGCTTGCCAACTACGCGACGAAAGTACTCGGCGCGAAACGCATCGCGATCGTTGACGACTCGACGGTCTACGGCAAGGGCCTGGCCGACGAGTTCGCGAAGACGGTACAGGCGAGCGGGGCGAAGATCGTCGCGCGCGAAGCCACTAATGACAGGGCTACGGAGTTTCAGGCCGTCCTTAGAAAGATCAAGCGTGTTCAGCCGGACGTGATCATGTTCGGCGGCATGGACGCAACGGGCGGGCCGTTCACCAAACAGGCGGCGGCGCTCGGTATCAGGGCAAAAATCCTTGGCGGCGACGGCGTGTGTACCGACAAGGTGGGTGAGCTGGCGGGAACCGCCGTGCAAAACCTGGTCTGTTCGGAGGCGGGACTCGCGCTTTCGAAAATGGACAAGGGAGCGGACTTCGAGAAGAAGTACGTGGACCGCTTCCACACGCCGGTGCAGATTTACGCGCCGTTCACGTATGACGCTGTATACGTGATTGTCGATGCAATGAAGCGCGCTAATTCGATCGAGGCGCCCAAGGTGCTGGCTGCGATGCCGTCCACCGATTACAACGGGGTAATCGGTCACATCGCGTTCGACGACAAGGGTGATTTGAAAGAGGGCGCCATTACGCTTTACGACTTCAAGGACGGCAAGAAAGCGGTTCTCGACGTCGTAAAGATGTGATGACGGGATGTTACGCCTGACGGCACCGAAACCACCCAACGGTGCCGTTTTTGCATCCGCCATCGGTTCGTCCCCGACTGCATCACAGTCGTGAGACGAACCGGGTAGCGGATAACCCTTACCGGTCTTTTACATCAGTACCCGCAGTGCCGTTGAGATTGGCGTACCGCATCACCGCCCACCGGCTGATGAAGAACGCGAATCCAGTCGCACGGGCTAAGGAGCATTAAATGGATATCTTCATCCAGCAGGTCCTCAACGGGCTGGTGCTTGGCAGCGTTTACGCCATCATCGCACTGGGCTATACGATGGTTTACGGCATCTTGGGCATCATCAACTTCGCGCACGGCGATGTGTTGATGGTGGGCGCGATGGTCGCGCTCTCAGCCATAGGCGTGCTTCAGAACCACTTCCCCGGCCTCGGCAATGTGCCGACGCTCATCATCGCGTTGATCATCGCGGCAGTGGTTTGCTCGCTGGTCGGCTACACGATCGAGCGCGTGGCCTACCGGCCGTTGCGTAAGGCGCCGCGTCTCGCCCCGCTGATCACCGCGATCGGCGTGTCGATCCTGCTGCAAACCCTCGCGATGATGATCTGGTCGCGCAACCCGCTGCCGTTCCCGCAGCTCTTGCCCACCGACCCGATCAACGTGATCAAGGCCACCGACACGACGCCTGGCGCCGTGATCTCGATGACCGAAATCGTGATCATCGTGGTGGCGTTCCTCGTGATGGGCGGTCTGCTGCTGCTGGTTCACAAGACCAAGCTCGGCCGCGCGATGCGAGCGATCGCTGAGAACCCGGGCGTTGCCAGCCTGATGGGCGTGAATCCGAACTTCGTGATTTCGGCGACCTTCATGATCGGCTCGGCGCTGGCCGCGCTCGCCGGTGTGATGATCGCGTCCGAATACGGTAACGCACACTTCTATATGGGCTTCATCCCAGGTCTGAAGGCCTTTACCGCGGCGGTGCTGGGCGGGATCGGCAATCTCGGCGGGGCGATGGTGGGCGGCGTGCTGCTCGGCCTGATCGAACAGTTGGGGGCCGGCTATATCGGCAACCTCACGGGCGGTGTATTCGGCAGTAACTACCAGGACGTGTTCGCATTCATCGTGCTGATCATCGTGCTGGTGTTCCGTCCGTCGGGCCTGCTGGGCGAACGTGTTGCGGATCGAGCATAAGGAGTAGACAGACATGACCTCAATTCAACCGATCGAGCCGTCCACGACGCTCATCCCTGAAAAGAACCTGACGAAGACGCTGACCGTCGGCATCATCACCGCGATCTTCGTGATCGCGGCACCGATGATCATCGGCGCGGCAGGCGGCAACTACTGGGTCCGCGTGCTCGACTTCGCGATGCTTTACGTGATGCTGGCGTTGGGTCTCAACGTGGTGGTCGGCTTCGCCGGTCTGCTGGACTTGGGCTACATCGCGTTCTACGCCATCGGCGCGTACGTTGCAGCACTGCTGAGTTCGCCGCACCTGACTTCGCAGTTCGAGTGGATCGCGCACCTGTTTCCGAACGGCCTGCATACGCCGATCTGGATCATCGTGCCGATCGCCATGGGGCTCGCTGCGACGTTCGGGATTCTGCTCGGCGCGCCGACCCTGCGTCTGCGTGGCGACTATCTCGCGATCGTGACCCTGGGCTTCGGGGAAATCGTGCGGATCTTCATGAACAACCTCGACCGTCCGGTGAACATCACCAACGGCCCGAAGGGGATCACGGGGATCGACCCGGTGCAGGTGGGCGGCTTCAGTCTGGCGCAGACACACACGTTCCTCGGGTTCTCGTTCCCGTCGGTGTACATGTATTACTACCTGTTCGTGCTGTGCTCGCTGCTGGTGATCTGGACGTGTACGCGCTTGCAGCACTCCCGTATCGGCCGTGCATGGGCCGCGATCCGCGAGGACGAAATCGCCGCCAAGGCCATGGGCATCAACACGCGTAACGTGAAGTTGCTGGCCTTCGCAATGGGCGCGTCGTTCGGCGGTCTGTCGGGCGCGATGTTCGCCGGCTTCCAGGGCTTCGTGTCGCCGGAATCGTTCACCTTCTGGGAATCGGTCGTGGTGCTGGCCTGCGTGGTGCTGGGCGGCATGGGCCACATCCCCGGCGTGATTCTCGGGGCGGTGCTGCTCTCCGTGTTCCCCGAATTCCTGCGCTCGACGATGGGTCCGCTGCAGAACGCGATCTTCGGCCATGAAATCGTCGATACGGAAGTGATCCGTCAGCTGCTGTACGGCCTCGCGATGGTCGTGATCATGCTGTACCGCTCGGAAGGCTTGTGGCCGTCGCCGAAGCACGAAGACAAGATTGCGAAACTGGCGAAGCGCGCCGGCAAGAAGCCGGTGCGCGCCTGAGGCCCGCGTGGAGAAATCATATGAGCGATAACGTAAACAACAGCGTGGGCAGCGATCAGATCCGCCTGTCGGTGAAAGGCGTCAACAAGCGCTTCGGCGGCCTGCAGGCACTGTCCGACGTCGGTCTGCAGATCAAGTCGGGCCAGATTTACGGCCTGATCGGTCCGAACGGCGCCGGCAAGACGACCTTCTTCAATGTGATCACGGGTCTGTACACACCCGATTCGGGCGAGTTCAAGCTCGACAACGTGGAATACACGCCGACCGCTGTCTACCAGGTGGCGAAGGCGGGTATTGCGCGTACGTTCCAGAACATCCGTTTGTTCGGCGGCATGACCGCGCTGGAAAACGTGATGGTCGGCCGTCACGTGCGCACGAAGCACGGCCTGATCGGCGCGGTGTTTCAGACGCCGGCTGAGCGCCGCGAAGAGCGCGAGATCAAGGAACGCGCAATCGAGTTGCTGGAATACGTCGGCATCGCGCAGTACGCGGACTACACGTCGCGCAATCTGTCGTACGGGCACCAGCGTCGCCTGGAAATCGCCCGCGCGCTGGCAACGGATCCGAAGCTGCTCGCACTCGATGAACCGGCGGCCGGCATGAACGCAACGGAAAAGGTCGAACTGACCAAGCTGCTCGACAAAATCCGCAGCGACGGCAAGACGATTCTGCTGATCGAGCACGACGTGAAACTGGTGATGGGTCTGTGCAACCAGATGACGGTGCTCGACTACGGCAAGGTGATTGCGCAAGGTCTGCCGTCGGACGTGCAGAAGGATCCGAAGGTGATCGAAGCTTATCTGGGTGCGGGGGTCCACTAATGGCTACGGCAATGTTGAAAATCAAGGGCCTGCAGGTCAATTACGGCGGCATCCAGGCAGTCAAGGGTATCGACCTCGAAGTTGCGCAGGGCGAACTGGTCACGTTGATCGGCGCGAACGGCGCGGGCAAGACCACGACGATGAAGGCGATCACGGGTCTGAAGCCGTACTCGGCAGGCGACATCGAGTACATGGGTCAGTCGATCAAGGGCATCCCGGCGCACGAACTGCTCAAGCGGGGTCTCGCGATGGTGCCGGAAGGCCGCGGCATCTTCTCGCGCATGTCGATCGTCGAAAATATGCAGATGGGTGCTTATCTGCGTAGCGACACGGACGCCATCAAGGCGGACGTCGATCGCATGTTCGGCTTCTTCCCGCGCCTGAAGGAACGCGCTACGCAATACGCGGGCACGCTCTCGGGCGGCGAACAACAGATGCTGGCGATGGCACGCGCGATCATCAGCAAGCCTAAGCTGTTGTTGCTCGATGAACCGTCGATGGGCCTGTCGCCGATCATGGTGGAGAAGATCTTCGAAGTGGTGCGCGCGATCTCGGCCGAAGGCATGACCGTGCTGCTAGTGGAGCAGAACGCGCGTCTCGCCTTGCAGGCGGCGAACCGCGGCTACGTGATGGACTCGGGTCTGGTGACGATGTCCGGCGACGCGAAGCAGATGCTGGATGATCCGAAGGTTCGGGCGGCGTATTTGGGTGAATAACCCGGACTAAATTTGCTTGAGCCGTAAAAAAGGCCGCATGCGCTTCAATCGCGCATGCGGCCTTTCTCTATTGAAGCGCTTTCCTGACGCCTAAGCAGCCGGCGTCTCTGCCAGTTCGCCAAGGCGTTTGCCAAGACTGATTACAGCATCCGCGCGATAACCGAGCGCCTCATAGAACGCGCGCACGTCGGCCTTCGCGGACAACACCTGCAAATTCAGCTTCGGACATCCACGCTCGGTCAACGCGTTTTCGACATGCGCGACCAGACGCGTGCCGATACCGTGACGACGTAGCGTCTCATCCACTGCCAGCGAATACAGCCAGCCTCGGTGCCCGTCATAGCCGCCCATCACCGTGCCGACGATACGCTCGCCGAACACCGCGACAAAGAACAGCTCCGGTTGCGTCGCCAGCTTGTTGGCGATCGACAGATGCGGATTGCGCTGCGGCCGCGTCACGTCCCGGTACTCGGGGAACGCTTGCTGCCACAGCGCGACCACGGCATCGGTGTCGCTCACGTCGAAGCGGCGGATCGATAGCGTTGCGGTCGTCGTCATACGCGCTTTCCTGCGTGATTACAGCGTGTCGAGAATTGAACGCAGCATCGCCATCATCTGGTCGATTTCTTCATTCGTGACGTTCAGCGCCGGCATGAAACGCAGCAGGTTCGGACGCGCCGCGTTCAGCAGCAGGCCGTCGGGCTGCATCACGCGAGCCTTCTCGACGATCTGATTGCCGATGTCCTTTCCGAGCAACAGCGCGCGCAGCAGACCTTCACCGCGTTCGCCTTCGAAACCGCGTTCTTCCGACAGTTCGAGCAGCTTCGCGCGCAGATATTCGCCGCGCGCACGCACGCCTTCGAGGAAACCCGGCGCGGTCAGCTGCGAGATCACCGAGTAGCCGACCGCGGTCATCAGCGGATTGCCGTTGTACGTGCCGCCCTGGTCGCCCGCCTCGAACACGGCGATGTCGGCTTTCGCGAGCAACGCCGCGAGCGGCACACCGCCGCCGATGCCTTTGCCGAGCGTCATGATGTCCGGCTCGATGCCCGACAGTTCGTAGGCGAACAGGGTGCCGGCGCGGCCACAACCGCTTTGCACTTCGTCGACGATCAGGAGCAGGTTGTGTTGTTTGGTCAGCGCGCGCAGTTGCTGCATGAATTCGCGCGTGGCGGGAATCACGCCGCCTTCGCCCTGAATCGGCTCGAGCATCACCGCGACCGTTTTTGCGTTGATCAGCTTTTCAACCGACGCGATGTCGTTCAGGTCCGCCTTCGGGAAGCCCGGCACTTGCGGCGCGTAGATCGTGTCCCACCCCGGTTTGCCGCTTGCGGACATGGTCGCGAGCGTGCGGCCGTGGAAGCTGTGGTCGAACGTGATGATTTCGAACGCGCCATCCTTGAACTTCTTGCCCCACTTGCGCGCGAGCTTGATTGCGCCTTCGTTCGCTTCGGCGCCGCTGTTCGCGAAGAACACCTTGTCGAAACAGCTGTGCTGCGTGAGCAGGCCCGCGAGTTTCGCCATCGGACCATTGTAGAAAGCCGGCGACGGATTGAGCAGCAATTGCGACTGCTTGTTCAGCGCTTCGATCATGCCGTCGTTGCAATGACCGAGGCTGTTGACCGCCCAGCCCTGGATGAAGTCCAGATATCGCTTGCCGTTATTGTCGTAGAGCCACGAGCCCTTGCCGTGCGTGAAAACGATTTCGGGCCGGTTCGTGATGTACATCAGCGACTCGATCGGGTACTCATTGAAATTCATGACGGCAGGCTCCAGACAGCGGGGTGAAGGATTAATGAGCGGTTGGCCACCCATCAAACAGGGGCCGGGGGAAGACGAAAAAGCGAACGAAAAAGCAAACAAAAAAGCCACGGCATGCCGTGGCTTTCATGATTCGAACTGCTTGCGCCCTTGTGCGGCGCGAATCCGTGACGAAGCCAGCGGCGTCCCTAAGGGAGCGGCGAGCGGCGACGTCGGAGTTCGGGTTGGATGCGGTTCATGCGCGAAAGAATACGACAAGGAAAGCGCTGGTGTAAACCATGAATTTGCACAGAGTCGCGTCAACGCGGATTGATGCAAGTCTGCCAGCGCGCCTGTTTCGTTTTGATGAATGGGTTGATCGTTAGCCTGTCAACCCATTCACCGCCTCAAACCGCGTTCGCCAGATCCGCCGCGCTCGTGAAGGAATCCGCGTAGAACTCGTCTTCCGGCAGCTCGTGATGCTGGGTGAAATCGCGCTGTGCCGACTCGACCATCACAGGTGCGCCGCACGCGTACACCTGATACGGCGACAGGTCCGGCAGGTCCTCGATCACCGCTCGATGCACGAAGCCGACACGGCCGGTCCATGCGTCGCTCGCGTCCGGTTCCGACAGCACCGGCACGAACTTGAAGTTCGGGATCTCGCGAGCCCATTGTTCGGCGAGTTCGAGCAAGTACAAGTCTTTCTTGCGGCGCGCGCCCCAGTAAAGCGTCATCGGCCGGTTCAGGTTCTTGAACACCGCATGTTCGACGATCGCCTTCAGCGGCGCGAAGCCCGTGCCCGAGGCCAACAGCACGATCGGCTTGTCCGAATCTTCGCGCAGGAAGAAGGTGCCGAGCGGGGCTTCGAAGCGCAGGATGTCGCGCTCCTTTATCGTATTGAAGACGTGGTCGGTGAACGCGCCACCGGGCATGTGACGGATGTGCAATTCGATCGGGCCTTCCGCGTGCGGCGCATTCGCCATCGAATAGCTGCGGCGCTTGCCGTCCTTCAGAATGAATTCGAGGTACTGGCCGGCCAGATATTGCAGACGCTCGTTGGCCGGCAGCTGCAGCTTCAGCACGACGACGTCGTCGGCTTTGCGCTCGATGGCGTTCACGCGGCACGGCAGTTTCTTGACCTGCACGTCGCCCACGCCGGCCACTTCGCGAATGTCCACTTCGAGATCGGAGCACGCCGTCGCGCAGCAGAAGAGGGCCATGCCGCGCGTCTTTTCGTCGTTCGACAAGGCCGACGACGAATGCTGGCGCTGTTCGATCTGACCGCTGACCACGGTGCCTTTGCATGAGCCGCAGGCGCCGTTCTTGCAGCCGTACGGCAGGCCGATGCCTTGGCGCAAGGCCGCGATCAGGACCGGTTCGTCCTGTTCTACCTGAAATTGCCGGCCGCTTTGCCGGAGCGTGACGTTAAATGCCATAGAGTGTTCGAATTCGAAAAGTCGGTAATCGTTATCGGACCCGCGGTGCAACTGTGCGGTACCTGCCGCGCTTGACGGCTACAATGCGTCCACCATGAAAGCGACACGAAAATTACGCCGGCCGCGCGTGTTGATAGTGGGCTGCGGTGACGTTGGGATGCGCTGTGTGCCCTTATTGCGGCCACGCGCGCATGTCTTCGCGCTCACCAGTCACGCCGAACGCAGCGCCGAATTGCGCGCCGCGGGGGTCACGCCGCTGGTTGGCGACCTGGACACGCGCCGCAGCCTGAAACGGCTTGCCGGCCTCGCGCCGACGGTGCTGCATCTTGCGCCGCCGCAGAAGACCGGCAACGACGACCGCCGTACCCGTGCGTTGCTCGCTACGCTCGGCGCGCGCCGCGATCGGGCACTGCGTGCCGCACGCGGCGCGGTGGTGCCTGTGGGGCGGCTGCGCCGCATTCGTGCCTCATGGGCGGAATCTGAAGCAGCCAATATTGTACCCGACAGGGTGCGCTGGACCGCCGCTCCGCAGGCGCCCGTGAAGTTGGTGTACGCGAGCACGACAGGGGTCTACGGCGACTGCGGCGGCGCGTGGATCGACGAGACGCGCGCGTCGCAGCCGGCCAATTCACGCGCGAAACGCCGCGTGTCGGCCGAGCGGCAATTGCGGCGCGCCACGGCGCGCGGTGTGGTGGCCGCCACCATCGCGCGAATTCCGGGCATCTACGCGAGCAACCGCTTGCCGCTCGCGCGGTTGGAAAAGCGCACCCCTGCCTTGATCGACGCGGACGACGTCTACACCAACCATATCCACGCCGACGACCTCGCCGCGATTCTCGTGCGCCTTGCCACGCACGGGCGGCCGGGACGCGCAATCCACGCGTCCGACGATACGACGCTGAAAATGGGAGCGTACTTCGATGTGGTGGCCGATGCGTTCGGCCTTGAACGCGCGCCGCGCATTACGCGCGTAGAAGCAGAGCAGCAGATCGAACCGACCTTGCTGTCGTTCATGCGTGAATCGAGGCGGCTTGTGAACCGCCGCCTCAAAGCGGAATTGCACGTGCGCTTGCGGTATCCGAGCGTTGACGATTTTTTCCGCGAGACCCCGTAAGTTTACGTCAGTGCCGGCAACGCCTCCAGCAACAGGAAGCACAGCATTGCACCGATCAGTGCGCCGATCAGGTTCGGATGATATTTGTGCCGTAGCCGCATCATGACCAGCAGTCCGCCGATCAAAACCAGGCCGAGGCACACGAAAGCGATCATCACATTTGAAAATGCGACGGTGTCGTGGATGACCATGGCGCCCCTCCTTGAACCCTTTGTAGTCTTTGTTTAAACGAGTATAGGGCGAGCTGTAAGGAAGAGCATGCTGCGCTGCAGCGTGTAATCGGGTGTCCCTTGGGGCCTGTGTGCGGGGGCGCACACGAATATCCTGACGCATCAAGGCTTTAAAAGGGCCCTACCGGTTTACCCGCTCCGTAAAGATCCGAGGTCGGTTTCGTCGAGCCATTGCCACGCGCCTTCCGCGAGCGTCGCGGGCAACGCGAGTCCGCCGATCCTCTCGCGATGCAGCGCTTCGCAACGATTGCCGGCTGCCGCGATCATCCGTTTGACCTGGTGATACTTGCCTTCCATCACGGTGAGGGCGAGCGCGTGCTCGCCGCGCGCCTGAGCGTCGATGGCGGCGATCGGTTTGGGCTCGCCGTGCAGCAAGACGCCGTCACGTAAAGCGCTCAATTGGGCGTCGTCGATGGGATGACGTGTGGTGGCGATGTACAGCTTCGGCACTTTGCGTTTTGGCGACGTGAACATGTGAACGAACTTGCCGTCGTCGGAGAGCAGCAGCAGACCGGTGGTGTCCTGATCGAGGCGGCCCACGCATTGCACGCCGCGTTCGGCGAACTGCGGCGGCAGCAGACTGAACACGCTCAGATGATGCTGCGGGTCGCGCGAACATTCGTAGCCGGCGGGCTTGTTCAGCAGCAGATAGGCGTGCTCGCGATACGGCCAGACGACGCCGTCCACACTGAAGCAGAACGTGCCGTCATGGGTTGGAAAATCGGCGTCGGCATCGGTGCGGACTGAGCCGTCGATGCTCACGCGGCCGTCGCCGATCAGCGCCCGACATTGGCGTCGCGAGCCGAAACCTTGAGTAAAGAGGATGCTTTCGAGATTCATGGCGTGCGAAGAATAACACCGCAAGAAGCGGAGCGCCGCGCAACGCCGTAGCGGCCACGATGAGCTTTCCACATTCCGTCGCAGGAGTTCATCGATGCACGCCGCTTCCTCTTCATCGTCTTCATCCGTGATCCGTCTGCCGGCCGCATTCCAGCGGCTCGCATGGTCGAATCTGGTCGCGCAATCCGCCGAGCAGATCAGCCTCGCCGCCGCGCCGCTCGTCGCCGTGTTCGCGCTCGGCGCCGGCGCGCGCGAGACCGGCCTGTTGCAAACCGCGCAGACGCTGCCGTTCCTGTTGTTGTCGATTCCGCTCGGTGTATGGGCCGACCGCCGCTCGCGCCGCACGTTGATGGCGCTCGCCGAAAGCGTGCGCGTGGTCGCGATGCTGTGCGTGCTGCTGCTTGTGCTGACGCATTCGCTGAGCTTGCCGCTGCTCGCCGCGCTCGGCTTCATCGCGGCGACCGGCACTGTGGCCTACAACGTCGCGGCGCCTTCGCTGGTGCCTTCGATCGTGCCGCGCGAGGCGTATGCCCAGGCGAACGGCCGGCTCGAACTGGCGCGCAGCGTCGCGTATTCGGCGGGGCCGGCGCTTGGCGGGCTGCTGGTCGGCTGGATCGGCGCGGGCTGGGCGTATGGCTGCGCGGCCGGGCTATCGGCGCTGGCCGTCACCTTGCTCGCGGGACTGCGCGAACCGCCGCGAGCGGCGGCAGCCCAGCGGCACTTCATGCTGGAACTGCGCGACGGTACGCGCTTCGTGCTGCGCGACGCGCTGCTGCGTCCGATGCTCGCCACCGCGATCTTCTTCAATCTTGGTTTCTTCGTGCTGCAAGCGGTGTATGTGCCGTACGCCGTACATCGTTTGGGATTGAGCGCGTCGATGGTCGGCGTGACGCTCGGCGCGTATGGCGTCGGCATGGTGTGCGGTGCGCTTGCCGCACCGGCCATCGCGCGGCGTCTCGCGTTCGGCCGCGTGCTGATCATCGGACCGTCATGCGGTTTGCTCGCCTCGCTCGTGATGGTGGCGACGATCGTCACGCCGTCGTTCTGGCTGGCGATGCTGAGCTTCTTCCTGCTCGGCGCCGGACCGATTTTGTGGGTGGTGGGTTCGACTACGCTGCGTCAGGCGATCACGCCTGAACGGATGATGGGGCGCGTCTCGGCGCTCAATAGCACGGCGACTTTCGGTGCGCGGCCGGTGGGCGCATTGCTCGGTGCGGCGATCAGTGCGCGCTGGGGGATGGACGCGTGTCTGGTCGCGGCGGCAGCGGCGTTCCTTGCGCAGGCGTTGATCATCGTCATGTCGCCGGCGGCACGGCTCGCGGACATTCCCGAGGGCACCGCCATCGCGCAATGATGAAAACCGGTTTTCATTGGGCGACTGAGTGGCGTTCTGACGCGCCCGAGGTCATCGGTGGAAACCCTTGAAAATGAAAATGAATTTTTTCGGAGTGGTTTCTATGTAAATATACTTTCATTCATTTTGCTTACGCCGCCGCGCCGGCTCGCTCGCATGATTCATCACTCGTCCGTTGCTTCCAATCCCGCCGAGCAGGCGATCGCCGCGCGCATTGCCGCAGCGATGCCGACCCTCACGCCGATTCACCGGCGCATGGGCGAATATGTGCTCGCGAATCTGTTCCGCGCGGCAACCATGCGAATCGACGAACTGGCGAGCGTGGTCGATGCGTCGGTGGCAACGGCGAATCGCTTTGCTCGCGCGCTTGGCTTCGACGGCTATCCGCAGTTTCGCGAAGCGCTGGTACGCGGCTTCGAAGCGACGCTCGCACCGGTCGAGCGGCTGCGTAGCGCGCAGGAATCGCTCGCTTCCGGCGACGATCTGATCGACGCGTCGCTCGAGCAGGCCGCCACCAATCTGCAATCCACTCGCGCGGCAATCGACAACGCCGCCGCCGAAGCCGCCGTGGAAGCGATCATCTCCGCGCGTCGCGTCTTCGTGCTCGGCGCGGGTTCGAGCGCGTTCCTCGCGGGCCTGATGGAACACGGTCTGATGCCGTACCACGACAACGTGCAGTCGCTCGCGTTCGTCGGTGGACCGTCGCATGCCGCGCGGCGTCTGTTCGCTTCGAATGAAGGCGATCTGGTGATCGGGATCGCGTTTCCGCGTTACGTCGAGGACACGATCGAACTCGCGCGGCGCTCGGCAAGTCGCGGCGCACGCGTGCTTGCGCTGACCGATGGGCCGCACTCGCCGCTCGCGCAATTCGCCGATCTCTCGCTCTATATCCGCTCCGAGCGCCGCCTCGCGGCCAATGCCGATTCGGCCGTGCTGGCCGTGATCGAAGCGCTGTGCGACGCGGTCGCCTACCGGGCGAAACGCTCGGTGAAGGCGGCCGCTGAAGTCACCGAATTCGTGCTGCCGTGGCTCACCGATCCGCAAGCCGCGGCCACCGGCACAAGCGCGCAGCCCGTGAGCGCTTCCACTCGTTTTCCCCGCACCACCAAAGCCAAAAAATGAACCCCAACGCAGTCATTGCCATTCACGGCGGAGCAGGCACGATCCTGCGCGCATCGATGTCAGCCAGCGCCGAAGCCGACTATCACGCTGCGTTGCATGCCGTGCTGAGCGCCGGGCAGCGCGTCCTCGCCGACGGCGGCAGCGCACTCGACGCCGTCAGCGAAGCCGTGCGCCTGCTCGAAGACTGTCCGCTCTTCAACGCGGGGCGTGGCGCGGTTTACACGGCGGCCGGCACGCATGAACTCGACGCGGCGATCATGGACGGCAGCACGCTCGACGCCGGCGCGATCTGCTGCGTGACGCGCGTGCGCAATCCGATTCTGGCGGCTCGCCGCGTACTCGAGCGCAGCGAACATGTGCTGTTCACGGGCGAGGGCGCTGAAGCCTTCGCGGCCGCACAAGGACTCGAATTCGTAGAGCCCGAATATTTCCATACCGAAGCGCGTCATCGGCAGTGGCAACTCGCAAGCACTCAGCAGCGCGCCATGCTCGATCATGATGGCGCGACGCTGGCCTCGAACAATGACGATCCCACGCCGCACGAGCCGATCGATCCGAATCGTAAGTTCGGCACCGTGGGTGCGGTCGCGCTCGATCAGCACGGTCACGTGGCGGCTGCGACCTCGACGGGCGGCGTCACCAACAAGCAGGCCGGCCGGGTCGGCGATACGCCGTTGATCGGCGCGGGCTGCTATGCCGACGACGCAACCTGCGCGGTCTCGACCACCGGCACCGGCGAGATGTTCATGCGGATGGTGGCCGCATACGACGTCGCGGCGCAGATGGCGTACCGCAACGTCTCGCTCGAAGAAGCCGCGCACGACGTGGTGATGAACCGTTTGCCGAAGATCGACGGACGCGGCGGTCTGGTCGCCGTCGATGCGCGCGGCAACGTCACGCTGCCGTTCAATACCGAGGGCATGTATCGCGGATTCGCGCGGATCGGCGAGACGCCGGTGACGGCGATCTATCGCTAACGCGTTCTCGCTGCGCCGTCGCTTGAATTTTTGTTTGAATCATCGTTAGCCGCGTTCGAATCCAAAGGAGCCATCGTGCCGACTTCATCGCACACCGCCCGCCCGCTTATCGAAACCTTGCCGTCGCAGCACGTGCTTGCCGTCGACGATCTGTCGGTCGCGTTTCGCAGCGGCGATAAGACCTTCAATGCGGTGCGCAATCTCTCGCTGACTGTGGACCGTGGCGAGACGCTCGCGATCGTCGGCGAATCGGGTTCGGGCAAATCGGTGACGTCGCTTGCCTTGATGCGGCTGATCGAGCATGGCGGTGGGCGCCTTGCCGGCGGCAGCATCGCCTTCCGGCGCCGCGACGGCAGCGTGCTCGACCTCGCGAAAGCGTCGTCCGGCACGATGCGTTCGATTCGCGGTGCCGACATCGCGATGATCTTCCAGGAGCCGATGACCTCGCTGAATCCGGTGTTTACGGTCGGCGATCAGATCAGCGAAGCGATTGCCTTGCATCAGGGGAAAAGCCGTTCCGAGGCGCACGCCGAAACGCTGCGTCTGCTCGAACTCGTTCGCATTCCTGAAGCACGCCGGATGGCCGCACGTTTTCCGCATCAGCTCTCTGGCGGCATGCGCCAACGCGTGATGATCGCGATGGCGCTGTCGTGCAAGCCTGCATTGCTGATCGCCGATGAGCCGACCACCGCGCTCGACGTCACGATCCAGGCGCAGATTCTGCAATTGATTCGCGGCCTGCAGGACGAGATGAATATGGGCGTGATCTTTATCACGCACGATATGGGTGTGGTGGCCGAAGTGGCCGATCGCGTGCTGGTGATGTATCGCGGCGAGAAAGTGGAAGAGGGTGCTTCAGATGCGCTGTTCGCCGCGCCGTCTCATCCTTATACGAAGGCGTTGCTCGCCGCAGTGCCGCACCTTGGCGCAATGGAAGGCACCGATCGGCCCGCCAGGTTTCCGATTCTGACCGTCGAGCAGGCGGCGCTCACCGGCACGGATGAACCCATTCGTCCCGCAATCGCCGTCGCGCAGGAAACCCAACCCGTGATCCACGACAGCACGCCGCCGATCCTGCGCGTGCGCGACCTGGTCACGCGCTTTCCGGTCAAGAGCGGTGTGTTCGGACGCCTCACGGGCCGCGTGCATGCGGTTGAGAAAGTCAGCTTTGATCTGCGTCCGGGCGAGACGCTTGCGCTGGTCGGCGAATCGGGATGTGGCAAATCGACCACGGGCCGTTCGTTGCTGCGTCTGGTCGAAAGCCAGAGCGGCTCGATCGAATTTGACGGTAAGGAAATCAGCTCGCTCACAGGCCCTGCGTTGCAAGCACTGCGCCGCAATATCCAGTTTATTTTTCAGGACCCGTTTGCCTCGCTGAATCCACGTTTGACGGTCGGTTTCTCGATCATGGAGCCCTTGCTCGTGCATGGCGTCGCTCAAGGTGCCGAAGCGCAGGCGCGCGTTGCGTGGTTGCTTGAGAAGGTTGGCTTGCCGCGCGAGGCCGCAAGCCGCTATCCGCACGAATTTTCGGGCGGACAACGGCAACGCATCGCGATTGCGCGTGCGCTGGCCTTGAATCCGAAAGTCGTGATCGCCGACGAATCCGTCTCCGCACTGGACGTCTCCGTGCAGGCGCAAATCGTCAATCTGATGCTCGATCTGCAGCGCGAGCTGGGCGTCGCGTATCTGTTTATTTCGCATGACATGGCGGTGGTGGAGCGCGTGAGCCATCGCGTGGCGGTGATGTATCTCGGCCAGATCGTCGAGATCGGTCCGCGCCGCGCGGTGTTCGAAGCGCCGCAGCATCCCTATACGAAGAAGCTGATGGGCGCGGTGCCGGTTGCCGATCCGGCGCGCCGTCACGCCAAACGCATGCTCGCCGACGATGAGATTCCGAGCCCGATCCGCGCGCTGAACGACGAACCGATCGTGGCGCCGCTGGTTGCGGTGGGACCGGATCATTTCGTGGCCCAGCATCGAGTCGGCGGCGCTTACTAAGCGCGAACGCCAGTCCGAACGCAGACACGAATGCAGATCAAAACGAAGTACCAGACCTGAAGCAAAACCATTTTCTCTCGCAGCACATAACCCAGTTTCAATTCGCAGCCTGGAGCCAACCTCATGAACCTGCTGGTCCCGTCTTCTCCGTTTCGTTTGCGCGCGCTGGTCAGCGGCGGCGCGGTGGTGTTCGCGATGCTCGCGGGCAATGTGGCGCACGCCGACACGACGGCCGTGATGGCCGTTGCGTCGACCTTCACGTCGCTCGATCCGTACGACGCGAACGACACGCTGTCGCAAGCCGTCGCCAAGTCGTTCTATCAAGGCCTGTTCGGCTTCGACAAGGACATGAAGTTGGTCAACGTGCTGGCCGACAGCTACGAAGCGAGTCCGGAAGCCAAGGTCTACACGTTCAAGCTGCGCCACGGCGTGAAGTTCCAGGACGGCACCGACTTCAATGCAGCCGCGGTCAAGGCGAACTTCGACCGCGTGACCGATCCGGCGAACAAGCTCAAGCGCTACAACATGTTCAACCGTATCGAGAAGACCGAAGTGATCGATCCGTACACGGTGAAGATCACGCTGAAGGCGCCGTTCTCGGCGTTCGTCAACGTGCTGGCGCATCCGTCGGCGGTGATGATCTCGCCTGACGCGCTGAAGAAGTACGGCAAGGACATCGCGTTTCATCCGGTCGGTACAGGTCCGTTCGAATTGGTGAAGTGGGACCCGGCAGGCGACCTCACGGTGAAGAAATTCGCCGGCTACTGGAAGAAGGGCTATCCGAAGGTCGATGCGATCGACTGGAAGCCGGTGGTCGACAACAACACGCGTGCTGCGTTGATGCGCACGGGCGAAGCGGACTTCGCGTTCCAGGTGCCGTTCGAACAGGCCGCGCAATTGCAGTCGAGCCCGAAGGTCGATCTGATCGCGTCGCCGTCGATCATCCAGCGCTATATCAGCCTGAATGTGAATCAGAAGCCGTTCGACAATCCGAAGGTGCGTGAAGCGCTGAACTATGCGGTCAACAAGGAGGCGCTGACGAAGGTCGTGTTCGCCGGTTACGCGACGCCGGCCGACGGCGTGGTGCCGCAAGGTGTGGATTACGCGGTGAAGCTCGGCCCCTGGCCGTACGATCCGGCCAAGGCGCGTGAACTGCTGAAGGAGGCGGGTTATCCGAACGGTTTCGAAACGACGCTGTGGTCCGCGTATAACTACTCGACCGCGCAGAAGGTGATCCAGTTCGTGCAGCAGCAACTGGCGCAAGTCGGCATCAAGACGCAGGTTGAAGCGCTCGAAGCGGGTCAACGCGTCGCGAAGGTGGAAAGCGCGCAAGACCCGGTGACCGCACCGGTGCGGATGTACTACGCGGGCTGGTCGTCGTCGACGGGCGAAGCGGACTGGGCAATTACGCCGCTGCTCGGCTCGGTCTCGTTCCCGCCGAAGATGGTCAACACTGCGTACTACAAGAACGACACCGTCGACAGCGACCTGAAGCAGGCGCTCGAAACCACCGACCGCGCCAAGAAGGCCGAGCTCTACACCGACGCGCAAAAACGCATCTGGGCCGACGCGCCGTGGATTTTTCTCGTCAAGGAAAAGGTGGTGTACGCGCGCAGCAAGCGCTTGTCGGGTGCTTATGTCGCGCCGGACGGCTCGTTTAATTTCGACGAGATCGCAATCAAGTGATGAGCTGACCGTTCGGCGCGGCGTGTTCTTCACGAACACACGGGCCGGACGGTCGCGTATCGCTCTTAACGATTCTTCGTTGCCCGCCTCATTGCCGGATTGGTTTCATGCTGAACTTCCTCGTCAAACGTATCTTTGGTCTGCTGCCGACGCTCTTCATCGTCGCCGTGCTGGTGTTCCTGTTCGTGCATCTGCTGCCCGGCGATCCGGCGCGGCTCGCGGCCGGTCCCGAAGCGGACGAAGCGACCGTTGCGCTGGTGCGTGCCGATCTCGGCCTCGATAAGCCGATGCCACAGCAGTTCGTCAACTTCTTCGTGAAGATCGCGCACGGTGACTTCGGCACATCTACGCGCAGCAAGCGGCCGGTCAGCCAGGAAATCGGCGAACGCTTCATGCCGACGCTGCTGCTCACCCTCGCAAGCATGGTGTGGGCGGTGGTGCTCGGCATGGGCATTGGCATTGTCTCGGCGGTGTGGCGCAATCGCTGGCCGGACCGGCTCGGCATGACGCTCGCGGTGTCGGGCATTTCGTTTCCCGCGTTCGCGCTCGGCATGCTGCTGATGGAGATCTTTTCGGTGAAGCTCGGCTGGCTGCCGATCGTGGGCGACGGTTCGTGGAAGAGCTACGTGCTGCCGTCGCTCACACTGGGCGCGGCCGTGGCCGCAGTGATGGCGCGCTTCACGCGTGCTTCGTTCGTCGAAGTGATGAATGAAGATTTTGTGCGCACCGCACGCGCCAAGGGCGTGCCTGAACGGCTCGTGATCGTCAAACACTGCCTGCGCAACGCGATGATTCCCGTCGTCACGATGATGGGGCTGCAATTCGGCTTCCTGCTGGGCGGCTCGATCGTGGTCGAAGTGGTGTTCAACTGGCCGGGGCTTGGACGCCTGCTGGTGGACGCCGTGGCGATGCGCGACTATCCGGTGATTCAGGCCGAAGTGCTGTTGTTCTCGCTTGAGTTCATCATCATCAACCTGGTTGTGGACGTGCTGTACGCCGTCATCAACCCGACCATCCGTTTCAAGTGAGGCCCGAATGAGCATCTCAGCCGCCGAGGCGAATGCAGCCAAGGCCGCCCTCGTAGAAAGTACGATCCGCACGCCGTGGAGTGAATTCTGGCGCAAATTCCGTAAGCAGCATGTGGCGCTCGCCGCCGGCGTTTTCGTGCTGCCGCTGGTCGCGGTCGCGATTCTCGCGCCGCATATCGTGCCGTACGATCCTGAGAATTTCTTCGACTACGACGCGTTGAATGCGGGGCCCTCGGCCGCGCACTGGTTCGGCGTGGATTCGCTGGGCCGCGATATTTTCAGCCGCATTCTGGCAGGTTCGCGTATTTCGCTCGAGGCCGGGTTTCTGTCGGTGGCGATCGGCGCGGTGATCGGCACGTTCTTCGGTTTGCTGGCCGGATACTACGAAGGCTGGTGGGACCGTATCACGATGCGCGTCGCCGACGTGCTGTTCGCATTCCCTGGCATTCTGCTGGCGATTGGTGTGGTCGCGATTCTCGGCAATGGCATGATCAATGTGATCTGTGCGGTGGCGATTTTCAGCATCCCGGCGTTTGCGCGGCTCGTGCGCGGCAATACGCTGATGCTCAAGCAGCTCACCTATATCGAAGCGGCACGCAGCATCGGCGCATCGGACTGGACCATCATCGTGCGGCATATTCTGCCGGGGACGATCTCGTCGATCGTCGTGTACTTCACGATGCGGATCGGTACGTCGATCATCACCGCGGCGAGTTTGTCGTTTCTCGGACTCGGTGCGCAACCGCCGACGCCGGAGTGGGGCGCGATGCTCAACGAAGCGCGTGCCGATATGGTCACTGCGCCGCATATCGCGCTGTTTCCGAGTCTGGCGATTTTTCTCACGGTGCTGGCGTTCAATCTGCTCGGCGACGGTTTGCGCGATGCGCTCGATCCGAAGCTCGACCGGCCATGAATTCGACTAAAGTTTCAGAGAATGACGCACCGCACATCGGCGTGTTGCCGAGCGGACCGCATGGGACGATTGCCGATGTAGCAGGCGTGACGGTCGGACATTGCACGCTGGATGAAGACGCTGTGCAAACCGGCGTGACCGTGATTCATCCGCATGCCGGCGATCCGTTTCTGAACAAGGTGCCCGCGGCTGCATCGGTGATCAACGGCTTTGGTAAAAGCATCGGGCTGGTGCAAGTCGAAGAACTCGGTGTGCTGGAAACGCCGATTGCGTTGACTAATACCTTCGGCGTCGCGGCGGTTGCACAAGCGCAGATTCGCGCTGCAAGCCATGCCAATCCGCGAATCGGGCGCGAATGGTCGACCGTCAATTCGTTGGTGTTCGAATGTAATGACGGCTACCTGAACGATATTCAGGCTTTGGCGGTAAGCGAACGGCATTACAACGACGCGTGTGACGCGGCCGGCGTTGAGATCGCGAGCGGGTCGGTCGGCGCAGGCCGCGGCATGTCGTGCTTCGACCTGAAAGGCGGAATCGGCAATGCGTCGCGCGTGGTCGACTTGGCAGGGCGGCGCTATACCGTCGGTGCGCTAGTGCTGGCGAACTTCGGCCGGTTGCCGATGTTGACGATCGATGGCGTGCCGCTCGGGCGTGTGCTGGCTGAACGCACTGCCAATGCTGAAGCAGCCGGCTCGGCGGCCTCGGCAAATCCCACTAACCCATCACCCGACTCGAAACCCGAACAAGGCTCGATCATCATGATCGTTGCCACCGACGCGCCGCTCGACGCTCGCCAGCTCAAGCGCCTGTCATTGCGCGCCGCGGCCGGTCTCGCACGAACCGGTTCGGTGTACGGCCACGGCAGCGGCGATATCGCGCTGGCGTTTTCAACGGCCTACACCGTGCCGCACGAATCCGACTTCGTCGCGCTGCCGCCGATGCTGGCCGACACACGCCTCGATTCGCTATTCCGCGCTTGCGCGGACAGCGTCGAGCAAGCGATCGTCGATGCGTTGTGGAGCGCGACATCTTTAACAGGCCGCGATGGCCACCGCCGTCTATCGCTGCACGACATCGCCCCCGACCTCGCTCAACTTCTCAAGCCATCTCTCTGATGAAAGTCCTGATTTCCGCCGACATCGAAGGCGTAGCCGGCGTGTTTCACCCTGGGCAAACGCGTGCGGGCAACGGCGAATATGAAGTCGCGCGCCGCTGGATGACACTCGAAGCCAACGCCGCGATCGAAGGCGCATTCGCCGGCGGTGCGACCCACGTATGGGTCAACGATTCGCATGGCGGTTTCCGCAATCTGCTGCCCGATCTGCTCGATGCACGCGCCCAGGTCGTGCTCGGCAAGCCGCGTACGCTCGGCATGATGGCTGGCCTCGAATATGGCGCGGCGCTGGTGTTCATGATCGGCTATCACGCAAGGTCGCAAACTCGCGGCATTCTCTCGCATACGATCAACAGCTTCGCCTTCGCGCGTGTATCGTTGAACGGCGTCGAAGTGGGCGAGGCGGGATTGTATGGAGCGCTGGCGGAAGAATACGGTGCACAGGTCGCGCTTTTATCCGGCGACGACGTATTCGCCGAGGAAACCGCGCCGCGTTTTCCAGATGCGCGTTTCGTCGTCACCAAGAGCGCGACGGGGCATGCGAGCGGCGTGACGCAAACGCCGGCGAGCGCCCGTGATGCGATTGAAAATGCCGCGCGCGACGTGGTGCGGTATTACGTCGACAAGGGTCATGCGCCTCAGGCCACGCGCGTTGCCGCGAAGCCCGTCGACTGCGAGTTGCGCGTGCAAACTACCGCGCTTGCCGATCTGTTCTGCCAATGGCCGACGCTCACGCGCGTCGACGCCGTCACGTTGCGCTTCAGCGCGGCGTCGGCGGAACATGTGGTGCGGATGCTGAATTGCCTGTCGGCGATGTCGTTCATGTTGCGCTGAGCCGTGTGACGAACAAAGCAGCCCGGCAAGCGCGGCCATCCCCCACGCTTACGTTTCGATAAAACGCTGCCCCCTCTGTGACAGGTGTTGCGAGGACGCGGTACTCTCTGGCATTCCAGAGGTACCGTCTCTCTCACTTAGCGGAGTACAACATGGGTAAGCAGACTATCGCGGATTATCTGGCCAGAACACTGGCGGCAGCAGATGTCGAACGGATTTGGGGCGTGACCGGCGACAGTCTGAACGGCCTGTCGGACAGCTTGCAACGGCTCGGTTCGATTCGCTGGATGCATACGCGCCACGAAGAGGTCGCGGCCTTCGCCGCCGGCGCCGATGCCGCCGCTACCGGCAAGCTCGCCGTCTGCGCGGGCAGTTGCGGTCCAGGCAACCTGCATCTGATCAACGGCCTGTACGACTGTCATCGCAATCATCAACCCGTGCTCGCCATCGCCGCGCACATTCCCTCCTCGGAGATCGGCCTCGGTTACTTCCAGGAAACCCATCCTCAAGAGTTGTTCAAGGAGTGCAGCCACTACGTCGAGCTGGTGACGAACCCGTCGCAGTTTCCTCGCGTGCTGGCGCGCGCGATGCGCACCGCAATCGAGGAGCGTGGCGTCGCGGTAATCGTGCTGCCCGGCGATGTCGCGCTCAGCGAAGCCCCCGACGAAACGCCGGCGTGGGCCGGTACGCTCGAACGTTCGACGGTGGTGCCCTCCGGCGCGGATCTCGACCGGCTCGCCGATATGCTGAATCAGGCCGGTGGCGTGACGCTCCTATGCGGCAGCGGCTGCGCTGACGCACATGACGAAGTGGTGGCCTTCGCCGATCAGCTCGGCGCCCCCACCGTGCATGCATTGCGCGGCAAACAATACGTGGAGTGGGACAACCCGTTCGATGTCGGCATGACCGGCCTGATCGGTTTCAGTTCGGGCTATCACGCGATGATGTCGTGCGACACGCTCGTGATGCTCGGCACCGATTTCCCGTATCGCAACTTTTATCCGTCGCACGGCAACGTGGTGCAGATCGATCGCCGCGGCTCCACGCTCGGCAAGCGTGCGCCGTTGAAGCTGGGCCTCGTCGGCGACGTCAAGGCGACCTTGCAGGCACTGCTCCCGTTGATCAAGCGCAAGACCGATCGACGCTTTCTCGAGAACGCCCGCAAGCACTACGCCGATACGCGCAAGGACCTCGACGATCTCGCCCGCCCGTCTGATCCGGGGCGTGCGATTCATCCGCAATATCTGACTAGTATCATCGACAAAGTGGCGAACGAAGACGCCGTGTTTTGTGCCGACGTCGGCACCCCGACGCTTTGGGCCGCGCGTTATCTGACGATGAACGGCAAGCGCAGTCTGCATGGCTCGTTCAATCACGGTTCGATGGCTAATGCGATGCCGCAGGCGTTGGGCGCGCAAGCGGCGGAGCCGCAACGCCAGGTAATTTCGCTATCGGGCGACGGTGGCCTCTCGATGTTGCTCGGCGATCTGCTCACCGCGCGCCAACTGAATCTGCCGATCAAGGTGGTCGTATTCAACAACAGCACGCTCGGCTTCGTCGCGATGGAGATGAAGGCGGGCGGCTACCTCGAAAGCGGCACCGATCTCGCCGCCACCGATTTCGCGGCGATTGCACGCGGCGCGGGCATCTATGGCGCGCGGATCGAATTGTCGGAAAACATCGAGCCCGCATTGCGCGAGGCATTCGCGCATCCTGGGCCCGCGGTGATCGACGTAGTGACGGCGAAGCACGAACTCGCATTGCCGCCGAAGATTCAATGGGCGCAGGCGAAGGGGTTCAGTTTGTATATGCTGCGAGCGGTGCTGAATGGCCGCGGTGATGAGGTGGTTGAATTGGCGACGACGAATCTGCGGTGAGAGGCGTGGGAGTCGTGAAGCGTTAGCGCTTTAGTTCTGCTTTGGTGCTTGCGTGCGCGTGTGCGTGTGCGTGTGCGTGTGCGTGTGCGTGTGCGTGTGCGTGGATACCTGGGTGAGCTTGATTGTTCTTAAGCGCCAAAACGTGTGCTTGCCGACTACAGCGTATGCGCGCTCGATCTCGCGCATACGCATTAACTGGCTACGGTCTACTGTTGCCGGCTCAGTTCACGCGCCGCGTGATCGATTACGTCGGCAATTGCACCCGCATGCGACACCGGTGCAAGATGACTCGATGACATCGACACGACCTTCGCGTTCATGCCGCTCGGCCATGAATTTTTCGATTTCAGGCGACAACGCGCGATCCCGGGTCGTCACCACGTACCACGACGGCTTCTCTTTCCACGCTACGTGACTGACAGTTTCGCTAAATGCCGTCGCGGCGATTGGGACTTGCGCGGCGGACAGCACGCGCGTGACGTTTTCGGGCACGTCCGCGGCAAAGTCGGCGTGGTATTTCGTGCGGTCGAGCCAGAGGAAACCGCTGGAGTCCGCGGTGATGCCTTGATCCGCGGGCATCGGTGCCGCGCGTTTCATGAGGTCTGCCGTGGATTCATGCAGGTCCGGCGCGATCGCCGCGACGTACACGAGACCGGCGACGTTCGGCGCGTTCGCGCCCGCTTCGGTGATCACGACACCGCCCCACGAGTGGCCCACCAGAATGGTCGAGCCCTGCTGGCGCGCGAGGACGCGGCGCGTGGCCGCAACATCGTCGGCGAGCGAGGTGAGCGGGTTCTGCACCGAACTCACGTGATACCCCTTCTGCTGCAACTTCGCGACGACACCGTTCCAGCTCGACCCGTCGACAAACGCGCCATGAACCAGCACGACGTTGCGCACGGGGCCGGTCATGGGTGCCGCGGGCGCCGCGGTCGGTGTAGGGGCGCTCGCCTTTGGGGTCGCTGGTGCGGTGGCGGCAGGCGTTGTGGGTACTACGGCCGGCGCGGCGGGTGGCGGGACTGGTGCTTCAGGTGCGCTTGACTCCATGCCGGGCATCTCGGCCGGTTCGGCGGCGGGTTCCGCCGTGGGCGCCGCGGTTTGCGCGATGGCACCAGCCCCGGCGAAGCAGAGACACACAGCAGTGGCGCAAAGCAGGCGTTTGGGCGACATGTTGAATCTCCGAAGGCGGAAACCTCGACTAGGGCAACATACAGAAGCCCCACGCCAGTGACAATCACTATCCTCGCCGTTAAGTGCGGCGCAGAACCAAGCGCGGGTTGGTCCCAGTATTTAGCTAATATCGGCCGCGGTAAAATTTCAGGTTCTGCCGGGGCAGACCATAAGTCTGATCGGGCGATCGATATCCATACACTGGGGCGCAATTTTGAATAGTGCACAGCAGCAAGACGGCCTGAAGCGCGGGCTCAAGAATCGTCACATCCAGCTGATTGCGCTGGGCGGGGCGATCGGCACCGGCTTGTTTCTCGGCT